>JAJRYF010000089.1 GCA_024275935.1 Gammaproteobacteria bacterium | reverse complement strand
TGGTGGATGTACTTCTCAGGCTCTAGCTGGAATGCATCCAAACATATTGTGGCACAAAAATACCAGGTCTTGCCATCGTAGTCATATGTATCAATGGCGGTTAAGTGACTAACCTGCATACCACAAACCGGGTCTTTATAACTTTGACTGGTGCTTGATCTGCGCATTTTCGTCTCCTTAGGCGACCTTAGTATCGTGCTGGGCATTGCCCCAACGCTTATATAAGAAGTTGTAGATAGGCACATAAACTATGCCCACATAGAACCCCCACAAGAAACTCTCAACCAGGCCTAACAGGAAGCCCCACCAAGTCAGCCATTTGAAAGCCGGCAATACCAATTCAAGGAATTCGTGCATATGCACCGCCTGGGGCATCAATAAACCCCAAATAACACAAATCACAAAAGACACTGCGGTTGTCAATCCCAGTGTCCAACAAACAATTTTCCAGTTCAACATAATTTATTTTCTCCTTTCAGAATCTTTATTGTGGTCCTCATGCTTACCATGACCAAATATATGCATACCAATACAAACTAGTAGCACTATAATTAAAAAAGAATTACTTATTAACCAATTCATAATTTCTTGCTCCTCTGAGTACCCGCTATGGATATGCTTTAATCTAGTTCGAACTATCAATTTGCAACGATAGCTTGCTTTTCTGTAATAGCGAAAGCCATGCCAAAGCCGGGTCATGGAAATCAATTGATCGCCAATTGGACTGGTGCTCGCGTAGCAACTGGTCGAGAAACATAAATACCTGTTCGAGGTAGACTAAATGCCAGCCGGCGGGCGCTCTTTCGCCTGAAGATGCAAACAAGACCATCCTGATTTTGTGCCCATGCATAACCCGTGTCTGCCCATGCTGCAATAATTCACTAACAACCCTGTTCGCATCACCGGGCTCACAACAACCGAAGCGACTTAGCGCGGCTTCCAATACCCTGGGGTTGCGACTAGCAGAATTAACCCGTGCCCGACCCTGCTTTACTTCGGCCACTATCATGTCGGTACCTTGCTGTGGACAACGCAAAGCTGCATCCGGGGTTAGCACCATTGGCCCCACTACCTTTTGCTGCTTACTTTTGCCACTATCTACAGACTGTCCGGCAAAACGAAACGCCAGCATATCGAGATCGGTAACACTGCGGACTACCTGCGACTTAGCTACTTCGACCAGAGGATAATCGGCAACCGTGAAATAGCCATTCGCTTGCAGGTACGCCTGTACCAACTGGGTGCCAACATCAATACCCATAAAAATACCTCTGATTAAAAAGTTGATACATACATAAGCCTGTTTACTAGTCTTCAAGCATACGACCACTGAAGCTCAAACAGGTTTAGATAGAATTACGATTGATTTGCGATTTGCTGATCTACATCAAGCGGGCAAAAGAAATGCACCACTATGAGTGGTGCATTCTCTAGGTCAATCCTCAAAGAGGGAATTATTTACTTTAGCTGATCCAAAAGATAACTATAAACCAGCGCATTCAGATACGCTGATTGCTTTTTGTTACTAGCGCCATCATGACCACCTTCGGTATTTTCATAATAATATACCGGCTTGCCCATGGCCTCCATTAAAGCCACCATTTTACGCGCGTGTCCCGGGTGAACCCGGTCATCGCGGGTTGAAGTGGTGAAGAGTACTTTAGGATAAGTTTTGTCCGCATCCAGGTTTTGGTAGGGTGAATACTTACGGATATATTCCCATTGCTCAGGAATATCAGGGTCACCATACTCTGCCATCCAACTGGCTCCGGCAAGTAGCTTATTAAACCGCCGCATATCCAGAAGCGGAACCTGGCAGACTACCGCATTAAATAAATCCGGGCGCTGGGTTAGCATTACTCCCATTAGCAAGCCCCCATTGCTACGCCCGCGAATACCCAAATGCTGGGGGGAAGTAACCTTATGCTTGATCAAATCTTCTGCAACTGCGATAAAATCATCATACGACTTTTGACGGTTCTCTTTTAGCGCAGCCAGGTGCCAGGCCGGACCGAACTCACCGCCACCACGAATATTAGCAAGTACATATACCCCGCCCTGATCCAGCCAGCTTACCCCGATTGTTGCCGAGTAGCTGGGGCGCATAGAAATTTCAAAACCACCATAACCATATTGCAACACCGGGTTAGTGCCATCTAACTGTATATCTTTACGGGCAATCATAAAATACGGCACCAAGGTTCCGTCTTTAGATCTGGTTGCATGCTGGCTAACTATATAAGGGGATGCATCAAAAAATGCGGGCAAAGATTTATACTCCTGACTTTGCAGATTCTCATCCAGATAATAAAGCGTAGTTGGCTTGAGGAATCCAGCATAGGCATAAAACACATCATTCGAGGTATCGCTACTGGCTACTACTGAGATACTTCCCAGCGCCGGTGTATCTACTCTACTATGCTGCCATTTACCAGCGTTGAAAGTATAGGAGAAAAGCTCACTGCGTACATTACTAAGCATATTTACTAACAGCTTGTCGTGGGTTATTGACAAACCACTAATCGTACTGCGTTTATCCGGGTTAATAACCAGGCTGAAATCACGGCTACCACCCAGAAGTTTCTCAAAGTCTATACTTATCAAACTTCCTTGTGGGTAGGTGGCGACATTTACATTCCAGTCGGTTTTTAGTCTAACTAGCAACTGGCCTTTATAAATACCACTAATATTGGCATCTTCAGGAATTTCAATCTTGGTCAACTCGCCGTCATTGTAAGAGTAGGTATTGCTGGTATAAAAGGATGTTGCCTGAACAATAACCGGATAACTAGCTGTTGGGGTGTTATATACCACTCCCCAAATACCGACATCTGACTGTTTGCCTTCAAATACGATTTTGGCATCTGCCAATGGAGAGCCACGATTCCAGATTTTTGTGATCCGCGGATAACCTGAATCGGTCATGCTGCCGGCACCAAAATCAGAGCCTATCATGACTGTATCTTTATTGATCCAGCTGATCCCACCTTTTGATTCTGCAGTAATAAAACCATCTGTAATGAAAGCCTTTGTCTGCATATCAAATTCGCGCCGAACTGAGGCATCAGCGCCACCACGAGAGAGGCTAACAATGCAATGGCGATATTCAGGGTATAGACAACTGTTGCCTTTATATACCCAGTTTTCATCCTCACTCTTAGCTAAGGCATCTATATCGAGAACGGTCTCCCAAGCAGGCTCTGCTTTTTTATACTCAGCCAAACTGGTGCGCCTCAAGATACCGCGTACATGCGTAGCATCACGCCAGAAATTATAAATATAATCACCGCGAAAGCTGGGATAGGCTATTTGTTCACTGGAATTTGCAATTTCCAGATTCTTGTCAAAAAACTGCTGAAAGGTTGGCAAATTTTCCAATACTTCCAGAGTTTGCTTATTCTGCCCCTCCACCCAGGACAAGGCTTTCTCACCCTGAACCTCCTCTAGCCAAAGGAATTGATCTGCATCAGACTTTGGGTTGGCAATTACATTAGTAGTAATGGCCAGTACAGCCAGAACCAAGATAATTATATTGTTGTTGCGACTCATATATCCTCCAACCTTATACAGATTAAAATTTTTACCAGTAATGTCATTGTTGGGCTCATTCTTCACCCCAACCCATGGGCTCTTTGTTCCAAGATTGCTACAGCAGGCAAGGTTTTACCTTCCAGATACTCTAGAAAAGCCCCACCACCAGTGGAAATACAGGAAATATCATCTCTAATATTGAATTTATCAATTGCCGCCAGAGTGTCACCACCACCAGCGATTGAGAAAGCTGGACTGTCGGCAATGGCTTTTGCCAGAGCTTCAGTGCCGGCTGCGAATGCGGGGAATTCAAATACCCCTACCGGGCCATTCCAAATAACGGTACCGGCCTGCATTATCAATTTCCTGTAAGTGGCTGCGGTTCTCGGGCCAATATCAAAAATCATTTCATCTTCACCTACTTGATCAACTGGCTTGGTTATACCCTTGGCATCAGCGGAAAACTCTAAACCAACTACCACATCTTCTGGTACCGGAATGGCTTCGTCTTTGGCTGTGGCGGCTCTCATTAGCTTGCGCGCCTCATCCAGTAAATCCAATTCCACCAGTGATTTTCCCACCCCATATCCGCTGGCGGCTATAAATGTATTGGCTATTCCACCGCCGGGGATTAGTTGATCTACTTTGCTGGATAAGGCATCTAGTACGGTAAGCTTGGTGGAAACCTTGGAGCCACCGACTATGGCAAGTACCGGCTGGACGGGATTGCTCAAAGCTTGCTCCAGGCTATCTAGCTCTGCGCACAATAAAGGGCCGGCAACGGCGATTGGTGCATAGCGAGCCACCCCTTCAGTTGATGCCTGCGCCCGGTGGGCGGTACCGAAAGCATCCATAACAAAGACATCGCATAGTGCGGCCATGGCTTTTGCCAGTTGTTTATCGTTGGCTTTTTCGCCAGGATTAAAGCGTACATTTTCACACAGCACTAGCTCTCCGGGATTTAGCTCAAAGCCATTTAACCAGTCGGTTTGTAGCCGCACTGTTTGGCTTAAGGCTGTACTGAGATAATTAGCAATCGGCTGGAGTGAGAATTTTTCCTCCGGCTGGCCTTCGATCGGACGACCAAGATGCGACATTACCATCAACTTGGCACCAGCCCGTAGCAACATTCTTAAAGTTGGCAAGGCAGCCTGAATGCGGGCATCAGAACTGACCTTGCCGTTTGCAATTGGGACATTCAGGTCTTCCCGAACCAGCACTCGCTTGCCCGCAAGATCACTCTCGCCAAGCAGTTCTGTCAGGCGCTTAAATGAACTAGCGGGCATTCATCAAGGCAATGGTGGTATCGAGCATCCGGTTTGAGAAGCCCCACTCATTGTCATACCAGCTCAGCACTTTGACCATATTGCCATTCATCACTTTGGTTAAACCTGCATCCAGGGTGGACGAGGCTGGTGAGTGATTAAAGTCGATTGATACCAATGGTTCATCACAATAATCCAACACTCCGGCTAGCGGCCCTGAATCAGCGGCGGCTTTGACGATAGCATTTACTTCTTCAACTGTGGTATCACGGGAGGCCTCAAATACCAGATCAACTACTGATACATTTATAGTTGGCACACGCATGGAGAAGCCATCGAGCTTGCCATTCAGTTCCGGCAGCACTATACCTACCGCAGCGGCAGCTCCGGTGCTGGTAGGGATCTGGCTCATGGTTGCTGAACGAGCACGGCGCAGATCATTATGAAATACATCGGTCAACACCTGATCGTTGGTGTAGGCATGAATAGTAGTCATCAGGCCGTGGTTAATTCCGATTGCATCATTGAGCACCTTGGCTAACGGTGCCAGACAGTTGGTAGTGCAAGAGGCGTTGGAAATAATTGTATGCTCTGGTCGCAAGATATCGTGGTTAACACCATAAACCACGGTGGCATCAATATCTTTGCCGCCAGGGGCTGAGATAATTACTTTTTTTGCGCCTGCTTCCAAGTGTTTGCCAGCGGTATCTTTGGTACGGAAAAACCCGGTGCATTCATAGACCACATCTACACCCAATTCGGCCCAGGGTAGTTTGGAAGGGTCACGCTCTGCCAAAACCCGAATTCGGTCACCATTTACTATTAAATGATCCCCGTCTACTTCTACACTCGCGTCGAATCTGCCGTGGGCAGTATCATATTTAGTTAGGTGGGCGTTGGTTGCTACATCACCTAGGTCATTAAGTGCCACAATCTGAATTTCATCAGTACGGGCACTTTCATATACCGAGCGCAAAATATTGCGGCCGATGCGGCCATAACCGTTAATTGCTACTTTAATCGTCATTTAATATAACTCCTTTAACGGGCCGCTTGAATGCTGCTATTGACAGCTGCGACCACATGATCAGTGGTAAAACCGTATTGTTCGAACAGTACACTTGCCGGTGCCGAGGCGCCAAATTTATCAATCCCGATTATCTCTCCGGCATCGCCAATAAAGCGGAACCAATAATCACTGACTCCTGCCTCCACCGCGACTCGGGCTTTTATCTGTGGTGGCAGGACTGAATCCTGCCAGGCCTGGTCCTGGCGCAAAAATAGATCCGCACAAGGAATAGACACTACCCGCACCGGAGTTCCGGCAGCCTCTAGCTCAGCGGCGGCAGCAATTGCCAAACCAATTTCAGAACCGGTTGCCATAATAATAGCTGCAGGCTTATCGGCATCTCTAAGCACATAGCCACCTCTGGATATGGCAGCCACCGTATCGCTATCGCGCTGCTGATGCGGCAAACCTTGGCGAGTCAGAATCAGCGCCGTTGGTTGCTGTTTGTTTTCCAACGCCAGCTGCCAGGCAACCGCTGTCTCAACCGTGTCACATGGTCGCCAAACATCCAGCCCCGGTATCAGGCGTAAACTGGCAACATGCTCTACCGGCTGATGGGTAGGGCCGTCTTCACCCAGACCTATGGAGTCGTGGGTATAGACATGGATATTCTGGCATGGCATCAACGCCGACATCCGTACCGCGTTGCGGGCGTAATCAGAAAACACCAGGAAAGTAGCGTTATACGGGCTGAAGCCCCCATGCAAAGCCAAACCGTTACAAATTGCGGTCATCCCGAATTCACGCACGCCAAAATAGATATAGTTGCCCGCCTCAGTATCATCCAGTACATCTACGCTGCCCTGCCAGATGGTGTTATTCGAGCCAGCCAGATCAGCCGAGCCACCTATCAACTCTGGCAATGCCGGCCCAAAGGCATCCAATGCCATCTGCGAAGCTTTGCGGGTGGCGACATCTGCTCCATCTTGCTGCATTTTAGCCACAATATCGGTGGCAAAGGCGGACCAATTATCCGGCATCTCACCAGCCATGCGGCGGTTAAACTCAGTTGCTAACTCAGGAAACGCCTGTTGGTAGCGGTTAAACATGGTTTGCCACTCAGCTTCGCGCTGTTGCCCAGTTTGGCGAGCATCCCAGGCCTGATAATATTCATCTGGAATTTCAAACGCTGGGTGTTCCCAGTTCAAAACCTTACGCGCAGCAGCAATTTCCTCAGCCCCTAAAGGTGAGCCATGCACGCCGGAGGTACCCTGTTTGTTAGGGGAGCCAAAGCCGATTGTAGTTTTACAACAAATCAATGTGGGCTTGCCAGTTTCGGTTTTAGCTGCATTGATAGCAGCCGCTACAGAGTCGGCGCAGTGGCCGTCAACGGCTTCAATTACCTGCCAGCCATAGGCGCGAAATCGCTCTGGAGTGTTATCAGTAAACCAGCCTTCGACTTCACCATCAATGGAGATGTTATTGTCATCCCAGAGCATAATCAGCTTGCCCAAGCCTAGAGTGCCGGCAAGTGAACAGGCCTCGTGAGATATGCCTTCCATCAAGCAACCATCACCTAAAAACACCCAGGTATGGTGGTCTACCACCGGGAAGTCTTCACGGTTAAAGCGTCGCGCCAGCACTTTCTCTGCCAGCGCCATACCTACAGCATTGGTAAGCCCCTGCCCTAATGGACCGGTAGTGGTTTCAACTCCGGGAGTATGTCCATACTCCGGATGGCCGGCAGTTTTTGAATTTAATTTACGAAAATCTTTTAGATCCTGAATGCTGAGATCATAGCCGCTTAAATGCAACAAGGAATATATCAGCATAGAGGCATGACCATTGGAAAGCACGAAGCGATCACGGTCAGGCCAGTGGGGATTGGCCGGGTTATGTTTATGGAAGTCGCGCCAGAGAACTTCGGCGAAATCCGCCATTCCCATGGGTGCGCCCGGGTGACCACTATTCGCTTGCTGAACAGCGTCCATACTCAATGCGCGAATGGCATTGGCAAGTTCTCTGCGGCTTGGCATTATTAGCTCTCAGTAATTTAGTAATTAGACCGCTGGTAATTGTTACCCATGGAAGGGTTTAGAGCAAGGCTTGGCGGGCAAAAAACCCGCCGCAGCGTCACTTATTTTCGATTGCTTACCAATTCACCGGCTTTATAGCGACCCCAATAATCATCCAGATGCTTTTTAACCACCGGCATCAGGAAGTACAAACCAATGATATTGGGGAAGGCCATTGCAAATATCATCGCATCAGAGAAGTAAATCACCGCATTTAATTGCATGGATGCGCCAATCACCACAAAAATCAAGAATAATACTTTGAAAGTATTAGCCACTACCGGTCGCTCACCGAATAGGTAAGTCCAGGCTTTAAGGCCATAATATGACCAGGAGAGCATGGTGGAGAAGGCAAATAACACTACCGCCACTGCCAACACATACGGGAACCAACTAAAAGCGGACTCGAAAGCCGCTGAGGTCAGCGCTACACCATTCGCACCTGAATCACCGTAGGCACCGGTAAGAATTATGACCAGTGCGGTAATTGTACAAATCACCACAGTATCAATGAATGGCTCGTACAAAGACACCAGGCCCTCGGTTACCGGCTCTCTGGTTTTTACCGCAGAGTGCGCAATAGCGGCAGAACCGATACCGGCCTCGTTAGAGAACGCCGCCCGTTGAACCCCTTGGATCAGGACGCCAATTATACCGCCTGCTACGCCTTCAGGGCTGAAAGCACCTTGGAAAATTGTAACAAATGCAGCTGGTACGGCAGAGATATTCAACAGGATAATTGCCAAACCGGCGGTAACATAAATAATCGCCATAAATGGCACTACTTTAGAAGTCACCTTGGCGATACTTTTAATTCCACCAATTATTACCATGCCAACAATAGCCGCCACCACTAAGCCATAGAGCCAGCCTTTATCAGCCAGCCAGCTGTTCTCGCCCCCGGTTACTGTGGTTATCATCAAGAAGCTCTGATTGGCCTGAAACATATTGCCGCCGCCAAAAGCTCCGCCAATACAGAAAACCGCAAACATAGCCGCCAATACTTTACCCAAAGTCTTAAGCTTTGGACTACGCTCAGCCAAACCCTTGGAGAGGTAGTACATCGGCCCACCGGAGATTGAGCCATCGGGGTTAATATTTCTATATTTCACCCCCAGGGTACATTCAACAAACTTAGATGACATACCTAGCAAGCCTGCCATAATCATCCAGAATGTAGCGCCTGGCCCACCAATTGATACCGCTATTGCCACCCCGGCGATATTGCCCAAACCAACCGTACCGGATAAGGCCGTTGCCAGCGCCTGAAAATGAGTCACCTCACCTGGGGCTGTAGGATCGTTAAAGTCTCCACGAACCAATTTGAAACCTAACTTCAAGGCGCGTAAATTGATAAACCTGAAATACACGGTGAAAACACAGGCTGCCACAACCAGCCAGACCAGAACAAAGGGAACCGATACCCCGGCTATAGTAAATGCGCTAAAAACAAAGTTTCCAACCGCATTTGCAGCCGGTGCAACTGCTTGCTCTATTTTCTCATCCAGGCCTAATTCAGCCTGAGCTATAAGCGGTAAAAACATGGCGCTTAACGCCGTTAGAACACGGGTAGAGAGTTTATTTATGCGCTGCATTGGGGGATCTCCAGTATTGCTATCATTGTTATTAGGTGGTCTGGTTGAGGTCAATATTTTGTTCTTATTAGGCAAACCAAACCTGTTTGTGGCCAACCAGTAGGCGTACATCTTAGCCTATGGCTCGCAAGAAACAAAATTTTCATGCCTCAATCTGTATTTCGCCATTTAATTGAGCAACCCATGGATGCAACCTGATGCTCTGGCCCCCGCCCGCTTTGGCCAAGTTCTTGCATTGCAAGAAATAGATCCCTGCGCGCATCTGGGCGGTCATGTTGACTGCCGCTATCATCCAGGCGGCCCCGGTATTGCAGTTCAAGCTCACTGTTATAACCAAAAAAATCCGGGGTACAAACAGCCCCGTACGCCCTAGCAACTTGCTGGCTCTCATCTAACAAATACGGAAACGAAAACTGCTGCTCCTGCGCCACTATCGCCATATTTTCAAAGCTATCTTCCGGGTAGTCATCAGGGTCGTTTGCCATAATCGCCACACTATTGATCCCTAGAGTTTTTAGCTCGTTAGTGTCACGCACCAATTTCCCCAAAATCGATTTCACATAAGGGCAATGGTTACAAATAAACATAACCAGCAACCCATTTTCTCCCGCACACTGCTGCAACGACCAACTGCGAGCATCTACTCCTGGAAGCTCAAATTCGACCGCCGCCAGACCATAGTTGCAGACCGGGGTATGAAGTAAAGTCATTTAAAATTCCTTTGCGATGGGTCTTACTATGTCTATAGTAACAAATTAGGGGCCAATTCCTGCCCGAGAATGCGACATTCCCAGAAAAGACTTCCCAAATTTGCTATAATTGGCGGAACTATAAGCAGATTTTGCATTCCAAATGCAGGTATTTGTGAAACTCAACGCAGGCAGACCATGAAACCTGAAGGCTCGGCAACAGTTACTAGCAACTATAAAATCAAGAATATAATTCTTGGAGTTGTGCTGTGCCTGGCTTTATTACCGCTAGCTGCCCTGGCAAACGACTCCCAACCAGCAAACTCCGGGTGGTCTTTAGTGCCTGAAAACACCAATAACACACGGCCTATATATACCCTTAACCCAATGCCGACAACCACTGGTCGAGTTGAAACCACAAGAAGCCAGGTGCCCCTCGATTTTTTATCGGCAGGCACTACCCCTTTATTTTTCGAACTACAGAGCAGCCAGTTTAGCCCACCCTCCAGCCTCAATAATGCTGGACAGCTAAGCTTTGCTGGGGCGCTGGCCTGGCAACCACTGGACCAAATAGTTATGGCTCTAGGGTTGAGCAACTCCATTTTTGACAACAACGACAATAGTGCTAACCACTTCCAACAGATAAGCAACATCAGCTGTGAAAGCGCGCTGCTGGAGCCTGGTGTCTACCACGCCAGCAATTGTCGTTTTACCGATGGTGGCGAAATTGGTGGCCAATTAATCAGCCGTTTTACTAGCTTAGGCGCAACCTGGTCACCAAATATTTCCGCCAGGACCATCGCCAGCTTACAACTTGATTATTTTCAACAACAAACTGCTGCCGCTGGAGGCTTTGCTGTACCAAACCTTTTCAATGCTGGCAGCAATCAGCTAACCAATAATCGTGGACTCCTGCCTGTTGCCTCAATGGAAGCTGGCACCACCCTGGAGGGCGTGGGCGTAAATCTTGCACTAGGGATAAACCACGACAGCATGGGTAAGCTGCAACTAGGCCTGCAGTTATCTCGAATTAACCATGTAGAGGTGGACAAGCCAGCAACTAATTATGGTTTTAATAACAGCCCTCAAACCGCTCTGCAATTAACTCCAATTGCTCCATACAACACTGCAACTGTAAGTTTTGACTGGGGCCGTGGCTCGTTTAGTGGGGGCGTGCAGGGTTTTTACCGCGAACCATTAACCCTATATAACCAACAAAACACTGATGGTCTGGCTGGTTTTGATATTTATTTCAGCTGGAACACGCCTTGGAATGCCAACCTATCTATCGGTACCAGTACCATAATTGACGCTGGCAACACCAATAAGCTGACCAATGATAGCAGCGACCCGTTCGAGACTATTTATGGCCGGGTTCCTTATGTTCGCTATCAGCAAGATTTATAAGCACAGTAAACTTTACCCTGCCAACCCCCTCAACTTTTGGTAAACTAATTGCCAACCAAGCCACGGCTAATTCTTGAGACTCCTAATTATGCTTGCTACAACTCTATCCGTATTTATTCTGCTGACCTGCCTGCTATGGTTGCCATATGCGACCGCTGATCAGGTCTTCTCTTCTCTTGAAGAGCGCATGACCGGCCAAGAGTTTGCTGATGCCGGCCTGGAGAGGCTCACAGCTACCGAGCTGGCCGCATTAAACACCTGGATCCGCGATCGCTCTTTAGCCCAATATATGCAAGCGGCCAAAGGATCTGAAAACTTTAGTGGCCAGGCAAGCTCGGAGGATGATGCCAAGCACCGGAGTGGCGAGCCTATTATTAGTCGTATAAAAGGATCGTTCCAGGGCTGGGATGGCAATACCGTGTTTGAACTTGAGAACGGCATGATCTGGGTTCAAGATGATAAAGATACTTTCTTTATAAAAGCTGTAGAAAATCCAGAAGTGCTAATCAAACCCGGTATGTTTTCAGCCTGGAAGCTATCTATTGAAGGCTACAATTCCAATGTCAAAGTTAAGCGTATTCAGTAGATTACGCTTTAGGAGCCTCTACAAAAAGGGTTAACGCCACTTTTTACGGTACTGTAATTTACACTGCAGCATCAGCGCACGGATAACTACATAGGCAAATACTCCAGCACCCATAATTACCCAAGGGCCATTACCGGCACTAAACATAAACTGGTCACTCTTAAAGTAATACCAGATAAACCCTGCCATAATCAAGGTCAAAGCCACATAAGAGGCCATTTTAAGATGGTATATCCGGACTCTGAATGCCCGTAAAGCAGTTTTCTTCAGCTTCTCCAGATCCGTCGTCTCCGGGTTCAACCCACAATCCGGGCAAGCTGTTAACCGGCTTGAGAATCGGTTTCCACAACGGGGGCAATTTCTTAGTGCCATCGGCAAACTCCTAAAGTGAGAAACTGCGATTGCAGAAATTATCAATCATCAGTATCAATAAAATAGTGAATCACAGCACGCAAGCCACCGCTTGGGCGATTACTGATTTCTATCCGCCAATGATACAAATCACAGAGCCTATACACAATAGCCAAGCCTAATCCAGAGCCTTTTCCAATCACTTTTTTACCCCGATAATGGCGCTCGAACAAGAGCTCGATTTCTTCTTCCGGCACACCCGGGCCGGTATCAAGAACTTCTACCGTACCGTTGCCCACAATGACATCTATCGACCCTTCTCTGGTATACCGAACCGCATTACCAATTAGATTACCAATAGTTACGGCAATCACAGACTCCGGGGCGATAACGCTTAATGAGTTTAACTTTTGCGCAGACAGGCGCACTGACTTGCTGCCAATTAAGGGCTGATAGTGAGAGATCAGGTCTTCTGCGATCGCATATACATCCTGTGAGCGACTTTCCTGATTAATGCCCTTCTCTGCCCGAACCAGATGCAGCAGGGCACTAGTTGTATCTGAAGATTGTCTAGCAGCTCTGGCAATGCGTAACAACCGAGTGCGGACCTTCTCGGGTAAATCCTTCTGGCTTAACAGTAGCTCAGTAGCACCGGTTATCACCGATAAAGGCGTGCGGAGCTCGTGCGAAACATCAGCGTTAAATTCCCGGTCGCGCTCAACTATATGCTGTAGGTGTTCGGCGTACTGGTCAAGCGCTGCGGCCAGCTGCCCAACTTCATCATCTGCAAAAAAACTTGCCAATGGCTCTGGCTTGTCGGTTTCATCAAAACTACCTAAGCGCTTGGCAAGATCAGCTACCGGCCGCATCACCCGCCCCGATGACCACAGGCCCAGCAGTAGTGACAATAAAGAAAATAGCCCTACAACCCCAATCAAAGCCCAGTTAAGGCGAGCCTCAATACGCTCGCTATTACTAACATCCTGAGTCAGGAAAACCCACATGTCTGAGTCTTTGCGAATAGCTGCCTGCCAGGTTCTAGTCCCGTTGCTGACTTTATGCACACCAGAAGGGAGGTCACGGAATAACACGGGGACTATTTCAGCTTTTTCCGGGGCAGTTACAAAGCCTTCGATACGGCTATGAAACGGCTCTCTAGCTCCGGGGTTTAGCCTTAATGTATCGATATAATCATCGACTTCTTTCTTCAGTGTTTCCGCTACCAGTTGGTCTTCAAGATAGTCTTGTAGCAGATTTGTGGCGATCGCAAACAGACCGCTGAGCAAGGTACCAAACAGCAGGAACGATAATATTATTCGGCTGCGTAACCTACGCCGATACCGCATCAGGGTCAACCATGCGATAGCCAATCCCGTGACGGGTTTGGATCATGGGCTTATCAAAAGGCTTATCAATTGCGCCCCTAAGCGTGTGTATATGCACCCTTAGGCTATCACTATCAGGCATCTCTTCGCCCCAGACATGAGTTTCCAGCTCTTTGCGAGTTACCACATTGGGGGCCGCCTCCATCAGCTTGCGTAACAGCTTTAAGCCAATAGGGTTCAGCTCCAGGGATTTTCCTTCACGCTCTACCATCACTGTGTCAAGGTTATAGAGCAACGGGCCAAACTCTAGCTCACGCGGTTGCACTGTGCGACCCCGCTTCACCAGCACTAATAATCTGGCTTCAATTTCCTGTAACTCGAATGGCTTAACCAGGTAGTCATCAGCACCGTGATCAAAGCCAGCCAGTTTATCTTCCAAGCGATCTCTTGCGGTCAACATCAATACCGGGGTGTCTTTACGCGCTTCCTCGCGCAATTTACGACACACCTCAAGGCCATCCATGCCGGGCAATTGCAAGTCCAACACAATAGCATCAAAGTCATTTACGATGGCTAGATGCAAGCCAGTAATACCATCTCCAGCAAAATCAACTGTATGCTCATTTTCCTCAAGATAGTCGCCTATATTGGCAGCTATATCCGGGTTATCTTCAATAATAAGGACTTTCATTCAGGGTACCTGTAGGCTGGCCTTGATCATAAAATCATTGGGCTATTATAACTCTTAGATTTGCTTAAGGAGACCTGTTATCAACAAGCTCAAGCAATGCCACACAGAGCAGCATTTACCCTGTGTGGGCGTAGAATACGCCAATGACAGTTAAGAAACCGTTAACTAATCTTCAATCAAACTGACCCCGGAAAGAGTGCTGGCTAATTCCTCTGCTGAGCCACCCTTATCCATCTTCACCATCAGCCTGAATTCATTAGCTGAATCGGCGTGCCGCAACCCATCCTCATAAGAAATATTGCCCTCACGGTACATATTAAACAGGCACTCATCAAATGTAATCATGCCTAAATGGCCAGAACGCTTCATGATGTCTTTGAGCTCATGGATCTCACCCTGTCGGATTTTAGCCTGTACTAACGGCGTGTTTACCAACACTTCAACTGCCGCCCAACGCCGGTCGCCGTCAATTGAGGGGAGTAGCTGCTGGGCGATGATAGCCTTGAGATTGAAAGAGAGGTCAAGCAGTACCTGATCGCGTGCATCTTCAGGAAAGAAGTGCAAAATCCTATCCATAGCCTGGTTAGCATTATTCGCATGTAGCGTGCATAAGCATAGATGTCCGGTCTCGGCAAAAGTCAAAGCGTGCTCCATTGCCTCACGGGTTCTAATTTCACCAATCAGAATTACATCTGGTGCCTGGCGTAGCGTATTCTGCAAAGCAACCTCAAAAGAGGCCGTATCTACACCCACTTCACGCTGGGTAATCAAGCTTTTGGCATGTTTATGGACAAACTCAATGGGGTCTTCAATAGTTACAATATGCCCGCTCATTTTCTGGTTTCTATAGCCAACCATTGCCGCCAACGAGGTAGATTTACCTGTGCCAGTTGCACCCACAAAGAACACTACCCCGCGTTTGGCCAAGGCCAGATCAGCAAGTATTGGGGGCAGGCATAACTCTTCGGAGCCTGGAATTCTGGTTTCAATCAAACGACACACAATACCGGCGTTGCCTTGCTGCCTGAAAGCGCTAACCCGGAAACGGGCATCATCATTCAAAGCTACCGCAAACTGACACTCATTAGTGTTTTCAAACTCAGCCCGCTGGTGCTCATTCATGATAGATATAACCAGGCTTTCGGTCTCTTCTGAACTTAAGAAACCTTCCCCTATCGCCTCAATCTCACCATTAACTTTCAGACACGGCGGCATTCCCTGGGTAACGAAAAGATCAGAGCCTCTACGCTTGTATAGCTCTAACAACCAATCATTGACTTTATTCATTATAGTCTGCTCCTAATCAAGCAAATAGCTTCCGGTTAACTGCTCTGCGGGCAGCTTCATGACGGGTTATCAAACCACGGTTTACAAGATTCTCCAGATTCTGGTCGAGAGTACACATGCCAACATTTTGTCCGGACTGAATCGCAGAGTACATCTGCGCAACCTTGTTCTCACGAATAAGGTTTCTGATAGCCGGAGTTCCCAACATGATTTCATGCGCAGCAATTCTGCCGCCACTAACCCGTTTCATCAAAGTTTGGGAAATTACAGCCCGCAAAGACTCCGACAGCATTGAACGCACCATATCTTTCTCCCCGGCAGGGAAGACATCAATAATACGATCAATAGTCTTGGCCGCTGAACTGGTGTGCAAGGTAGCAAATACCAAGTGCCCCGTTTCAGCCGCAGTCATTGCCAGGCGAATGGTTTCAATATCACGCATTTCACCAACCAGGATTATATCCGGATCTTCACGCAAGGCGGAGCGAAGCGCCTGATTAAACCCGTGGGTATCGCGGTGCACCTCGCGCTGACTGATTAAACATTGCTTGGGTTTATGCAAAAACTCAATCGGGTCTTCGATGGTGAGAATGTGGTTTTTGGTAGTGCTATTAAGATGATCAATCATAGCCGCCAAAGTGGTTGATTTACCTGACCCAGTAGGCCCGGTAACCAGCACTAAACCTCTGGGAACATCAACTATATCTCGGAAAATAGGTGGTGCCTGGATGTCTTCAAGGGTCCATATATTAGCTGGAATAGTACGAAAAGCAGCACCAACTCCACGATCCTGGTGATAAGCATTAACCCTGAAACGGGCAACCTCGGGAACGCTGTATGAATAATCTATTTCCAGATTGGCTTCAAAATCTCGCCGTTGATGGTCGTTAAGGGTGCTGTAGACCAGATCCAGCAAATGCCGGTTCTCAAGCGATGGCATATCTAGCCGCCTAATATCCCCATCTACACGAATAATCGGCGGCATGCCGGCAGATAGGTGTAAGTCCGAAGCTTTGTTCTTAACCGAAAAGGCAAGTAGTTCATTAATGTCCATTTGTATCCCTCATTGCTGGCACCCTGCGCTAAAATATCATGTTTAAAGGCTACCTTTTAAACTTGTTATCATGGTAAACCTAAGAGTTATACTCTAACCATAGAATACTATAGTACTTTTAGGCAAGTATGTCTGAACTTTTACAATCTAATTTAAAACTGCATAAACGCATCTTAACAGCTATTGACAGCTCTGGGAGGGCACTTGGCTGTGTACGCTTATTGGCTGTGAGCAAGCGCCAGCCTGCGCTAGAGATACGCAAACTGTATGCTTTAGGGCAAATAGCATTCGGTGAAAGTTACCTGCAAGAGGCTTTGGGCAAGATAAGTGAATTGAGTGACCTGCCAATTGAATGGCATTTTATCGGCCCATTACAGAGTAACAAGAGCCGGCTGGTTGCAACCCATTTTGATTGGGTTCAAAGCGTTGATAGTGAAAAACTGTTAACTCGCCTAGCGCAGCAGCGACCCACAAATAAGCCCCCATTAAACATTTTGTTACAAGTAAATATTGATGCTGAAGTCCACAAACGCGGCATTAACCCCAAAGACCTCCACCAGCTGGCACAACAGGCACTTAAATTAGACGGCTTACGCCTGCGCGGTCTAATGGCCATTCCGGCGATTAAGGAATCCACGCAACAACAACTCCATAGTTTCCATAAACTAACTGAGTTGATGCAACAGATCAAACCCCTCAGTGCAGACATTGATACACTATCGATGGGAATGTCCACAGACTTGGAAGCTGCTATTGCAGCAGGCAGCACCATGGTCAGAGTAGGCACTTTATTATTTGGTCCACGCGAAGAATAGATATTTTGGAGCATAATTTATGAAAACTATCGGCTTTATTGGTGGCGGCAACATGGCTACCGCTATTATCGGCGGCCTCTGCGCCGACGATCCACAGGCAGGGGCAAGCATCCTAGTGGTGGAGCCGGTGGCAACCATACGCAAGCAGCTAGAAAACCTTTATGGCGTACACGGCCATAGCAGCCCTACCGAGGCTATAGCTACGACAGAGATCATCATTTTAGCAGTAAAGCCGCAAATCATTCCTGTAGTAATCCAACAAATCAAAGCCCAGCTTCACCCCGGGCAGCTACTAATTTCTATCGCTGCGGGGGTTTCTTGTGAAAAAATTGAGTCACTGCTGGGCCGAGAAACTGCAATCGTCCGGGCTATGCCTAATACCCCAGCACTAATTGGCAAGGGAATTTCCGGGCTATATGCCAATGCTGGTTGCCAGCAAGATGATAAAAACCAGGCGCAAGCTATCCTCGCGGCAGTTGGGCAAACTGTTTGGGTAGGTGATGAGCAACTAATGGATGCGGTTACCGCAGTTTCCGGTTCGGGGCCTGCCTATGCCTTCTACCTTATCGAGGCGATGCGCGATGCCGGGGTTAAAGCCGGCCTGAGCCTTGATCTCGCAACCACTTTGGCTGCCAATACCGTAGCCGGAGCTGGGCAATTAGCACTACAGAGCACTACCGATGTCACTCAATTACGCCAACAGGTAACTTCTCCCGGCGGTACCACTGCGGCAGCTATGGATGAGCTAATAAACTCTGGCTGGGACAAAATTATTCACCGGGCAGTATTAAGCGCCCGCGACCGTGGCCGCGAATTGGCCCGTGGGGACGAAAATGGAGCAACTTAGTAACAATTTCACTAATGCCGGCAGCTGGTTGCTGGAAACCCTGCTAACCCTGTTTACTCTAGTCTTATTGCTGCGGCTGATTCTGCAATGGGTTAAAGCAGATTACCGTAATCCACTAGTACAGGTTATTGTAATGCTGACCAACCCGGTAGTAACACCAGTCCGCCGACTACTACAGCCGGCTGGGAAAATAGATAGCGCCAGTCTGTTCCTGTATTTGCTCGCAACCGGGTTGACTGTGGCTTTTTGGGATCCACTAGCAACTAACTGGTTCTCAATTACCGGGCGGACTCTTATTCGATCTGCACACACAGTTTTAAGCCTCTACAGTGTGCTGATTATCGTTACTATAGTAATTAGCTGGCTAGGACAGTCCTGGCGTCACCCCATAATTCCATTGATTTACCAACTAACCGAGCCGGTACTGTCGCCGTTGCGGCGGTGGTTACCAGCCGCTGGCGGTTTTGATTTCAGTCCACTTGTGGCGCTTATAGCAATACAATTCCTGCGGCTTTTGGTAGGATACTAGTAACCTGCCCGGATCAGGATCAGGCTACTGCCAATTATGGTCGTCTGGATCCGGCAGCATATTAGTAATTGAAATAAGGAGATGCACTATGAAAATAGTCTCAAAATTACTGTTTGCAGGCCTTTGGTTATTTCTCTGTAACCCAGCCTCGGCGCAACAATCACAGCAATATGGCGACTATGTGATTCACTATAACGCCATCAATACCAATTTATTGCCCCCCCAGGTGGCTAAGGCCAACAATATTCTTCGCTCTGGCAGCCGGGCTTTATTAAATATCACAGTATTGAAAAAAGCTACCGATGGCAGCACCATCCCGATACACGCACAGACCACAGCTAGCGCCATAAACCTGACTGGTCAACGCCGGCAAATACAGTTGCGCGAAGTATCCGAGCCTAGTGTAGGCGAGAATGGCCCGGGCGCAGTTTATTACCTTGGAGAGTTTCGTTTCAACAACGAAGAAACTTTCGATTTCCAAATTGAGGTCACCCCTGATGGTGAAAAGCAATCGCTAAAATTAAATTTCCGCCAACAATTTTTTACTGAATAATTTCAGTGACACCTGAGCGATTGCGAATTGTAGATGCGGTGTTAGCACGCCGCCAGCCTGACCTCACGGTGTTACTTGAGCAAGTTTACAAACCACATAATTTTTCCGCCATTATTCGTAGCTGTGACGCGGTGGGTATTCCGAAAGTACACGCAGTGGCACACCATAGCGGTGTGCCTGAGTATGCGCACATCAGTAGTGGCGCGCACAAATGGGTAGAAGTTGAGGCGCATAAGAATATCAGCGCTGCCTATAAGCAATTAAAAGCTGCTGGTTATCAACTAGTAGTTACCCACCTATCTGCACAAGCTATTGATTTCCGCACGCTGGACTATTGCCAGCCAACTGCGCTAGTATTTGGCACTGAAAAAACCGGCGTAAGTTCGCAAGCGCTGAAAATGGCAGATGCAGAGGTGATTGTTCCAATGGTTGGTATGACCCCCTCACTGAATGTTTCAGTTGCTTGCGCGGTAATCCTTTATGAAGTTCAGCGACAGCGGCAACAGGCGGGACTGTACCAGCAAATGCGCCTACCCCCTGAGGAAAGAGATAGACTACGCTTTGAATGGCTGCATCCGATACTGACAGACTTCTGCCGACGCCACCAGTTGAGCTACCCTAAACTGGATGCCAATGGCGACTTATTAGAAACTATCCCGCATTAGGGGCACAGCTAGGTATTCGGGCTAGATTTAGCTTGCTGGTTCTAAATTCGGCGAATCTTGAGGCGGTTGTTCAGGCTTTGGCAGTGAGCGTAGCCAAATTAGCCAGACAATCAAAGCATCGAGAATAATCAACGCCTGCCAGAGATACAAGTGAAACCAGGTAAACGCAGTTTCATTCCATTGCCCCAGATAAAAAAGAGAAATGATCCTTACCAAATTCAGGATTTGAATGGCAAAAAAGCCCCAGAAAAAGCCGATAAATTTATTTTTTAGCGGAGCCGGAAAAGCGAATAAGGCAGCAAACAATATAATTAACGCCTCTACACCGTTGCAACCAGCCTGAATCTCAACTGCAAAACCATTTTCAAGACTACGAATAACCCGACCACTGGAAATTACCTGATCATCAAACAGTTCGATTAAAAAAACACTAATTTTGGCCAGTACCCCGGTGAAGGGAGAAATCACATAATCCTGTACTGGCTGCAAAATCTCCAACGTAAACAGGCCAACCAGCAAAATCACAAATAGTATAAAAAAACGGGTCATTTCTTGTCCAATCTTTATCTCGGTGCTTATATGTTAACGGAGTTATCAACAAAGGGCATCTTCATTGAGCATTCAAAGGTTATAATTTTCCAAACCTCTGGATAGAAGCACGATATAATGGCATTATATTCTTTTAAAGTAAAATGAAAAATATAAGCCATATCAATAAGTTCAGCGCTTGTTTTTCGTTCTTCTATGGGATTAACCGCGGGTACAAAATATACCTTCTTAGCTAGGAAATTAGGAATTAAGTGAAAATAAATCAAAACATCATTCTGATTGGCTCCATGGGAGCTGGTAAAACTACAGTTGGTCGCCAGTTAGCTACCAAGCTGGGGCGCGAATTTGTGGATTGCGACAGCGAACTTGAGAACCGTACTGGGGTAGATATAGCAACAATTTTTGATATTGAAGGGGAAGCTGGATTCCGCCGCCGTGAAGCAGTTTTACTAGAAGAGTTACTGCTTTTGCCCAATGCCGTGATTGCTACCGGTGGTGGGGTGGTTGCCTCTGAGGAAAACCGTATTAGCATCCGCCGTAGCGGTATCGTTGTTTACCTGGAAACCACCGTAAAACAGCAGCTGGAGCGACTACGGATGGATAAGAAACGCCCCCTACTGAGTAGCGCAGACAGAGAAGAAATTCTCTTAAAACTGCACCATGAGCGGGACCCACTATATCGCTCACTGGCAGATGTCCGGGTTGCATCAGGCCAGGGCAGCAGTACCTACATGGTCTCACGGATACTCGATGCCATTGCCAAGTACCTGGCCGAGACCAGCCTAAATTAATGGAGCTGATTGATCTTAAAACCGGCAGTCGTGATTATCCGGTTTATATTGGTGGCGGAATTCTTAGCAACCGCGCCCTGTGGGCTAAATTACTCAACGACCAACCAGTATTGATAGTTAGCAACGAAGTGGTTGCGCCATTGTATTTGCAGACCCTGCTTTCAGCACTACCGGGTGGACGCAATGAGCAGCTTATATTGGCAGATGGTGAACAAACTAAAAACCTGAGCAACTGGCAATTGATTACCGATAAGCTGGCCACTATGGAGTTTGGTCGCGATGCCTGCATAATTGCTATAGGCGGCGGGGTTACTGGAGACCTCGCTGGCTTTGCTGCCGCTTGCTGGATGCGAGGCATAGATATAATCCAGGTTCCAACCACCTTATTAGCGCAGGTTGATGCCTCAGTTGGTGGCAAAACTGCTATTAACCACAGCGCCGGCAAGAACCTGCTGGGATCCTTCCATCAGCCTTGCGCGGTAGTTGTCGATTGCGAAACCCTCAACACCCTACCAATAAGGGAATTCCGTGCCGGCCTCGCGGAAGTAATCAAATATGGCGCCATTACAGACCTGAATTTCTTTGACTGGTTAGACCGGCACGCCACCGCTTTGAATGCCCGCCTCCCAGAACCCATAGAGCAGGCAGTTATAAGCTCGATCCAAGCAAAAGCAGCTCTGGTTGCAGCCGATGAACTGGAACAGGGGCCACGAGCTTTGCTTAATTTTGGCCATACCTTTGCCCATGCGCTTGAGGCTGCCACTGAATATAAGCGCTGGCTGCATGGGGAAGCTGTAGCCATAGGCATGATATTAGCAGCCCGCCTGAGCACTAGAATGGGGCTCGATAGTGGCGATGCGGAGCGGCGCTTAACCGAGCTTTCCGGCAAGCTTGGTTTAACCGGCCCGGAGGTAGGGCTGCCGGATAATCAGATATTGATAGACTATATGCGCCTGGACAAGAAAAACATTGGCGGGAAGTACCGATTTATCCTGTTGAAGGAACTTGGAACCGCGGTTGTTAATGCTGATGTATCCACACAAGATATCCACGCAGTCCTCGATAGCTTTCTCTTAACGCCGTAAGCTGCTACGCACCGGCGACTTTGTGCCCACCGGGCCGTTCTGCACATCGATTGCGAGTAGCAATATCCCGAATCCAGCCCCGCCGCATGGATTCCGGGTTCGGCTACTCGCCGCCCCGGAACGACGGAGTTTTGCTAGCCTTGCGAATAGGTCAGAGACTTCCCAAATTAATTTCCATTAAAACAGTCGCCAAAGCCTCACTAGTAACCGGCCTTTGACAAGTATAAGCATGCGGAATACCAAGACAGAGCTTTAAATCCGAGCTGAACGGAACCAGAAAAACGAACTCCACTCCTGGATATTGCCGCGCCAGGTGTTCAGATTTAGCCGCTACTTCCTCGCAACTGGTAAAACCCTTGTCTATACACAACACCATAGTGTCAATATCTGCGGGCACCTGTTGGCTCTCGTTTGCTGGCGTTCGGCACACCGGTATCGACCACCGTTGCAAGTAATTTTCAACTGACTCTGCCAGCGGGTCCTCCAGTTGTAGCAATACTCTGTTGCGTTGCAATAAGCAGCTATCTGCCAACCAGTCTGACACAGCGTTGGAGACAGCGCTTAATGGCAAGTTAAAGTAAAAACAACTGCCTTCGTTAATGCTACTCTCCAAAGTAATAGTGCCACCCATAGCCTCGACTAAGCGTTGCGAGATTGTAAGCCCCAAGCCAGTGCCCTCATATTCGCGATTCGGCGACTGGTCTACCTGATTAAAAGCATCGAAAATACTTAATTGTTCCGCAGCTAAAATACCAATACCAGTATCGCGAACGAAGAACTCTACCCGCTCCGGGGTAGCCATCAAGTTCACCCCAAACACCACATAACCGGACTCAGTAAACTTAATTGCATTACTCAGCAAATTACATAGCACTTGCTCAAGCTTGGCAGGGTCACCGACTATAACCGTTGGCACATTAGGGTCAAGCACACTTATAAGCTCTATCTTACGCTGTACCGCAACGCCTACAAACAGGGTCATAACCTGCTCTAATAGTGCATTCAGATTAACCTGGCTCTGGGCTATATCGATTACACCAGCTTCAATTTTAGACAGGTCAAGCACCTCATTTAGAACTCGTAACAAGTTATCACCTGAATGTCGCAAGGAATCTACCAGGTTGCGTTGCTGGGGGTCCAGCTCAGTTCCATAGAGCAGTTCTGACATCCCTAGAACCCCGTTTAACGGAGTCCGGATCTCATGACTCATAGTAGCCAGAAAAGATGACTTGGCAAGATTAGCGGCATCTGCCGCCTGCGCTAACTGCTGTACCCGCAAATACAGCCTGGCATTTTGCAATGCAGATGCTGCGACCTTAGTATCGAGTTTTATTAAAGATTGTATCGCGGGGGTAAACTCCTGCTCTTTACCGCCATTAATTATCGCCACCCCTAATAGCTCATCACCGGAGGCAAGCGGGGCAATATAGGCATGTGTATTCTGACCAAGTTCCAGCTTCATGCCGGACCAGTCAGGTATATATAGACCTTGCTCTTCCAGCCTGCCAATCCAGTCTACATCTTTGATTGCACCACAGTCCCCGGCCACAAAAGCCTTCTCTGGTAAATCTTCACCTTTGAACTGGAGCAATAAACCACTGACTTTAAGCTGTTGCTGCAAGGTGCTCGAGAACCGGGTCATGATTTCATTTATATCCAGTGACTCGGTAAGGAAACGAGTGAGCTGCCGCTGGGTCTCAGCAGACTGCTCGCGTTGCTTAGCCAGCGCCAATGCAGCCCGCCGCTTTAGCTCCATTTGCCAACGGTACCAGGCTACCAGAACTGCTCCTAAGATAAACAATATATACAGCAGATATGCCTGCCAGCTACGCCATGGAGGTGAATCAACTATCAGCACGGTTCGATCAAAGGTATCGGGCCACTTGCCTTCCTGCGCAGATGCCTGAACTTCAAAAACATAACTCCCTGGCGGTAAGCGGCTATAAGACCTTTCGGCAATGTTACGCGCCACCACCCAGTTGGGGTCGTGACCTAATAACCGGTAGCGGTAGCGGAGTTGCTCCACCCCGGAAAATGTCAAGGCGCCGAATTCAAAAGTCACCACGCCAGCGTCATGGGACACACGCACCAGGTTAGCGCCAGAGTCACCCCGTGGAATCACCTGGTCGATAGT
The DNA here is from genome assembly GCA_024275935.1 of Gammaproteobacteria bacterium. Taxonomy (GTDB): domain Bacteria; phylum Pseudomonadota; class Gammaproteobacteria; order Xanthomonadales; family SZUA-36; genus SZUA-51. The sequence continues at coordinate 24,650 of JAJRYF010000089.1, read as the reverse complement.
TCTTACCGCAAAAACTTTAGCATTAATATGCTGGGCGTTATCTACCAACATAGCTGGTTCAAAGGTGAAAATGCCCATCGAGGTGCCAGCATAAATTCGTTGATTATCACGCACTGACATGGTTCGTTCTTCAAACTCAATTGAGGGCAAGCCATCAACTTTACTACAAATCCGTAGCTCATCCTTGGCTGGTCGAATTCGTACCAGGCCGCCACGGGTAGTTACCCAAACCTCATCATTAACTACCTTTATGCCAGTTGCCGTAGTTGGCGGCAAGCCATCTATAGTTGAGTACTGGCGTAGTCTTTTGGGCTTAGGAAGGTCTAACTGGTACTGACTAACACCAGTTCTTGAAGCAACCCATAGCGTACCATCGGCAGCAATAGTCATATCCCTAACCTGATCTGCATATTCATCAATCACATGCAGCGCCCGTCCAGCTGCTGATATTGCTTGCAAGCCACCGTCACCGCCAAGCCAAACTGTACCATCACTAGTTATTTCAACTGAGGTTACCGACTCAGTTGCAAGCTGCTCAGCCTCTCCTTGCCCGCGATTGTAAACCTTCAGCGGCCCACCTCCAGGATCGAAACGCATTGCCCCGCCACCATATAGGCTCAACCATAAAAATCCATCTTGAGACTCTGCTATGTCGCTGACATAGCTCTCACCTAAAACAGCTATCCACTGGGGGTCATTAAACCAGTGCTTAAATTTTCCCGGGGACAACATTTCGCTGATACCTCTGGAGTGACCGAACCATAGGCGCTCCGAACTATCCCGGTAAACTACCCTGGTTCGCTCCCGCATTAACGAGTCAGCCTGCTCTGTATTCTGGGTATAAACGGTTGTCTCCAGACTATCGGGATCAATATAATGCAGGCCATCATCTACGGTTCCAGCCCATAAATGCTCAGTCTTGGCATCCCAGTAGGTTGAAATTATATTATCAGCGCTGGGAATACCAGCCTGTTGTGGGTCGCGCTGGATACGCTGAAAATTTCGCCACCCCGGCCCCAGCCGCACTACGCCTTGCCCAAGAGATCCAAACCACATACCGCCTTCATGATCTTCAGTCATATTCCAAAAAGAGTCTGTCGGCAGGCCCCCATAAAGACCCGTAACCGGCAGAAAGCGATTTTCGAGTTTACCTGCTGCCGTTAACTGGAAAATTCCCAGCCGGGAGGTAAGCCAGATTTCACCGCTTGAATCCTGATGAATATCTGTAATCATCAGACGGCGATTACTACTAACCCCAAAGTTAAAAGCCTTGAACTCCTCGGCGCCAGAATCAAGATAAACCAAGCCCTCCCTTGACCCAGCCCAAATTCGTCCACTCCGATCTTGCTGTAATGCAATAATCATTACATCAGTATCTATCCCATCTACAGGTAGTGCTACCGACTCGAACTGGTCGGACTCGGCGCGCAGACGCAACAGGCCGCCACCCCAAGTGCCAACCCAAAGCTGGCATTCATCATCTACTAATAACGACAACACCGACCTTGCATTCAAGCCACCAATTTGGTCTACAGTTGGCGGATAAATTCTAAGCTGACCAGTGTCCGGCCAAAGCCGCGCCAGGCCCTGACCATAGAACCCCAACCACAGGCTGCCGTCACAAGCCTCCGCTATTGCCCAGATATCGTTACCGGGTAGTTTGCTGGCTGTTGTAGTTGTAAATCGCTGCTCAACTTGCAAGCTTGCATTAAGGCTTAGCAAGCCCCACTCTTCAACACTTACCCACAAACGCCCAGAGCTATCGCTGAATAAGAGCTGAATACTATTACTAGGTAGAACCGAGGTGGGGGCTTTCGGGTCATGGCGCATAACCATAAAGTCTCTACCGTTAAAGCGTACTAAGCCTTCACGGGTTCCCAGCCAAATATGATTTTCCGGCCCTCTGGCTATAGCTGCAATATGTCCGGATGGCAATCCATCATCTATATTCCAGGTTTGAAATACTGGAGTAGTGATGCGCTGATCAGCCAACAACTGTTGAGGAGACAAACAGACTATCAACAATAGCCAAACACAGCCACATACAAGTGCTTTGTTAACTCCCAATGAGCTGACCCCTGAACCCACTATTTTGCCCCATCTAACATGTTAAGTTTAACATTCTATATTACATACGGCCTGTATGTGGCTGCAATTACAAATATGGCTGCATTGATGCTGCCAAGTTACTAGATCAAAAATAAATTTCTTTCTCCTCATCGGTAAAGAGTGCGGAGTAGTTTTGCCCGCGACCAACTGAGCTGGTATATATTTTTTCTCTGACCTGACTAACGCTGGCGGTTCTAACGAAATTTTTACGCTGCTCAAAGTTCAAACAACCAGACTCCCACTCAAGCCCCAGGAAATCAATTAACTCACGGGCATTAGCTTCCGGATCGTTAACCATATCCTCATAGCGAAGCTCAAAAATACAAGTTCCGAAAATTGCTTGCCAATGGCGCATTAGTCGCTGGCACTGGAAATCATAATCGGCAAAAGCCAGCAGGCTGGTAGCATATTTTGATAGGTCATTAAGCTGCTGGAAATACACTGAGATGGCATTATCTAGCAAGTTCCTTTGTGTGTGTATAAACCGAGCTCTGGGGAACAACCTTTTTATCAAACCCATCAATAACAGGTTGTCTGGACGCTTATCAGTTAGCCGCCGATTGCCGAGCTTTGACATTGCGCTTGTCAGTTGTTGGTACTCACTGGCAATATTGAGCAATACATTCGCATCATTATCCGCATAAAGAGATGTCAGCAATCCCTCTTGCTCGTTATATAAGCGCATGAAATAATCTATTTCACCCAGCGTTTCAACCGCACTGTGGCCTGCCAATATTTGTTCTACCAGGGTGGAGCCGGAACGGAAATGACCAACTATAAATATTGGTTCAATTTCGGTTTGGCTCTCAATTTCGTTAACCCATTCAGCACTGACCATGGCAATGCTATCATCTACAAACTGTGCCGTCTCAACTGGGTTATAGTTGCCAATTCGGCTGGCCTGCAAGTCATTGGCAAGTCGGTAGAACTTAAATGCTCTGGAGTATTCTGCCAGGTCATCATAGCCTTTTCCAAGCGCATAATTAAGCCCTTCTTTATCAAGAACAGATGCTGACTGGCTCTCAAGCTGGCGCTGTGCCATTTCAATTAAGCCTGGTTCATCAGGGCGGGTTTTAGTGGAATACAGCAAGCGAATAAGTGCTTCGGTGAAATTTGGAGCCTGCGCCAAGATTTTCTTGTATAAGCTCTCGGCCTCCTGTTTGCGACCACCTGCCTGGAATAGCGTAGCCAGATTTAATCTGGCTATCTGGTGTCCGGGGTTAATTCTAAGCGCTTGCTCAAGGCAAGTAACTGCCTCATCTTCATGCCGAAACTCACCATGCACCAAAGCCAGGTTTAGATAGCACTCTTCCAGTGGCGTAAAACCGCTGCTTATTGCACTTTCGAACATCTGCACAGACAGTTTGTATTTATAAGTTCGCTTATAAATCAGTCCTAACTGAAAGTATGCTCGCGCATTACCGGGGTAACTGGAAATATAACTCTGGTAATACTGCGTTGCCCGCTTTTCTTTCTCAAGTTTCAGGCACCAGTTAGCCAGATTAGCAACATAACCAAAGTTAGCGGGGTCTTTAGCCAGTAATTTATCGGCAAAATACACCGCCTTTTTAAGCTGATTGTCTTTTGCGAAAACCAACACACAGGCTTTGAGGACTTGCTCATTATCAGGATTGGCCTTATACAGTTGCACAGCAAGTTTTTCAGCTTTTCTCAGGTTTTTTACCCTGATCAACTTCCCTAGCTGGGTTAATTTACTACTAACTACAGCTAAATTCATACCGGGTCTATATCCAACGCTACTACCATCCGTGTCTCATCGCTATGGAACGGAATCGTACCGTGCCACATAAAAGATGGAAATCTTACCATCAATCCCGGCTCTGGTTTAACTATCAAGTCTGCTGGCAAAGGGACAACTGAATCGAATCCGGGTTCACCAAATTTCACCCAGCCTTGCTTGCCTGCCTCATTCTCTATTGCTGTCGGCAGCTGGACATAATATGGACCACTATACCAGCCATCACTATGGAAATGATTGAGGTGAAACCCTTGCTTTTTAAGTAACACTGACCAAGCTCCGGTATAGGCATAGTTGCGCGTATTTCTGGATAGAGTGGGGTGCGTATCATCTACCGGCAGTTGATTCAGGAAAGCCTGCATTTGCTCATCGAAGCTGTTTTTTAGCAGTTGAACCACCCTTACAGAACTCTCAAATAAATCACCAACAGTTTGACTCCCGTGCATCAGCGATTGATCCAGCGGTTGTCGTCGATCCAAATGCAAACCAGCCAAATGATGTTGTAGCTCTTGATTAAACTCTGCTAATGATGAGTACCCTGGAGGGGTTTGAATAACTGTTCTCAAGACCAATTTTTCATAGTCAAAAAGCGCGTAATACTCATCACTTTGAGCGATTCTAAACGCAATCCCCTTTAACGCAACATATCCCTGATGTAGATTGTTTTGAGCAATTAAGTTATTAATCACCGGCAACGCTGCTAAATGGTCGCCATTACTAAGATAGCTGGTGGCTAGTTCTTCCTGACAAAGCAAGTTACTCGGATCAAGCTGTACTGCCTGAAGATGCGTTTTTACCGCTTCTTCAAATTTTAACTGCTTCCTCAACACCACCCCAAAAAGCTTATAGTTCATAGCGTTACTGGGGTCGTGTTGCAATAGGTATTTCGATTGCTCCGCTGCTGCATCAAAATCATCTGCTAAAGTGAGCTTATAGACCAGCTCTCTCCTCAAGAAATGAGATTCCGGCGCACGCTTGATGGCGCGGTAATATGACTTCAGAAAATCATCGCTATCTTCCACCCACAACAACTGGTTAAGCCAGTGGTGATGCGAAGTATTTAATGGCTCTAACTCTAAAGCCTGGGTAAATGCCCGCTGTGCCAGCGCAGCTTCCCCCATAGAGGCATAACAGCTGCCAATATTTTGGTGAGCATCGGCTATTTGGGGATTTATTGCCACCACCTTCAGTAACAGCGGCAGGGCAGCCTGGTAGTCTTTTTGCAGCTTTAACACTACTGCCTTGTTATGTAAGGCTATTATTGAGCCAGGATCAAGTGCCAAACACTTATCGAAATGGTCCAGCGCTTGTGGGTAGTCTTCTTCAACTTGATAAATCAACCCCAAAGTTGAATGTGCGGGTGCGTGTGCAGGCACGCTTTCCAGTAATTTATACAGCTGGACTTTAGCTTGTTGCAGGTCATCTAGTTTTCTATAGGTTAGACCCAGATTATATAGCGCATCGGGCATATCAGGCTTAAGGCTTAAGGCTCGCTGGTAAGACTTAACCGCATTTTCAAGTTGCTCTTGCCTAGCATAGAGATTACCAAGATTTGTATGTACGCCCGGATCTCCAGGATTAATTTTTATACTCTTTATAAATGCATTTCTACTTGCAAACAGCTCCCCTTGGTGCAGCAATGCTGCACCCAGCATATTTAAGGCCTGAAAATTACGCTGGTTAAATTTCAGCAATTGTCGTAATACCTTAGCAGCCTGGCTAAATTGCCGCTGTTGCAACAACATTGATGCTTGTTGAAGGAATTTTTGTGATTGATTTACTGGCATACCGAGCAGCTAAGTCTATAAAAACCAACAATGGCCCCTCAGGGGCAAATTGTCAATTATTTAAGCTTTCTTTAGGTAAAAAAAAACGGCGGATAAAATCCGCCGTTTCCTTCGTTCAACAACTTTAGAAGTCTTGCTTGTACCGCACATACAGGGTACGACCAGACGGATCGTATAATGTCTGGTTGTAGTTACGCCATGATGGCGTATCTGTATAGTACTGCGTTCCTTCGTCAGTCACATTCCGGGCACCCAGAGTAATCGAGGCATCCCACGGCAGGTTATAACCCACCAGAACATTGTGATAAAGAACTGCATCCATAGCCAGGAAGGCATCAGATGGAGCATCTTGACCAGCAATATAGTTCATTCTCCAAGAAGCGAAGAAGTCGCTATAAGACCAAGTAGTAGTGTGGTTTAACCGGAAGTTCGGTAAACCACGCTCACCAGCAAGATTACGACGGACTTCATTACCGTCATCATCTACATCAACATTGGTATATTCAATCACATAAGATGCATCGGTAGCGAAATCGAACCTACCTATACCGGCAGTATCAAGAGTGTACCTTACCGCAACATCTACACCATTGGTGATAGTATGCAGCACATTTTGCACACCGCCCTGAATCGATTCAACCTGACCATTAGCACCACGAGTAACAGCCGGTGTAGAACCACCTGCTTCGTCGTTGAGTCTCAGGATCTCATCAAGACTGATGGCAGCAATACGATCTGTATATGAGATATCATACCAACCGGCTTCAAAGGAAAGATCATCAGTGATCTGCCAAACAAAACCAAAGTTCATGGTATCGGCATATTCAGGTGACAAAGTAGGGTTACCACCAGACCAGACTAACATCTGCGGGTTGTTGGTAGCATCACAGTAAGTAGCGTCATTACCAGGGTTGCCTAGTGTATCACAATAGTAATAATCGTAAGCTGAAGGAAAACCAAAGGACTGACTGGCAAACAATTCATTCATTGTTGGCGCCCGGAACTGAGTACCTACAGCACCACGCAACAGAATGTTTTCAGTCGGACGATAAGCCGCTGTAAGCATATAAGTTACATCGTCAAATACCCGATTTTCGCTTACTGCACCAACATCACCAGATTGGTCATATTCATCATAGCGAGCAGCAGCACTTAGCTCCAAACCAAAGTCAAAGTCTAAAGCGACCTCGGCAAAGGCAGATGTACGATCGCGTACGGCGAATACATCATCACCACCAGAACCACCTGAGATAAACCCGGCCGCTGAGGCAGGATCAGATTTCTTAGTGAAGTCCAGGCTTTCAAATTCAGCACCGACTACGCCGGAGAAAATCATGCTGTCATTGCTCCAGAGCATACCACCGATATTACCGTCAACAATATTACGCGCATTTCGGTACTCAGTAATACCTGTGTGGGCAACGGTTTTGAAGAATTCAATCGCGTTTGCTTCCCACTCAGCCTGACTCAGACCGGCAACATTGAAGAGATCAAAGGTACCATCATCAAGTCCTGCCTGGAACAGCACATCGTTAACCAGATTGGTATTGTGGATATCTTCAAGTTTAAGGGTGTACTGGTAGTTAACTTCCCAGTCCAGACCTTCAAGTGCGTCTACATAGCCGTCTAGTCCGAAAACCAGATCGTAAGTAGAGTCGTTGAAAGTAGCATCACGGGTACCCAGAAGTGCAGTACGCGTATAGATATATAGATTTGGATCTACCGCATCCCAGATATCCGCTACAATATCAGCAGGGGCATTAGGGTTGTCAAAGCGCATGGTTACTGTATTAGTTGATACCGGAGTTGGCGCAAAACGCGAAACCGTGGTATTACCAATATATGACAATCTAGCATTAAAGTTAATGTTGTCAGTCAGCTCGTAATTCATTTTAGACATAATTGAATTACGGTCTTGCTGTGGATATAACCAGGTTACATTACCGAATGCATAACCACAACGGAAACCTTGGTCAAGTGTATTATCAACATTTTCACACAACGAGTCTTCAAACCAGCTTATGTAATCACCAGCTGATTGGCTGGCATAGAATACGTTGGCAACCGGGCTGTACCAGGAAACACCATTGTCAAAACCGGAGATTGAATTATCAGCCAGTTCGTCAGTGGTAGTACCCTGAGCTGTAATAACAATATTACCGCGCTCACCGGTAGCACCAGCAGCAAATTCGAACTGCTTGGTAGTACCATCATCAACACCACGAGTTTCATACAGGAATGTTGCCGAAACGCCATCCATTTCCCGCAGAGTGATTACATTGATAACACCGCCAATAGCATCAGAACCGTAAATAGCTGAAGCACCACCACGCAGGACTTCAATCCGGTCAACAATAGCTAACGGGATGTTATTCAGGTTTTGCGTAGCACCACCAGCATAGCCAGCACCAGGCATCCGGCGGCCATCTATCAGTACCAGAGTTGCACCAACACCACGCAGGTTAACTTCTACCGAGCCTGGGGCACCGTTACCGAAACCAGAACGACCTTTCCAGGAACCGAAGGTGTTAGCCGACAGATTACGCAATACTTCAGCAACACTGGTGTCGCCTGACATATCGATATCTGCACGGGTTATAATTGTGATTGGAGTAGCGCCTTCAATATCGACACGCTTAATTCGCGTACCGGTTACTTCAACACGATCCAGCTCTAATGAGTCATCGTCATCTGTATCAGTGTCTTGCGCAAAGGCAACACCTGATGCAAGCGCCATACTCAACACGGCACCAGCACCCAAAGAATTTTGGATAGTCCGCGATAATAGGTTTTGTTTATATTTCATTTTAATAGCTCTCCCAATTGGGTTGGAATAAAAATTTCGATCGAAGCTTTCTCTGATCGGGTGCGATAGGCATGCACAGCACCACGCCAGAGCTCTTGCTCCAACTTGGGGTCAATAGTATCACTGCTAGACAAGAATGGAAAGAGTTTGTTAACTATTTGTTAGTTTAGCTTAATATATGGCCTTAGCTATCACTACACGAAAGCTATACTATGCTGAAAAAACCTCTGTAATAGCATGATTATAAAGGAATATATGAATTTTCTTGACTCAGCGCAGGGGCTTACAAAAGAGCTATACTTGCTGTTTCAGGCGAACTACCCTCTTCTCATCCTATCCCATCCAAACTGCCAGCGAATCCCGTATATGCTTGAATATAAAAGAAAATATATAAATTATACTGAGTTGAGCGAAAACTACCGCACCCGCCTATGGGCCCACAATTAAGCTAAGTTTCTAGCTAATTGCTCCTTTACCAAAAGTAACTCGGCCTTCAGCGCCTCGGGTAGACGCTCGCCATAAGTACCCAAATAGGCGGCAATTTGATCCATTTCTTCAAGCCAGCCTTGCTGGTCAACCTCAAGCAATGCCTCAAGTTGCTCAATAGGCAGCTCCAATCCATCTATATTGAGGTCCGCTGGACGAGGCAAATAGCCAACGGCAGTTTCGGTGGCGCTTACCAAACCCTGGCAACGCTCAACTATCCACTCAAGCACCCGCATATTGTCACCAAAACCGGGCCACATAAAGCCGTCATTAGCATCTTTGCGGAACCAGTTAACATGGAAAATGCCGGGTAAATTATCGGCTTTATCGGCAAAACTAAGCCAGTGCTCCCAATAATCGGCAAAGTTATAGCCACAAAATGGCTGCATTGCCATTGGGTCACGCCGAACCAGACCTACAGCGCCAGTGGCCGCAGCGGTAGTTTCTGAGGCCATAGCCGCCCCTACCAGCACCCCATGAGCCCATGATTTAGCCTCAAACACCAACGGCACCAAGCGCTCGCGCCGACCACCAAAAATAATTGCCGAAATTGGCACCCCTTGCGGGGCCTCGGCCTTATCGGTATATGAAGGACAGCGTTTGCTGGATACAGTAAAGCGCGAGTTTGGATGTGCTGCCGGGCCATTGGCGGGGTCATAATCACGCCCTTGCCAATCTTTGGCTGGAGTTCGGTCATCCAGGCCTTCCCACCAAGGCTGATTATCCTCGGTAGTTGCTACATTGGTAAAGATCGTGTCCTGATACAACATAGACAATGCATTTGGATTGGTTTGCTCCGAGGTGCCAGGAACTACCCCAAAAAACCCGGCTTCAGGGTTAATTGCCCACAAGCGTCCATCAGAGCCTGGGCGCATCCAGCAAATGTCATCGCCGACAGTCCAAATCTTCCAGCCTTTGTAGCTCTCCGGGGGAATAAGCATGGCCAAATTGGTTTTACCACAGGCCGATGGGAAAGCCGCGGCTACATAGTGGATTTCACCAGCGGGGCTTTCCAGCCCTAGAATCAGCATATGCTCTGCTAACCAGCCCTCGGTACGCGCCTGATAAGAGGCAATCCGCAAAGCGTGGCACTTTTCTCCTAACAAGGCATTGCCGCCATAACCAGAACCAATACTTTTAATTGATAACTCTTCTGGGAAATGCATGATAAACCGGCGCTCAGGAGATAAATCGCCAATCGAATGCAGGCCTTTAACAAAAGTGCCCTCGCGTTCAATTCGCGCCAATGCCGGAGCACCCATACGCGTCATAATACGCATATTAGCAACCACATAGGCACTATCGGTAATCTCAACTCCACAGCGGGATAACGGGGAATCTATTGGCCCCATACAGTATGGAATCACATACATGGTTCTACCGCGCATTGCGCCGCGATAAAGAGCATCAATTTTTGCATGGGCAGCTGCCGGCGTCATCCAGTTATTATTAGGCCCGGCATCAGCCTCATCGGGTGTACAGATAAAGGTCAGGTGTTCAACCCTGGCGACATCTTCAGGGTCGGATAAATGCAGATAGCTATTTGGATGGGTTTGCGGATTAAGCGGCTTAAAATCACCACTCTCAAGCAGTAGCTCTGTAAGCTGCTGGTTCTCAGCATCTGAACCTGTGCACCACTGAATATTATCTGGCTCAGTTAATTTGGCAACCGAGGCTACCCATTCAGCCAGAGCTGCATTGCTGGTATTGCTGGACATAATATTTCCTTTGATTCTGATCTGTGGCGCAGAAAACACCATACTCTAACGCATTAGTATATCAATTAAGCTGCCGGAATAAGAGTGTTAATTATATGTTCCAGATAGGGGTCGAAATCAGCACCATCCGGCTCAGGGGCTTGCTGCTGTTCTAATAACTGCAGATAACCCACATAGGCCGCATAGGTCAACATAGCTCTGGATGCAGCCTCTTTGGCGGGCATATTAAGCTCCACAAACGCCTGGGTAAGATATGCCAAGCGGCGCTTGGCAACTGCTGCCAATACCGGCCCCACCAATGGGTGATCGGCTGCAAAGCACAAGGCGGCATAAACATCGTGGGTAAGTTGATTTACTTGTGAGCTACGCCGGAAGAACAGAATTAACCGTTCGCGCGGGTCGTCAATATTTTTCCACAAAACCTGCAAATTTCGCTCATCATGCTCTTGCCAACGCAGCAGCGATTGCTCAATTAAGGCCTGGCGATTGGAAAAGTGCCAATAGAAGCTACCTTTGGTAATCCCCATCCTTTTGGCTAGTCCCTCTACTGCAACCGCATTCACGCCTTCTTCGGCGATTAGCTCCAGCGCGCCGCGCTCCCAGTCGGCAGCAGTTAGTTTTTCCTTCTCGATTTTTGCGGGCTTGCTCATAGTATATTTGTTACCAGGTAAATCAATCGATTCATATAGACTCATATTGTACCCAAGATTGTAGTAGTAATGTTTCCAGTTCTTTAGTAAATTTTGTGGCATCCATCAGTCGGCTGGCTTGCATTCGCTGACGCAAGTCCCGCCTTAGCCCGGACATGCCATCTGGCTCGCTGGCATAAGCAATTGCTTTGGCAATGTATTCGCTGCTATTTCCGGCCACCAACTCATTCAAGCCTAATACAGACAACTGGCTGGCGGTAACCCGGCTGATATGTGAGTCACCTAAAACAGTCAATACCGGCACCCCCATTATAAAGCTATCGCAATTTGTCGTAGTCCCGTTGTAGGGAAAACTATCTAGCAACAAATCCACTTGCTGGTAGCAAGCTAGATGGTGGTTAATATTACTATCCCAGCAACTCCACCCGCCTGATGTCAATTCCTACCGCACTCAGGTCAGCCACCGGCCTGAAGATATCTACTGCCCGCCGAGCCCGGTCTGTCCAGGCATCTTTATGCTGGTGACTGTAATAGGCGAATATCTTAAACTTATGCCTATTATGCGCCTCTAAAACCGGGGTTATGAAATTGGCTACCGGATGTTTACGAAAATCGGCCGAAAGATATGCTATACGCAATCGCCGATTATCCAATGGCAAGGGGCTGAAATGTTGCTTAGGGGGGCCAAGTTGCTGACGAATCGCCCGAGCCGCGGGCTTGCCATGGCAACGCTTGAATTTTTTACCGCTACCGCAGTGACAAGGGGCATTAAGGCTGGTCATTGATAGTTGTTTCTTGATTAACCGAATTAAATACGATTGTGGCTAGCCTACAGGGGGCTGTCGAGGAGTCTAAGCGCCCAAATAACCACCCTCCATACGCTTGCGTATTGACAAATGCTCGATACAGGAACATACTTTTTCCATCAAATTAATATTTTTCTTGCTGATTCCTCAATTCAGACCCTGAATTTTGTTGGTCAGCGCCGCTGAAATAAAGGAATTGTAATGTTTTTAAGTATGCTGCTTAGTTTAATTGCCATCAGCCTGGTGGCTGCATTTCTGGCCACCAACATACACAAATGGTCACTCGGAATTACTGCCGTTATAGGTCTATTTGCCCTCAATGGGGGCTTAGGCTCTTTAAGTTTCTGGTTGCTGGCGATTATTTCCGGCGGGCTGGCGTTTTTTCTTAACAACCCGGCTCTGCGCCAACAATGGATTTCTGGCCCATTTCTAAAAATTTACCGCAAAATGACTCCAGAACTATCTAAAACCGAACAGGTCGCCCTGGATGCGGGCACAGTTGGCTGGGAAGGCGATTTATTCAGTGGCAACCCAAACTGGAGCAAATTACTAGACACTCATACCCCAAGCCTAACTACCGAGGAAATAGCCTTTCTCGATGGCCCGGTTGAAGAGCTTTGCGATATGCTACGGGACTGGGAAATTACTCATATTGATGCCGACCTGAACCCCGAGACCTGGCAATTCATTAAAGACAACCGCTTCTTTGGCATGATTATCCCCAAGAAATATGGTGGCTTAGACTATTCTGCCCTGGCTCACCGTGCAGTATTAACCAAAATTGCCGGAGTAAGCCAAACTGCCAGCACCACTGTGTCAGTACCCAACTCACTCGGACCGGCAGAGTTAATCTTAAAGTACGGCACTGATGAGCAGAAAAACTACTACCTACCCCGCCTGGCCCAAGGCATTGAAGTTCCATGTTTTGGCTTAACCGGGCCAGAAGCCGGCTCCGATGCTACCTCCATTCCTGATTATGGAATAGTCTGTAAGGGTAAGTGGAAAGGTAAAACAGTGGTCGGGATAAGGCTTAACTTCGATAAGCGCTATATCACCCTGGCTCCAGATGCCACGCTGATAGGTATTGCTTTCCAGATGTTTGACCCCGATGGTTTGATGGGCGATAAACAACGCTTGGGGATTTCGCTAAGCCTTATACCTGCCGACATTAAAGGTCTGGATGTTGGCCGCCGACACATGCCCTTAAATATGCCATTTTCCAATGGACCAGTACGCGGAAAGGATATTTTCGTACCCTTGGACAGCTTAATTGGCGGCCCGGAAATGGCCGGCCATGGTTGGAAAATGCTGGTTGAATGCCTCTCGGTAGGTCGCGCCATTTCATTGCCTTCAGGCTCAACTGGCGGCGCCAAAACTGCGGCGCTGGCAACTGGTGCCTATGCTCGTATTAGAACCCAGTTCAATCAACCAATTGGTAAATTTGAGGGCGTAGAAGAAGCTCTGGCAAGAATTGCTGGCAATACCTACATCACCAGCGCCTTGTCTAAAATGACCGCAGTGGCTGTTGATCAAGGCGAGAAACCCTCAGTACCATCTGCAATTGCCAAATACCACACCGTTGAGCTGGCCAGAAAAATTGTAAGCGATGCTATGGATGTGCATGGCGGCAAGGGGATTATTCTGGGGCCGAAGAACTATCTTGGCCGGGGCTGGCAAGGGATGCCAATTAGTGTAACCGTTGAAGGGGCTAATATTCTGACTCGCTCAATGATTATCTTTGGTCAAGGCGCAATTCGCTGTCACCCTTATATTCTGAAAGAGATGGCAGCAGCCGCACTGACAGATGAGCGCGCTAGCCTTAAAGACTTTGATAAACAGTTATTCGGCCATATTGGCTTTACCATAAGCAATGCTGTGCGCGCCTTGCTCTTGGGGCTGACTGGGTCACGCCTGGCCAAAGCACCAGCGGGCAATGATACCGCCCGTTACTATCAACACTTGAGCCGCTATAGTTCCGCTTTTGCTTTCCTTGCCGATGCGACTTTATTGACTCTGGGGGCTGAGCTAAAGCGTAAAGAACGCCTCTCAGCCAGGCTGGGCGATATGCTTTCGCATTTGTATATTGGTTCGGCGATTCTCAAGCGCTTTGACGATGAAGGCCGACCAGCCGCTGACCTTGAGTTGTTACAGTGGTCGATGGAAGAGACTATTTTTCAGCTCCAACAGGCAATGCGTGGAATCCTGGATAATTTCCCGAATCCGACTGTTGGCATTATCCTGAAAGCCATAGTTTTACCCTTAGGTGCGCGCCAAAAACAGCCTAATGACAAGCTTGGCGGTAAACTTGCACAATTACTGATGACCCCATCAGCCAGTCGCACTCGCCTTTGTCGTGGGGTTTATACCTCTGATCGCAGTGGCAACCCAATTGGCAAAATGGAAACTGCGCTACCGATTATTATTGCCGCTGGCAATGTTGAAAAGAAATTTATCAAAGCCAGCCGTGCCGCTAAACTCGATGGTTATACCTGGGATGAAAAGCTCGCAAGCGCGCTTAAACAACAACTAATTTCAGAAGATGAGGCCGTAATCCTCCGACAAGCACGCGAACTGCGTCTGGAAGTAATCGCCGTAGATGATTTCGACCATCAGGAACTTAAAGCTGCCAAGGTTATGGGATTAGAGAAGGCTAACGCAGCTTAAGCAGATTCGCCCCCTATTCGACGACTTCCACTTGCCACTGGGAGTCGTCGTCTTCCATATACAACTCCAGCCTTTGTTCCATCGCTGGAGTCATATAAAGCTTGCCGCTCGCAGTCACCAGTAGCACTGCCTCAAACTGCAAAGCATTAGCCAACTCTCGCCATCCTTGCAGACCTGCCACCATTAATGCAGTAGCCGCACTATCGGCCTCAATCCCTGTTTTTGCCAGCACCGTCACCGAACTTAGCTCCGTTACTGGCCAGCCTGTGCGTGGATCCAGAATATGCGCAAACCGCTTACCTTCAAACTCGACAAAACGCTGGTAGTTTCCTGAAGTAAATACCGCCTCATCTTGGGCAACTTCAATTAGCCCAATTAATCCCTGTTCAGGATGGCGGACTGCGATACGCCAGATAAATCCATCTTTATGGCTATAGGCACGCAGGTCGCCACCAGTATTTACGATGGCAGCCGTTACCCCTAGCTGCTGTAATTGTTCACTAACTAGATCCACCGCATAGCCTTTGGCTATACCACCAAAATCGAGCTGGGTTGCCGGATTGTTGGAGCACACCTGCTCATCCGTAAAATAAATATCGCTCATGCTTGGGCGCTGCGAAACTAGCGCTTCAATTTCGCTGGCTGTAGGTGGTGGCGTAAGAATTGGGTAGTCAGAGGTATGAAAGCCCCAAAGGCCAACCAAACCACCAATACCGGCATTAAAATAGCCACCCGTTAGTTTTTCCGTGCTCCGGGATGTTTCGATCAAAGTTCGCAACCGTTGATCGTACGGAGCACATTCACCCTCGGTGAACGCCAGGTTGATAGTCATCAACATACTCGGCTCCCAAGGGTGCCAGTCACGGTGCATAGACTGTAGATTTTGCTGTACCTGGGCAAATATTTCTGTGGATCTGGCTTTGTCTACATCTATAAGAGTGATGTCTACCAAAGTCCCAAAAATAAGAAACTGGGCTTTTTCAACTGACTTTTTGCAGGCGCTAAGGCTTAATAAGATGAAGCTCAACAGCAAGACTGATTTTAATAATGTATGCACCGGTCAATTTTACCTGATTTGCGTTGCAATAACTCCCGGTGCTACAGAAAAACGGAGTACCTGTAGGGTGCTGTCAAGCGCAGCGGACGCACCGGGAGCTTCCAGTTACAAGGCTTTATTTGCGCCAGAGAATATTCAGGTAATAGGATCTATCGGCTGCATTAAACCCAAAAGCTGGTTGGTAGTATTCATCCAGCAAGTTTTCAAGCCTGCCCTCAAGTCGAAAACCACCAGCCAAGGACAGGCCCGCGCGCAAGTTCACTAAAGTATAACTATCCAGACTGGCGCCAAAATCCTCGCGCTCACCACTATAAAAAACTTCAACCCCCAACCAGGCACCGTTATTCCAACTACGGTCTAAAGTCAGGCTATATTTTTCATCCGGGCGGCGCAATAAGCTGTTACCGGTAGACTTATCCTCAGTATCCTGGAAAGTTGCATTCGCTGTTAGTTGCCAGTTGCCGGCATTTAATTGGTACTCAGCTTCTATTCCATCAATAGCCGCCTTGTTGATGTTTACAGCCTGAAAATCTTCGCCAGAAAATGCTATCAGGTTATCAATTCTGGTTCTATACACACTTAAACTTAACTTCTGTTTAGCTGCCAACTGCCAGCGTAAAGACAGCTCGCTGGAGTCAGAGCTTTCTGCGTTCAAATCTGGATTTCCAGCAAACAAACCAAAGAACCCGGGTGAATACAGCTCATTCATAGTTGGCGCCCGATACGCTGTGCCATAGCTTGCAACCAGTCTTAATTGCCCGGTAAGCGCCAGCCCTAAGGCTGCACTACCAGTAAGTTCACTGCCGTAAACTGAGTTATCGTCATAGCGCAGGGCAAACTGCAGGTCGCTTCTGCCTGCCTCTAGCGTTAAACCTGTATAAGCTGCCAGATTATTCCGGCTTTGATTGTAGTTATCTTTATTGCGGCCTGATTCTGAATCCAGATCTACGCCAAACACCCATTGCGCCTGTTCCATTTTGCGGCTTAACTGCCAGTCAATAGAGCTATGCTTGCTGTTTAGTGCGGAGCTACCAAAGGCGGTCATTGTATCCAGCTTATCGCTGGTATATCCAAGGTTAATGCTCTGCGTATAACTACAGGTACTGCAATAATCCCAACTCAAACCCAGCACACTTTGCTGCGATTGCGATTGGCCCTGGTCGAATTCATTCTCATTATCTGTATATAACAGTTGGTAACTGAGCTCACTGCTATCACTGGTTTTAACCGAACCGCGCATGGATACATTCCAGGTATTAAAACCATCGTCATCTGGATCATAGCCAAAGCCATTCTCATTCTGGGCGGAAAAACCATCGCTATCGCGCCAACCTGCGGTAATTGAAAGTGCACTACGCTCAGCGGCATAGCCCGTAGCTGCACTGATTTCCTGCTGGCCATAACTACCTAGTCCAATACGCACAGTAGTTTGATTTGCCTGACGGGTGAAAATCTGGATCACCCCACCAATTGCGTTAGCACCATAGAAGCTCGTCCTTGGCCCCCGCACAATTTCAATTCTCTCAATTTGTGCTAACGGCAAATTCTCCCAGGCAATAGCGCCAGTATTGGTAGAGTTAACCCGCACACCATCAATCAAAATCAGCGTATGGTTAGAATTAGTCCCACGCATAAATAAGCTGGTTTGAGCCCCAGCAGGGCCTGAACGGACTATATCAATGCCGCTTTGCAAGCGCAATAATTCTAATAAATCAGGGGCTTGAGAACGCTCAATTGTTTCTCTATCAATCAAACTCACAGTTGCCAGAGTATCTTCAATGTTTTCAGATACTCTGGATGCAGTAACCAGCATTGGTTCTGCTGTGTAGGTATCAGCCGTTGCCGATAAAGTTATAGAACAGGCACAGACAAGCGCCGTAATTTTTAGTTGTGTAGGGGTATTATTTAGCATGGAATCCTCCGTTTCGCTCACCCGCGAGTGGCGATATTACGAAGGAGGAGACAGTCTAGAAATGCACATAAGACTGTGATCGCCCGCCGCGATACGCCATTCAATAAATCAGGCCGGTCTCCGGACTTGCGATGAATGTATTGGCAGTACGCCTTCCCATGAAGTATCTCTCACAGTGGCATTGGAGCCTGCCCGAGAATTAGGGCCGTAGCGAGGAAAAGTCATTTTGAGGCAGATTTTCCGTTCATTTGAGGCAAATAGACATTCTATTTAACGAAAATGAACGGGAAATATGACCAAAATGAATTTTTCGCAGTAGGCTTTCATTCTCGGACAGGCTCCCGGTACCGCTTTACACCGCTTACCGTTGCGGGGGCAGTGCCGGATTTTCACCGGCTTCCCGTTTCAATGTCTGGTTACCCAGAACATCACCTGAAACTAATCCGGCAAGTAAAACTGCCGGGGGATGGATTCTAACATGGGGAAGGTTTTATTGAAAAGAGAATCTTTTTGGCAATCGTCGGGGTGGCGTTACCTTCGTCTGGGGCAAATCCCACCCTGTCGTTCCGGGGCGGCGAATAGCCGAACCCGGAATCCAGGCTGGTTGGGCAAACTGTAGCGACCACGGCAACCAACCGCTTTCCAATAAACTGGATCCCGGACAGCGCTACTCGCGCTTCCGGGATGACATGATTTTGTGTTCGCGCTTGCAGTGCAGAAAGCACAAATGCCGGGGGAGCACACGGATGCGCGTGTCGGCTCAGGGCGATGAAAAAAACGACCCAGCTCATTCATGAGTTAACATGGTTAAAATCAACCTGCTTGGGTTAATACCTGCTGGATATATTCATCAAGGCTTTTGCGGCATATTTTGGCGGTTCTTTCGACGGCTTCCCGAAACTCTGGAGATTCAAAGACCGCCACTGATTTTGCATTGGGGGTAGTATAAACACCATAAGTATAGACTGGTTTTTTTTCGGGATTAGTCGGGGTAGCGGTAAACCGATACCCTTTTACTTTCCGAGCATGAAATTTCACTAATTTATCATCAGGGTATGCACTAATCACACGGAATGCCTCCGTACTACCGCTTTTATTGATTAAATAGACATACCCCACACAACTATCTTTTTTTTTATGGAACCGCTCTGCACCTTTGACCTCAACTCTAAGTATCGCTACCCCTTCCGGGTTTGAACGCGATTTCCGCGGGCGTTTATGCTCCCAGTATTTTCCCAGCTCTGACCGGTTAACAACGATAATATCGCTTTTAGCACTCACAGGTGCTGTAAATACCAGCGCCAGCGCCAATACAATAATCTTGAAAAGTATCTTCATAGCCACCACTCAAGCACTTTTGGCCTGCTGCCGCCAGCTTTAAACAGAACTTTATAACACTGCCCTGGAGCTGTTTCTTCCAGGGCAGTGTAATTTCATACTCACAGCAACCACAAAACCAAAAATAGGGATGCTGCGTAGTACATTTACTATCTTACTATTAAAGCACCATGCACTGGAGCGAGTTACTTTCGATAAGAGTAATCGTCTGTACCCATTGACCACTATCATTGAGTTCGGAAGCAACCATATAAAGGTTCCCACCGAAACAAACCGTAGAAAGATTGGCCAAGGCACTTTGTGAGAATGTAAGACCCGCCAGCGAGATAATAACGACGGCAATAGCTAGAATTTTACGCATATGAATCTCCATATTCCTATTGAATTGAAAGCCAAGTCATTTGGCAGAACAACCCTACCATGGGGGGGGGGGGGGGGATTTGTCAATGCTACTGCCCAAAACAGCGGTCACTTGTAGAGTGAGGCAAGCAAAATACGCCAGCACCCTAGCATATGGGCTTTACAACAAACCAGTTTCCAGACGGGCAACTTCAGACATCATACTGGTATTCCAAGGGGGGTCGAAAACCAGCTCTACATCAACTTTGTCGATAGTGGGGATCAAGGCCACCTTGGAGCGTACATCATCAACAATAATCTCGCCCATGCCGCAGCCTGGTGCGGTTAAAGTCATTTGAATATGGGCGTTTCGGTGACCGGGTTTACTGCGTTTCAAGGTAGCGGTATAGATTAACCCAAGATCAACGATATTGACTGGAATTTCGGGGTCGTAACAGGTTCTTATCTGCGCCCACATCAGTTCCTCAACATCAGTATCACTGGCATCTAGGTCTAGGGTAGGTGGTAGCACTGGTTGTTTACCAATGGCATCGGCATCAATACCGGCAATCCGGAACAGGTTGCCATCAACAAAAACCGTAAAAGAACCACCCAACGATTGGGTAATATACCCAGGAGTACCCGCAGGGATACTGAGATGATCCCCAGTAGGAATCATCACCACATCGCAGTCGCGCTCAAAGCGCACCGGTTCAGAAGATTGGCTGTACATTTTTGCTATTGCTTATAAGAAATCTTAAATTTGTGACTGCTGGTAGTTTTGCTCACCTACCCGCTCGATTAAATCCAGTTGGGTTTCCAGCCAGTCTACATGCTCTTCTTCAGAATCTAGAATACTTCTGAGAAGATCCCGGCTGGTAAAGTCCTGTACCGACTCACAATAAGCAATGCCCGACTTCAGGTCTGGGATAGCATCCATTTCCAACGCCAGATCGCCTTCAAGCATTTCCTTGGTAGTTTCACCTATCCGTAAACGCCCCAGGTTTTGCATATTCGGCATACCCTCAAGAAACAAAATGCGATCAATCAACTGGTCAGCATGTTTCATCTCATCAATTGATTCTTCCCGCTCTTTAGCCGCTAATACTGTCAAACCCCAGTCCTGAAATATCCGCGAGTGCAGAAAATACTGATTGATTGCTATCAATTCGTTAAATAGTGCCTGATTAAGGTGCTCAATAACCTTGCTATCGCCTTTCATATGCGTGCCCTGAGTCTGGAAGCTTTAAGAAGCCCCATTATATGCTCATACTGCGTATTGTGAGGGATTTTTTAACCAACAATGGTTAGTAGTTGGCGGGGGCTTGCTGTGGCTGAGTCACCATTGGCATACAAGTGCAGCATTCGGGTAGCTTCCACCGCACACTTCCCGCAATCTGTAGCCAGGCCAGTGGCCACTTGCAGGTCCTGAACACTCATCGCACCCTCAGCAATAGCCGCCAGCACCGCTTTTTCGTTGACCGCATTACAAATACAAACATACATGAACTTAAATACCATTGGGAACTATGAGTATTTAAATGCAAATGAGAACCATTGTCAAATGGATGCGGGCGCTCACCACATATTCCCCATGGTCGAGGCCTTTTGGGAACTCACTGTTTTTAGATTGTAAATAATACATATTATATGTATAGTATGAATTATGCATAAAAAAGGCAATATCAATGCGAACCCATGAAGCTCAACAAATTTCTGCAACTGAGTTGGCGCGTAATATGGCGCAAACTATTGATGATGTGCGCATCTCCAGAAACACTGTACTAATAACCAAGGGTACCAGAGTGATCGCACAGTTAGCGCCGCCTCCTCTGACGGGTTTATCCATGCAGGGGTTAATTCGCTTGCTTGCTTATATGCCCAGCTTGAATGCGGGCGACGCTCAGCGTTTTTCTGAAGACTTAGAAACCATTCGGAAAAATACTCCACTGGCTGCCAACCCATGGGATTGATTATTGATACCAATGTATTTATAGCGCTCGAAAATGGCCGTTATGAATTATCGGCTTTGGAAAAATTCACCGAATATGGCGATACTTTTATTGCGGCTGTTAGTGTTGCGGAGCTTTACATGGGTGTGCACCTAGCCACTAATGAGCCCAGCAGAATAACCCGAGAAGTTTTTGTCGAAAATATTGTTGCTGTCGTGCCTTGCCTATCTTTTAATCAACAGGTGGCGCGTGTATATGCACGAATTTACTCGGCTTTTATTAAACCCAGAAAGAAAACGGGCGCGAGTGTACACGACCTGCAAATAGCGGCAACCGCTATTGCCTATGGATATCCCGTGCTAACGAGTAATTCGCGTGATTTTGAGAAAATTCCTGGCGTGCAAGTCTTAGTGCCCTAATTTGGACTTGTATACTGAATTAAATTATTGCAGCCATATATAACCAGCCCACAATGGTCACCCTAGTCCTTCTTACGCCCTTCTTTACAATATATCGGGCAACTTACCGACCCTATTCGTGTTAGTATCATCGGCTAAATTTAGCCTTTATTTTTCCTAAACAATATCAGGAATCTCCATGTTTAAGCTATTCAAAACCCTTTCTGTCCTTAGCTTGTTAATCACCATAAGTGCTTGTAGCGAACAAGTTGAACCAGCTAATCAGGCCGCCCAAAGCCAAGCTGCTTCAGAACTCATTGCTGAAACCGCCACTGATTCAGCAACTGAAGCCGATAAAGCTAATGAGTTATTTGAAGAAATTTTTATGCAGGCGGTGAAACGCAGCCCTACTACTCAATCTTTTCTTGGCATCAAAGATGATCAAGATAAATGGGATGATTTATCCGAAGAGTGGGCACAGGAAGGTTTGCAAATTGCCAAAGATAATCTAGCTAAAGTAAATTCTATTGACGCCAGCAAACTCGACCCGCAAACAAAAGTCAGCCTGGATTTAATGCAACAAGGCCTACAACAGCAGATCGCTGACTTTAAATGGCGCTTTCATAATTACCCGCTAAACCAAATGCGTGGACTTCACTCTGCAGCACCAGCGCTACTAATCAATCAGCACAAAATCGACGAAGTTGCTGATGCCGAAGACTATATTTCACGACTAAATGCTATCCCTGTCCTGTTTGGTCAGGTAATAGAAGGTGTAAATATTCGTGCTGAGAAAGGCATAATTGCACCGAAATTTGTTTATCCATATGTAATTAGTGATAGTGAGAATATTATCAAAGGCGCGCCCTTTGATGCTGGTGAGGACAGCACTTTACTGGCCGACTTTAGTAAGAAAGTAAATCAATTGGATATAGATGCCGCTGAAAAAGAACAACTTATCAGCAGAGCAATTACTGCCTTAAAAGAAAATGTTAAACCCGGCTATGAAAGCCTGATTAAAGCAGTAAAACTCATAGCCGCTAAAGCCGACACCCAAGATGGCGTGTGGAAGCTGCCTGATGGCCAGGCTTTTTATAACACTGCCCTTGCCCGCACTACCACCACGGATATGACTGCTGAGCAAATTCATCAAGCAGGACTAGCAGAAGTCACCAGAATTCATGCGGAAATGGAACTGATTAAAGAGTCAGTTGGTTTTGATGGCGATCTTAAAAAGTTTTTCACTTTTATGCGTGAAGATGAACAATTTTATTATGCTGACTCCGACGATGGAAGAGCAAAATACCTGAGCGAAGCAACAGCCCTTATTGACACCATGAAGACCCGTTTAGATGAACTGTTTATTGTGAAACCAAAAGCTGAACTAACGGTTAAAGCAGTTGAAGCATTTAGAGAAAAATCTGCGGGTAAAGCTTTTTATCAAATCCCTTCGATGGATGGTACTCGCCCGGGTATTTATTATGCCAATTTATATCGGATGAAAAACATGCCGATTTACCAAATGGAAGCACTAGCCTATCACGAAGGCCTGCCTGGTCATCATATGCAGCTGGCGATTGCGTTGGAATTAGAAGGCATCCCTAAGTTTAGAAAGTTCGCACGCTTTACCGCCTACACTGAAGGTTGGGGGCTTTATTCCGAATTTCTACCAAAAGAAATAGGCATGTATAGTGATCCATATTCAAATTTTGGGCGCTTGGCTATGGAACTGTGGCGCGCTTGTCGCTTGGTGGTAGACACAGGAATTCATGCAATGGAATGGAGCCGCGAGCAAGGCATCGAATACTATGCAAATAACACCCCTAACTCAAGAAATGACGCAGTAAAGATGGTTGAGCGCCATATTGTCATGGCATCGCAGGCAACTGCTTATAAGATAGGCATGATGAAAATTCTGGAACTACGAGAAAAAGCAAAAACCGCACTAGGCGATAAATTCGATATTCGGGATTTCCATGAAGTAGTGCTAAAGAATGGCCCAGTTCCTTTGGATGTATTGACTCAATATATTAATGAGTATATTGCAGATACACTGGCACAATAATTTGATTTTTTTGTTGTAGGTAAATGCATGCTCCTGCAATTATTTTGGAGGAGCATGTCGAGTGCCTGCGCGTACACCATACCGTGCCTCTATCTGGGTGATTACCGGTTAATTTGCGAGTTGCGCGATGAAGTTATGGTCGTTCTGGTTGTGAGAGTTGGTCATAGAAAGAATATTTATCTCAAGTAGTTTCACTACCTTGTTATTTTAGCTTTTCCATTTGCCCCTGAATCCAGGGCAAAATATGCTCAAAGTCACATTTACCCAGCCCCAGCGAATCAACTATAAAAGCATAACCCGCATCTGCGTCCACTTTAATACGCCATCCATTAAGGCGCAGGAAAGTATCGCTGATAAAATATGCAGCGCGCTTATTGCCATCAACAAAGGCGTGGTTGATGATTAAGGACTCAAAAAGCGCGGCTGCCATTTGTGCTAAGTCCGTATAGTACCCAGTTTGTGGTCGAAAAAGTGCACTTTCCAGAATACCAAGATCCCGTAAGCCCTCAGAACCACCAAAGCGCTCTATTAAGCGTGCATGGATAGCAATGGCCTCGTCCAATGATAGAAACCGGACGATATCATTCGGCAAGGCGTTGCCCCAGTTCCGCATTTTCACTTATCGAGTCTTCGAGATGAGAAAGAACTTGCGGACGGATCCTACGCTTGCGCACATAATCTGCAACGGCTTCGGAAAGTACGCCGGCAATACTCTGATTTGACTCATGCGCAATCGCCTGCAGCGCCTGCCATTCTCGTTGCTCTACTTTTGAACTGATTTTGATTTTGGCCATTTATGCATGC
>JAJRYF010000088.1 GCA_024275935.1 Gammaproteobacteria bacterium | reverse complement strand
GCATGCACAATCAGTTTGGCTATCATCGGGTCATAATGAACGCTGATGCGATCACCGCTGACAACCCCTGAGTCACAGCGGATATCTTTGCCGCTAGCCGGTAATACTAGTTTCTGGATAATTCCGGCGGCGGGTAAGAAGCCACTGTTGGGATCTTCCGCGTAAATCCGCACCTCAATTGCATGTCCAGAAGAGTGGATATCAGCTTGTTGCAATGGTAGCTTCTGACCTTGAGCTACCAGGATTTGCCAGGCTACCAAATCCAGCCCAGTAACCATTTCAGTAACCGGGTGTTCAACCTGGAGTCTGGTATTCATTTCCATAAACCAGAATTCATTGTTCTGCGCGAGGATGAATTCAATCGTACCAGCACCGACATAGTTTACCGCTTGGGTAGCTTCAATCGCGGCTTGATACATTGCCTCTTTGGTGGCGGTATCCAGTCCAGGCGCAGGGGTTTCTTCAATTACCTTCTGATACCGCCTTTGGCTGGAGCAATCGCGCTCAAACAGATGTACTACATTGCCATGTTGGTCGGCGAAAACCTGAATTTCTATATGCCGTGGGTCTTCAATATAGCGTTCGAATATTACCCGGTCATCGGCAAATGCTCGCTTGGCTTCCCGGCGGGTTGCAGCCAGAGCCTCGGCAAAACCTGCCTGTGAGGTACAAATGCGCATGCCTTTACCGCCGCCGCCAGCGACGGCCTTGATTAACAGTGGGTAACCAACAACATCGGCGGCATCTGCCAGTACCTGATCATCCTGGTTATCTTCATGGTAACCAGGCACGCAGGCAACTGCGGCAGCCTCCATGGCTATTTTAGCCGCAGCCTTGGAGGCCATTAATTCGAGTACATCAGCCCCCGGGCCAATAAATACTAATCCTGCTGCCGCAACTTTACGGGCAAAGTCGGCATTTTCTGAAAGGAAGCCGTAACCGGGATGAATTGCATCTGCTCCTGAGTTTTTGGCTGCCTGAATTACTTTATCCGCATCCAGGTATGAATTAGTAGCCTCGGCGGCGCCAATTGGCAGGGCAGAGTCGGCCTGCTTAACATGCTGGGCATTGCGGTCGGCAGCTGAATAAATCGCGATGCTACGAATCTCAAGCTGCTTACAGGTTCTGATTATTCGACAGGCAATTTCGCCTCGATTAGCGATTAAAATTGCGCGAATTGAAATTGTTGAATTCATGCTTTACTTCTTTGGATGCCAAGAGGGCTTGCGTTTTTCTAAGAAAGCTCGAATACCTTCTTGTCCTTCTGGTGAAACCCGCAATCTAGCAATCATTGCAGCAGTATTTTCATCCAGGCGCTTTTGCTTTTCCTGATCATTACCGGCCATAGCAAAGATTAATTGTTTGGCAAATATACTGGCTACAGGACCTGCGGCTAATAATTTATTGACCTCATTTGTTAGTAGTTGCTCAAGTTCATCAGCCGGGCAAGTTTGGTGGATTAAGCCAATATTGGCTGCGGCTGTAGCATCAAATCTATCGCCGTTAAGAAAGTAGCGTCTGGCAGCAGCCTCGCCGATTCGCCTGACCACATACGGCGAAATCACCGCTGGTACTAGCCCCAGTCGGGTCTCGGTTAACCCAAACTGGCAATTATCTGCCGCTAGCGCCAAATCGCAACAGGCGATTAAGCCAACACCGCCACCAAAGGCTGCGCCATTAACTTTGGCAATTGTGGGTCTGGGGAAATAATTAAGAGTGCGCATCAAGACGGCCAAGGCCATAGCGTCCTGCTGGTTTTCGCTATCACTGGCATCGACCATTGAGTGCATTTCATTCAAATCAGCACCCGCACAAAAAGCTTTGCCACTACCGGTGAGCACCAACACCCTTAGCTCAGCGTCTTGCTGTAGCATCAGCAGCGTAGAAGTCAGGGTTGAGATAAGCTCGGCATTGAAGGCGTTGCTGACAGCCTCGCGCTGTAAAGTCAGAGTGACGACTCCGTTTTTATCTTTTTGTTGGTGTAAAATCTGACTCATTTATTTAATTACCATGGTTTTTTTAAAGAAAGTACCAATGCAGAGATAACTCTACATTCGAAATACACCCATTGGCTCTGGTTCGATCTTGCAGTTTTGGGCGGCGCTTAAAGCCAGGCCCAAAATTCGCCGGGTATCCAGGGGGTCAATAATTCCATCGTCCCACAGTCTGGCGCTGGCGTAGTAGGGATTGCCTTGGGTTTCGTATTGTTGCTGAATGTTATCTCGGAATTCGGTTTCCTCATTGGCATCCCAGTCTTTGCCATTAGCCTCAAGGGCATCGCGTTTAACCGTTGCCAGTACAGCGGCGGCTTGTTCGCCACCCATAACTGAAATTCTGGCATTAGGCCACATCCACATCATTCTTGG
>JAJRYF010000087.1 GCA_024275935.1 Gammaproteobacteria bacterium | reverse complement strand
TAAGACTTCAAGATTATCAGTTAGAGCGCCCATCCAGGGAGTCATTTTTTCCTCCTCGGTGCCAGGCAGGAAACCAATATCGTCACCTACCGATACGGTGGCTCTGGTCATGATAATTTCCGTATAAATTTTATCATCCAGAGTCTGGGTTAACCCGGCAGCCAGGGTAAGCAAGGTTTTGCCAGTGCCGGCTGTGCCCAGCAGGGTTACAAAATCTATTTCCGGATTCATCAATAGATTCAAGGCAAAATTCTGTTCGCGGTTGCGGGCAGTAATCCCCCATACCGAGTGGTTTTCCTGGCGAAAATTTCTGGCTACGCGCAGCTCCACGCGTTGTTCGTCGGCTTTGCTGACCATGGCTTCAAACTGTCCCTCGCCCTCCAGTGCCAGGCATTGTTGTGGATACCAGAGTTCATCGGCCTGGACTGGCAGTTGGTAGTAGGTGTTCTGTTGCTCAGTCCATGATTCCACTGGCTCATGTTGATCCCAGAAATCATGACCCTCAATCCGTAGGCCGTTATAGAGCAGGCTAAGGTCATCGAGTGCCCGGTCGTTAAAGTAATCTTCTGCTGGAATACCGAGGACTGCAGCCTTTATCCGCAGGTTAATATCTTTGGAGACCAGCACAATTTGCTTATCGGTTATTTTCTCCTGTAGCGTGGCTGCAGTAGAGAGAATTTCATTATCGGCCAACGAGTGCTCTGCCAGCAGACTGGCGTGGGGCGTGGTTAGTTCGGTTTGGAAGTAGAGTCGCCCATGCCCGGTTTTAAGATTTATCCCGTCTGGAGTTTTTAGCTCTAAGCCATTATCAAAGTCGGCATCATCGCCCATCAGCTCGCCTATAAAGCGACTTACCTGGCGGACATTGCGGGAGACCTCGGTAAGCCCTTTTTTGGCGGCATCCAGCTCCTCAAGCACAATCATTGGAATGAAAATGTCATGCTCTTCAAAGCGGAACAACGAAGTTGGGTCGTGCATCAGCACATTGGTATCGAGAACATACAGCCGTTTGCCGTGTACCATTATTTCTCCTTAAGTTCTTTTAGCGTATCCAATACTATTTGGGCGTGGCCTTTAACTTTAACTTTTTCCCAGGCTGCTATAACCCGGCCTTCTGGATCGAGCAAGTATGTGCTGCGGACTATGCCCATATAAGTGCGTCCGTAGAGCTTCTTTTGTTGAATTACGCCAAAAGCGTTACATAACTCCTCATTGCTATCTGCCAGCAATTGAAAAGGAAACTGGTGCTTTTTGCGAAAGTTTTCGTGTACTCGTACGCTATCTTTAGAAATTCCGAATACTTCACAGCCAAGGGTTTGGAACTGAGGGTGCAGTGATGCAAAGTCCTGGCCTTCCAGAGTGCAGCCTGGGGTGTTATCTTTGGGATAGAAATAAAGCAGTAGGTATTTGCCGCGAAAATTGTTAATTGAGAAAGCCACCTCACCAGTTGCTGGTACTGAAATGTCTTTAATTATTGTGCCTATTTCTAGCATATAGTTCCTATCTGTTAAGCCTACAGCACTGAGCATACTTGCCAGCCGGTCTGCTCGCAAGTACCATGACAGACATTCTTGGCAAGACTCGGAGTTTTCTAATGTTCAACGGTAGTATAGTTGCCCTTGTTACCCCCATGCAGGCAGATGGCAGGATTGATTTGCCGACTCTGAAAAAACTGCTGGACTGGCATATAGGCGCTGGTACCGATGCCATTGTGATTGCCGGAACCACTGGCGAGGCGGCGGTTCTGAATGCAGCTGAGTACCAGTCTTTATTGCAGGTGTCTATTGAGCACATTGCTGGTCGCTGCCCGGTTCTGGCAGGCTGTGGCAGTCCATCTACGAAATTTGCTATCGATAAGGTTCGCTTAGCCAAAAAGCTGGGAGCTAGTGGCGCATTGGTAGTAACGCCTTACTATAATCGGCCTGAGCAAAACGGGTTAGTGGCCCACTTTGAGGCGATTTCAGATAGCTGCGACTTGCCACTGGTGCTATATAATGTGCCAAGTAGAACTGGCGTAGATTTAAGCCCCGACTCTTTGGAGCAGCTCTATTGTAGAGACAATATTGTGGCTCTGAAGGAGGCTAACGCAAGGCCCGGCAGAATGACTGAGTTGGTGAGTAGGTTCAGTTCACAAATTGATTTACTTAGTGGTGACGATTCCAGCGCGGTAGAGAGCCTAATTGCCGGTGCGGCTGGGGTGATATCGGTGGTGAATAATGTCGCCCCAGAAGCATTCTCCAAGATGGCAGCGTTAGCCCTTAGTGGCAATGAGCAGGCGGCTTTGAGTATGAATGCGCGCTTTAAGCCACTCTATGCGGCTATGGAGCTAAGTACCAACCCAATACCAGTCAAGTGGGCACTGCATAAATTAGGTAGAATAGGCAACGGCATCCGCCTGCCATTGTTGTCTCTGGATAAATCATTGCAACCAGAGCTGGAATTGGCGTTGCAAACTCTGGAAACCTTGTAGAATAACTTTATGAAAAGAATCTTTATTATCAGTGCTGTGACCCTGTTAGGCCTTGTTTTGGTTGGCTGTGGGTCTTCAGAAAAACGAAAAACCGCATACTTAAAGGCCGAAGAAACCAAGTTGTTGTCGGTGCCGCCACATCTCGACCCGCCCAGAACAGACACTGCTGTCGATATTTTGGTTGCCGCAGAAGATTTGCCGCCAGCAATTACTGAGCCGGACTCAGTCTTACCACCGTTGGTGCTCTCAGATGTTGAGTCTGGAAGCGCTAACGCCAGCCTACGATATAGCGCCCATGGTGCCTATGTGCTGCTTGAAGACACACCAACATCCAGCTGGCGCAGGATAGGTTTGAGCTTACCTCGACTGGGGCTTAAAGACATCGTTTCAAATGCCGAAAACCAGACTTACGACTTTAATTATAACCATCAGCGCCGGGTATATAAGAAATCCTTCTGGGAGAAAATGAAGTTTTGGAGCGGCCCTCAATATAGCCCTGACTACTCTGGGCGGTATCGATTAAAATTAGTCCCTGATGGCAAAAAGACCCGCGCATACTTGCAAGATACCAATGGTAACCCAGCAGAACCAAATTCTGCCAGCGTGGTATTGGCCACATTATTGGAGCGGGTGGGGTAGGGAATTAACTGCTAGCGTTCAAGATATTTAAGTTTATCCGGCTTATCTTCCCATTCTTTGGCATCAGTTGGAGCGGCTTTCATTTCGGTAATTACCGGCCAAATCAGGCTTAGTTCAGCGTTTAGTTCGAGAAATTGCCCCATTTCTTTGGGCAAGTCATCATCTGGGTAAATTGCGTTTATTGGGCACTCGGGTTCACATAAGGTACAGTCGATACATTCTTCCGGATCAATTACCAGAAAATTCGGCCCCTCGTGGAAGCAGTCAACCGGGCATACTTCCACACAATCGGTGTATTTACACTTTATGCAATTATCTGTTACTACAAAGGTCATAATTTTTACTCAGTATACTTTGCCCAAAATAAATCAGAGACTCCTTGAGCGGACGGCGTTATATACCGTTAAATGCAGAGAGCATGAATAAAAGGCTAGTGAATATTACCAGCATGATAAACTATAGACCTAATGAATTAAAATATTATTTGCGCCGTAGCTAAAACGGCCTATGGATCAGCTATATTGTCTTCTGAATCACCCACCAATAATCTCAAAGTAAATATACACCCGTTAGGGGAACACGGAATCAAGCGCAGACAAATTAACCGCTTTGCCGTGGGGATTGTCGAGGGTCTGGTAGAAAAAGGCTACCGTGCCTACTTGGTCGGTGGTTGTGTGCGGGATTTGCTGCTGGGGCTTAAGCCCAAAGACTTTGACATTGCTACCAACGCCACCCCGGAGCAAGTGCATAAAACATTCAGGTATTCGCGGATTATCGGCAGACGCTTCCGTTTGGTGCATGTATATACCCGAGGTGAGTTGATTGAGGTGGCAACATTCCGTGGGGCTGCACAAAGTCAGGATGCTAGTCATGACGCTAGTGGACGAATTTTGTCGGATAATACTTTTGGGAGTATGGCAGAAGATGCCGTGCGTAGGGATTTCACCATAAATGCTTTGTTCTATGACCCGATAAAACAAGAAATACATGATTTTGTTGGTGGCTATGCTGATGTGCTTGAGCGTAAATTAAAGGTTATTGGCGATCCGGAAAGTCGCTATCGTGAAGATCCAGTTAGAGTACTTAGGGCGGCTCGTTTTGTGGCCAAGCTGGGGGTGAGCACTGATTCTGGTAGTGAGGAGCCAATTCGCTCAGCGGGCAAGTTGTTAGGCAATGTGCCATCTGCACGGCTTTATGACGAGCTGCTTAAGTTGTTTCTATCTGGCCAGGCAGTTAACAGCATGGCGGCACTGCAAGAATGGGGATTAATGCATCATTTGTTCCCGCAGCTTAAATGCGACCGGGATAATCGAGTAATTGAAGGCAAGGTTCTGCGCCAGGCCTTAATCAATACAGATCAACGGATTCGGGAGCGGAAACCCGTGACCCCGGCGTTTTTGTATGCAGCCTTATTGTGGCAGCCGGTTTCTAAGTTAGCTACCAGCTATGGTGAACGCGGCTACTCGCCACAGGATGCACTAACTGTCGCAGGAGATGAGATAATCGCCAAACAGTGTCAGCGTACTGCAATCCCAAGGCGGTTTTCAGGGGTTACTAAAGTTATATGGTCAATGCAGCCGCGCTTTGTGAACACCAAAGGGCGGCGTGCGAATGCCTTGCTCAATCAGCGTAAGTTTAGGGCAGCGTATGACTTTTTGCTTTTGCGGGCACTTGAAGATGAGTCGCTTGAGTCATTGGCAAAGTGGTGGACTGATATTCAAGAGGTGTCGCAAGAGCAGCGGGAGCAGCAAATTTTTGGAGATTCGAAAAGAAAGTCTCAGCGCCCGCGTAGACGCAAAAGCAAGCCAGCTTCCAATGACACCTCAACCTCCAAATAAAACAGCAAAAGTTTATCTTGGGCTAGGTGGTAATCAGGGTGATGTTACTGCTAACTTTCTTGCTGTAGCAGCTAGCTTGAAGCAGTCCCCCGTAATTTCCTGGTTAAGAGCATCTTCTATATATCATTCTAAACCTTGGGGCGCTGGCGAGCATGACTTATCTGCGCAGGCTGACTACCTCAATCAGGTAGTAGAAATAGAAACCGAGTTGTCACCAACCGCATTATTACAGTCTACCCAGACATTAGAGCTTCTGGCTGGTAGAGATTCTAACGCTGAGCGCTGGGCCGCAAGGCCTCTGGATATAGATATATTGCTATACTCAGATAAGGAAATTAGCTTGCCGCAATTAACTATTCCTCACCCGCGTATGTGTGAGCGGGCGTTTGTGTTGGTACCATTGCTGGAACTGGATGCCGCGTTAAACGGTCCCGGGCGGAAGTCTTTTACGGTCGCTCTAAAGCGCTTATATCTTCAGTATCCTGATGCTCGCCCTGAAAAAGCGGCTAAGGCTAACGCGCAATATGCTCAGGGAGTTAGCAGCCAAACATAAGCTTCCGCAAGCGGGGCGCTGGGAGCGGGGCTCCCGACTGTACCAGTCCTGCGCATGGGTAACCCATAGCTTGTTCGCTGTTAGTATCGTATGTATTCCCACGCAGGAGCATGGGGGCGAGAAATGAACCGTAACCGGGGGGTAATCTTATAGTTGCATTTTTCCCTAAAAGTGGTATTATTACCACCAACCTTGGAAAAACTAATTCTTTAGTGATGACAAGGTCGCAGGGTGTGAAACGGATACATCACTCCAAAAGCCTACCTCTCTTCACCTATTTGGAGAGAGGTTTTTTTTTGTACTGAAAAAAACCGTCCTGAACTTAAAGCTACCTATTAAGGTTGGAAGCTTATGAGCTCAGCAGTTCATATAATGAGCTGGCAGTGTTAAACTCTGCCAGAATTTATAGTCCTCAGATAATGCAGCCCACGAGTAACCACCACAATGCCAGAATCAGATCAGAAACCATTGGGTTTGTTGTGCAAAAACAACGGTACTGCAAGGGATACCCAGCTGTCAGCTTTATTTCGGGCCGATCCTGATCGTTTCAGGGCCTTTTCTCAGCAAGCCTGTCAGTTACTGTACGATTTTTCCAGAACCAGTATTGGCCGCCCAGGCCTGGCTGAGTTGCTTGAATTAGCTAGTGCTTCTGAACTGGCTAACTGGCGCCAGCGTTTGTTTGCCGGTGAGCCAGTAAATGTCAGTGAGGACTGCCCAGCACATCACCCGCTGTTGCGTGAGAGAGAGCCTGAGAATAGTCAGGCTGGTGTTGGTGAACTGGTTAGCTCCCAGCGTCAGGCGATGATGGCTCTAGGTATGGCTATCCATAGTGGGCGTATGCCGGGGTACCCGCTTATTATTAAAGATGTAATCCATTTAGGTATGGGCGGTTCAATTTTAGGGCAACGATTGGTTGTGGAGGCCCTGCAGAACGAGTCGGTAGGTAAGGTAAAGGTGCATTTTCTGGCATCAGCAGATGGTTGGGAGCTGGCCACTTTAATGCGCGAACTAGAGCCTCAGCATACTCTTATTATTGCCGCCAGCAAAAGCTTTTCTACCCGTGAAATCCAGCTTAATACTGTAGCACTTAAGGCTTGGCTCAAACAGGCTAATCCTGAACAGGATCCGTTGGCGCAGATGATTGCAATCACGGCTCAACCGCAACTGGCTCGGGAGGCGGGCTTCTCTGAGAAAAACATTCTTGGAATCCCCGCAACTGTTGGTGGGCGGTTTTCTCTCTGGTCATCGATGGGATTACCAATAGTGATTCGCTATGGTCAGCAGGCCTACTGCCAGTTGTTGGCGGGAGCAGAACGCATGGATCAGCATTACTTAACCACGCCCATAGAGCAGAATTTACCGGTGCTGGCGGCTCTAGTTACCCTCTGGCAACGTAATGTCTGCCAATACCCTGCAGTTGCAGTAGTGCCTTATGATTCGCGGTTACGCAGCTTGCCCGCGTGGCTGCAACAGTTAGATATGGAGTCTGCTGGAAAATCTGTAGATTGCCATGGCGAACCGCTCTCACAGCCAGCTGCCCCGGTAATCTTTGGGGGTACCGGAACAGACTCACAACATGCTTTTTTCCAGGCTTTATATCAGGGCATGGAAACTGTACCGGTAGAGTTCATTGGTATTATTGATTTTCAGCCGACTGAAGCTGAAACTTGCGAATACAGTCGCTTTCAATTGGCTAACTTGCTGGCTCAGGCAGATGCATTGGCATTCGCAGGAGAGTTAGATCCGAAAATATTCGCCGCCGGCAAACTAGCCCACATGAGGTTTGCTGGTAACCGCCCCAGCAGCGTTATGCTACTTGAAAGTCTAACCCCAGCATCGTTGGGGGAGTTGCTGGCTTTTTACGAACATAGAATCTATACGCTTAGTGCAATTTGGGGAAACAACCCTTTTGATCAGTTCGGGGTTGAATACGGCAAGCATTTGGCGATTAAGCTGGAGTCTTCACTTGATGAAGATAATGAAACCGATGCTGATGATGCGCGAACTCTTCACCAGTGGATATTAGCTAAGCTCAAGTAGACCTACACGGGCACTATTAACACCAACCTCAGGATTCCGGGGCGGTGAGTAGCCGAACCCGGAACCCATGGTGATGGGTGGATCTCGTATAATGCTACTCGCACTTTATATACATATCCATGTGCTCGATATCAATAAAAACTCGATTAAGGAATAAACATGTCATTGATTTCAAAATTCAGTTTCTGGGGGATCACCTTTTTAGTACTGTTTGCGCTGCCCCAGTATGGTTATGCTCATGGCATGTCAGAGGCGGAAAAGCAACTCATAATTGAGGGTGGCAATCTGCGCTACATTTGGATTGGCGCCACGCATATGTTGTCGGGTTATGATCACTTGCTGTTTGTTTTTGGCATTATCTTTTTTCTGACGCGTTTTGTGGATATTGTTAAATACATTACCGCATTCACGCTGGGGCATAGTGTTACCCTGATTTTTGCTACCTTCAATGCCGTCCAGGTTAACTACTACTTGATAGATGCTGTGATTGCATTGAGCGTTTGTTATATCGCTTTTTCCAATCTCGATGGGTTTAGGAAATACCTACATATAAAGTCACCAAATATGTTGCTGATGATTATCGGGCTGGGTCTGATTCATGGCCTGGGCTTATCGACACGACTACAGCAATTGCCACTGAGCGAAGATCAGTTGTTAATGAATATTATCTCCTTTAATGTGGGTATTGAACTGGGACAAATTGGAGCCCTGTCACTGATGTTGATAGTGATGACTGTGATCAGAAAAAGTAAGGTTTTTCCAGCATTTAGCTTGATTGCAAACTACTTTTTGATCATCTCCGGAACCTACCTTTTTATTCTGCAGATGCATGGATATACCCATAGTGTAAATCCCGAGGAATTTTTTGTTAGTCAACAAATTAGTGGTAATAAAGCGGTTGAAACATCAGTGCCGCCTACATCTGTGGGTGAATGGAAAGATTCAATCAGTATTACTATTCCGGCCAGAAGCGACAAAGAATACAAGCTTCAAATTGCCAATGCTGCTACTTTTGAATACAGTTGGCAGACAGGCGGAACGGAGTTATTTTTTGATTTTCACGGAGAGCCTGCAGGTGATACAAGTGGGTTTTTTGAAAGCTATAAGAGAGATACCGATAGCCAGTCAAGCGGTACTTTGGTCGCTCCCTTTGCAGGTAGCCATGGTTGGTATTGGAAAAATAATTCACCAGCGGCTGTAACCGTTAACTTGAAGGTTAAAGGTGAATATCAGCTTTCGGACTTGGATCAGATGACAGATTAGCTCCGAGTGTGTCACCAAGCTGTAGTCAGGCGCTTGTACTGCAGGCCCGATGTTACCAAATTAACGGTAAACAGAACACGACAAACCACTACTGATTTTATTGATTGAGATGGCTTGAGCTGTAAATAGCGGTGTGCATTTTCGATTTCTTGCATGATTGAGTATTAGTAAATTATCATATTTGCATATTATCTGCTAGGATTGATTGAAACGGCTAGGAGAAATCTAACGGTCGGCCTAATTAAACCTGATACTGGAGGAAGTTTATGCGTAAATTTGTTGCCACCCTATTGGTTACCCTGCTGCGGTTGCCGCCACGGAAGATGCTATCAACAAAGAAGGTGACGCAATCTCTATAGTGTATCGCCTGGATATTCCTGGTACCGAGCAAACAGTATTTGGGGTTTCCATGAATGCTACCAACAAGGATGAAGAAGACCTCGATGACGCTTATCAACTCAGCATTGTGGATTTCAAAGGCCCTAGGAAAACTGCTTACCTGCCTTATGAAGTATTGGTAACCGGAAACAAGGTAGAGGCACTACATATGAAATTCCGTATGGCTTTGCATTTTCCTGATCTTTCGATGATGGGTAAAAACTCCTTTATGAAGTTGATGGCATCACCCAAAAAGATTGAGCAAGCACTGGAAGGTATGTTTGAAAAATAGTTGACCCCAATTGTTCGTGGCTAAATATGGTCTAAACCCCAGGAGCTACGCTTATTTGCGTAGCTCCCGGTCAAAGTCGAAAGCCTTTGATGTAACATGTTTCTCCATTTGTTGGAGGCGCAAGTCAAGGTCTTTGAAGCGAAGTTTTAGGCTTCCAAAGGTTTGTTTCGGATCACGGTTTACACCGCGGTAAAACTCGCGCTGTTCCTGAGAGCTAAAAAGGTTTTCCGGCATTCTTGGTATTATCAACGCCAGCACTATATACACTACTGCGGGCCAGAAAAACAGCAGGCCAAAAAGCCAGATAAGCCGAATGGCAATTAAGTTGAAACCAAAATAGGTTGCTAACCCAGCACAAACACCGGCTACTTTACCGTTTTCTGTGTCCCTGTACAGTTTCCGTCTAGGGGTGGAATATCTGGATGCTGACATTACTGCCTTCTCCAATCCGGATTGCTAGCGTCAAGAATACGCTCCAGAGTATGAATGCGGTCTTCCATTTTGCGGGTGTTCTCCCAGACATCCTCAAGCATTTTCTCATCATCGCCACTGAGTGCACGAGTAGACTTGCCTTTAAAGATGTAATGCAGACCTAACCATATGGGTACGACTATAACTAAAAATATAATTAACGGTGTCTCATACATTATTTCTTTCCTTTAGTGGTGGTTTTTTTCAGGCTGGCTTTAAGCGCGTCCAGCTCCTGGGTTATGTCATCATTATCACTAAGCTCATCTATTTGCTCTGCCAGGCCACCGCTGCGACCCATTGAGATGGCCTCAGATTCTGCTTCTACTCTTTCAATCCGTTGCTCGGCGGTTTCAAAACGGAACATCAGGTCATCAAGTTGATCGTTATAAACTTGTTTGCGGGTGCGAAGTTGAGTTTTTGCGGTTTGCTGCCGTAGCACTATGCTGCGCTGCCGGTTCTTGGCATCGCCCAGCTTGTTCTGCAACAAAGTTATATCCTGGTCGAATTTTTGCAATTGGTTTTCAACTACTTCAAGGTCAGCCTTAATAGCCTTCAGACGGTGTCCGAGTTCGGCCTTTTCGCGTAAAGCAGACTTAGCTAAATCCTCACGATCTTTGCTGAGCGCCAATTCGGCCTTGCTTTGCCAGTCGGCAATATCATCAGACAGGTAGCGAATTTGTCGTTGTCTTTCTTTCTTCTCAGCAATACATTTGGCCGCAGATGAGCGAATTTCAACCAAGGTATCTTCCATCTCTTGGATCATCAGGCGGATAATTTTTTCCGGGTCCTCGGCTTTTTCCAGCAAGGTATTGATATTGGCATTTACAATATCGCTTAATCTTGAAAATATACTCATGTTTTTAGTCTCCAGGTAATATTTGTATTCACCTGTAGTAATGCAGTTTTTATGCCAACTCTAGTATTTATAAATAAGTATAGCTAAAACAATGCAATAAGAGTAATTATCTGAGGAGGTATGGTTTAATTGTGTCCGCTACTTAGTTTTGGGTGGCAAAACTGACCGGTAAATGGTGTAAACAAATATATAACATATACCAGACTATAATAGCCGAGTATTAAAATAAGCCGAAGTGCATGGAAACAAGCCGCATACTGCGGTAGAATATCGTGCTTTCCGCAAACACTAAGCCATCGGGCTGGGTTTGTCGGCTGATTCACAGTAATGGAGAAATTAAATGTTAGTTAGAATTCTAATCGCAATGCTGATGCTGTTGCTTGTAAGTAATGTGTCTGCGCAGGATGTAAACACAGATAAAGGTAAATTAAGCTACGCTTTGGGTTGGGACCTGGGCAAACAGATAGAGGCTCGTAAAGGTGAAATGAATGTAGATTCAGTAGTTGCTGCTATTCGTGATGCATCCTCTGGTAAAGAACCACGGGTAAGCTCGGAAGATATGGTGACCCAGTTACGCGGCTTTAGTGAGAGGGTAAAGGCAGAGCGAGCCGAAGCGTTTAAGAAGTTGGCAGCTGAAAACCAGATCAAGAGTGACAAGTTTCTGGCTGAAAACCGCAAGAAGAAAGGCATAGTTGTACTGCCTAGTGGGATTCAGTATCGGGTAATTGAAGAAGGTGCTGGTCCGCGACCAACACTCGATAGCGAAGTAAGTTTGCACTATCGTGGATCCAATATGGACGGGCGTGAGTTTGATAGCTCGTTTGCCACTGGTAGGCCATTGATAGGCGTGAAAATTAATTCAATAATGAAAGGCTGGCAGGAAGTTTTACCACTGATGAAAGCTGATGCTACCTGGCAAGTATTTATGCCACCTGAAATGGCATTTGGTGAAAGGGGTCAGCAAGGTGTTATCGGTCCTAATGAGGCTTTGATATTTGACCTTAAGTTGATTGAAATACTCAAGTAACTTAAATGTACATATATTCGACAAAAGGCGGCTCTTGCCGCCTTTTTGTTACCTCAAGCTATAATCTTCCTAGTGAATAACCCCAAGCTTATAAACCAGCGCACCAGAGCTGAGATTCAGTCACCCTGTGTTTCTATCTGCGCGCTAAATTCAGCTGGCTTATGCTTAGGCTGCTTCCGCTATCGCGACGAAATTGCAGCTTGGACTACTTACAGCAGCGTACAGAGGCGAGTAATTATGCAACAGTTACAGTCTCGCTCTGAGAGGTTACTCGGGTGAAGGAATTGGCAGCAAGGTTAACACATGCTCTGCATCCGCTGGCCTGCGACCATCTATGTTTACCAGCGCGCGGCTATCGGCCACCAGGCAGTGATTCCAGTTTTATGCCTGCCAGGAGCGCAGGGGTATTACTGCCGATTATAGGGCGAGAGCCTGGTCCATCTGTGTTGTTTACAGTGCGGGCCATGCACTTAGACTCGCATCCAGGCGAGGTCAGTTTCCCCGGGGGCAGTCTGGAGGAGTGCGATTGCGACCTGGTTGATGCCTCTATTCGCGAAACCTATGAAGAAGTAGGAATTGCCCGGGAAAGTATTACTCTACTTGGCTTGCTGGATTATTTTGATACTATTTCCGGCTATCGGGTATTGCCGGTAGTAGCTATAATTGCAACACCGGTGTCGCTAGTGCTGGATCAATCAGAAGTGGCAGGGTCTTTTGAGGTACCACTGGCATTTCTGCTAGATCGCAGCAATTACGAGCTTCGACAGGTTGAGCGCGACGGCCAGCAACATCAGATTTATATACTCCAGTGGCAGCAGCATGCTATTTGGGGAGCCACCGCTTCGATCTTGGTTGACCTGATAGATAAACTAGATCTGTAGGGTGTCTCAAGCCGCAGGTGGGCTCATCGCAGGATTTCAAATTGACGCTGCGTTACCCCGATTGCATCGGCTAACAGCGCCCTACCCAGAGGCATAACTCGGAGTCAGCTGTAGGGTGTTGTCAAACTGCAGCTGCTTATTTCTTCCCCAGTTGGGCGACCAGCATTTGCAATACACTCTGGGTGCTGTCATGAAACCAGTGGTCAACAAATTCTTCCACCCCATTACGCCCGGCATCAGCATATCTGTCAATCAATGGTTGCCGGACTATTGCCCGAGTTTTTAGCATTGCCCGGCGGGGCAATGCCAGATGGCGTTGGCACCAGGCTATGGCAGAAGAGACGACCTCTTTAGTTGGTTGTAGTTCATCAACCAGGCCACAGCTATATGCTGTTTCTGAGTCAATCAATTTGCCTTCAATCACCAGGTGGCCGGCTTGGCGTTCACCCGTGAGCCTAAGCATTGAGTAATAAATGGCCTCCGGAACCACTAAGCCTACTTGCACTTCATTAAGACCAATTTTATATGCGCCCGACTCAACCCCAGTAGCCATGATGCGGTAATCGCAGGGCAATGCCAGCACGGTGCCGCCAGCAGGGCTGTGGCCGGTAATTGCAGCCACAATCGGGATAGGTGAGTTAGCAATGCACTGTAGCAGTGACATAAACTCTACCCAGAACTGCTGCATTTGCTCGCGCTTAAAGCCTAGTAGCTCAGGCACATCAAGGCCTGCTGAAAATATATCTGGTTGACCGGAAAGCACGATGGCCTCATAGCCATCTGCAAGTGCGGCCTCAATCTGCTGGTGAATGGACCGAATTAACTCACTGTTTAAAGCGTTTACTGGTGGGCGGGAGATGTTTAGTTCAAGGATTTTATCGTGCTTGTTACAGTTGAGCATTTGCTGGATCCAGATAAATTAAGAATATAGACTAGTGTACGGCTTTGTCGCGGTGCTGGCAAAAACAAATTAAATCCCCGATCTCCAGATAGGGGTTAAAATAGGAGCTATAAAAGTATCAGGAGCGAGATAACTATTGTGAATAAGTGGATTAACAGTTTGTGTGTATTATTTTTCTTTTTCTTGTTAGGGGCAGGTCAGGTTACGGCAGATACTGAGCCTGTAGAGGATTTGTTGGTGACAAATGCCTGGGTGCGAGCCATGCCTCCCGGTAGCATGATGACAGCCGCCTATGCTAACTTCACTAACGGTGGTTATAGCGATGTCTTGATAACCGGATTCAGCAGTCCACAGTACCGCTCAGTTAGTTTACACCAGACTACAGTTGATGAAAGTGGTGTTAGCAAGATGGTGGAAGTTACTCAATTGCAACTAACAGCAGGTGAAGTTATGGTTTTGGCGCCTGGTGGGAAGCATTTAATGTTAATGGGTGCGGTTAATGGAAATCCAGACAATGTAGATATTTTCATAACTTATGGTGATAAAAATATCATTAAAGTGGGATTTCCAGTGGAAAAGAGATAAATAACAGCGCCTAAGGTAGGTTCAAGTGAGGTTTTTATGCTTTTCTGTAATAGAAATTAGTTTCTCAGGTAAGGCGACTGCTTTACCAATATTAAAGTCTACCCAGACAATTACTGCAGTAGCCTCTGCGTAGAGCAGTTGATGGTTGTTAGCGGCAACAATGCGGTGCTGCATATTCATGCTTTTGCCTCCCTGCCAACTGGCAGTACTGAGCACACATATTTTTTCCGGCCAAACAATTGCCTGCCGAAAATCAATGTTTATATTTGCCAGCACTGGGCCTACCTGCGCATTTATAAGATCGCCGAGGAGTTCGCTAAACCAGCGCACTCTGGCTTCCTCTATATAGCGTAAATAGACACTGTTATTAACATGTCCAAGGCTATCCATATCGCCCCAGTTTACTTCCAGTTCAAGGCAGTGAGGTTCTTTGTTGATCATGTGTTTAATACCTTGGCAAGGAAGTGTCCGGTCCATGATTTTTTCACTTTGCAAATGTCCTCAGGAGTACCGGTAGCAATTATCTGACCACCGTTATCACCACCTTCAGGGCCTAAGTCTATAACCCAGTCGGCGGTTTTAATTACATCCAGATTGTGCTCGATAACGACAACGGTGTTGCCATGATCGCGGAGCCTATGCAGCACTTTGAGCAGTTGCTTAATATCGTGAAAGTGCAAGCCGGTGGTGGGTTCATCCAGAATATACAGGGTTTGCCCGGTATCGCGTTTGGATAATTCTTTTGCCAGCTTGATTCTCTGAGCCTCACCACCTGACAGAGTAGTAGCACTTTGCCCCAAGGTGATATATGACAGGCCCACATCCATTAGAGTTTGCAATTTACGTGCGATTGTTGGCACCGCAGTAAAAAACGGCAAGGCATCTTCTACAGTCATACCTAGTACCTCATGGATGTTTCTGCCCTTATAGTGCACGCTTAAGGTTTCCCGGTTATAGCGTTTACCAGAGCACACATCGCAAGGCACATAGATGTCAGGTAGAAAGTGCATTTCCACTCGAATCAGGCCGTCTCCCTGACAAGATTCGCAACGGCCGCCTTTAACATTAAAGCTGAAGCGGCCGGGCTTGTAGCCGCGGGTACGGGCTTCTTGCGTGCCCGTGAATAATTCCCGAATTGGGGTAAATAGACCGGTATAAGTAGCCGGATTAGAGCGCGGTGTGCGCCCAATCGGGCTTTGGTCAATATCAACAACTTTATCGAACAGGGAAGTGTTTTCAACTGATTTATAGGCGGCAGGTTTGGCGCTGCTGCCATATAGTTCGCGGGCTATCAGCCGGTGCAAGGTATCGTTGATTAGAGTCGATTTACCCGAACCTGACACCCCTGTAACGCAGGTAAGCAAGCCAGCAGGTATTTCCAGGTTAACTTCTTTTAGGTTATGCCCGCTGGCACCTAGCAGTCGGAAGGTTTGTTTTCTATTAACTGGCGTGCGCTGTGATGGGGTCTCTATACATAACTTACCAGAGAGGTATTTGCCGGTCAGCGAGCTCTTGTCTTTAAGTAATTTATCCGGAGTGCCGGCAAAAATTATTTGGCCACCATGAACGCCTGCGCCAGGCCCGATGTCTACTACAAAATCGGCGCTACGAATAGCTTCTTCATCGTGCTCAACAACAATTACTGTATTGCCAATATCGCGAAGTCTAACCAGAGTTTCCAGTAAGCGGGCATTATCACGCTGGTGCAAACCAATAGATGGTTCATCAAGAATATACATTACCCCAACCAGTCCCGCGCCAATTTGTGAGGCTAGCCTGATACGCTGGGCCTCACCGCCTGACAGTGAGTCGGCACGGCGTTCCAAGGTCAGGTAATCAAGGCCAACATTGACCAAAAACTGCAAGCGCGCGGCAACTTCCTTGACGATCTTGTCAGCGATCTCCCCGCGGTTACCGGA
Organism: Gammaproteobacteria bacterium; assembly: GCA_024275935.1. Lineage (GTDB taxonomy): Bacteria > Pseudomonadota > Gammaproteobacteria > Xanthomonadales > SZUA-36 > SZUA-51. Next base: position 1,811 of record JAJRYF010000087.1, on the reverse strand, counting down.
CAATTTAAGTTCCGAGAAAAACTTCAGGCAACGGGCAATTGGCCAGCTAGTAACCGTTGGTAGATTCTGATTGCTGATAAAAACATGCCTAGCGGCGCGGCTCAGACGCTGACCATCACACGCTGGGCAAGGTTGGTCAGAAATATACTTGGCTAATTCTTCGCGCACAATTCTGGATTCGGTTTCGTGGTAACGGCGCTTCAAGTTTGGGATTATGCCGGTGAAACTATGGGTGCGGGTTTTGCCGCCACGATCATTCAAGTAGCGAAAGCGGATTTCCTCATCACCACTGCCAAACAAAACAATATGCTGGATTCGCTCAGGCAGGTCTTCAAAAGGCGCTTCAATGTCGAAATGATAGTGGCTTGCGAGAGATTGAATTAATTGGAAATAGTAGGCATTCCGCCGATCCCAGCCACGCACAGCACCACCTGCCAAGGATAAATGTGGGTTTCTGACCACTCTGGATGGGTCAAAGAATTGGCTAATACCAAGGCCGTCGCAGTCACCACAAGCACCATTGGGGTTGTTGAACGAGAACATTCGTGGTTCCAGTTCCTGCAGGCTATAGTCACATTCCGGGCAGGAATAACGGGCGCTGAACATTATCGGCTCAAAGTCACCTTCATCCATTGGCGCCAGTAAGGCCATGCCATCGGTTAGCACGATTGCGGTTTCCAGAGATTCTGCTAATCGCTGTTTTAAACCTGGGCGTATCTTGAAACGGTCTACTACAACTTCAATAGTGTGTTTCTTGCGTAATTCCAGTACTGGCACTTCATCAAGGTCATAAACTATGCCGTCTACCCGGGCGCGGATATAGCCTTGAGCGCGCAACTCATCAAATAGAACCGCATGCTCACCCTTGCGGTTACGTACTACAGGCGCCAGCAACATGGCCTTTTTGCCTTCGGGTAGCACCATAATCTGGTCTACCATTTGTGAAATAATTTGGGCATCTAAGGGTAAATCGTGATCTGGGCAGCGGGGCGTGCCTACTCTGGCAAACAGCAGGCGCAAATAGTCGTAAATTTCAGTAATAGTGCCCACAGTTGAGCGTGGATTATGCGAAGTAGATTTTTGTTCGATAGAAATAGCTGGTGATAAACCTTCAATATGGTCAACATCTGGTTTTTCCATCATCGACAAGAATTGCCGTGCATAGGCAGATAAAGACTCTACATAGCGGCGCTGGCCTTCGGCATAAATCGTATCGAAAGCCAGTGAAGATTTGCCCGACCCAGATAGGCCAGTGATTACAATCAATTTATCCCGTGGCAAGTCAATATTAATATTGGCCAGGTTGTGGGTTCTGGCGCCACGAATTTGAATATACTGCATACAATTAATCCTGAAATACGGCATTAACATGTAAGCGCCGCTGAACAGGTTAATATAACACTCTGGCGGTACTACTGTCGGTGCTAATTCAGCTCACTTTGCTATTCGGCTATATGAGTCCCAAGTTTTCTCTAGACCCAATAAATAGATTTTTTTAGTGAAAAGTTGAAAAGCGCTTGACAAATGCCCCGAGGGGGGTAGTGTTCTTTTTGCCAAATAACTATGCCACTACATATCAACCAAATAGAAAAGATGATAAAAACTATGGTGGTGAAAGCTGTATTTATTTCAAGTGGTCTTGCAGTTAGCGCTTTGGGCATATGCTTGGTTTTAATCACGCCATTGTCCCAGGCAGATGGAGAAATGATTCCGATAGTGGATGGTAATCCGTTATTAGGTGAGTTAGCAGAATATTGGGAGTACGAGCGCCCAAGGAGAACCCGCCAGAACCCAAATAGAGAGTTACCCTC
>JAJRYF010000086.1 GCA_024275935.1 Gammaproteobacteria bacterium | reverse complement strand
TGAAGAGCCCCCATGGATGGGTTTACGGCGTGTCTCAGGCGGGCACCCAGAATTCATGTCCTCGGTGGCAAAAAGTAGTACACACCACTTACATAACAAGGGTTGTAGCCAGGAAGACACAAAGTTAACGGGACAGCAATGTAGTTTTCTATAAAGTTGATGAGGAGAATAGGCGTATTACTGTACTGGCAGTAATGGATAGCCGCCAGAGTATTCAGAAACTGTTATCGGAAGTAATGCTACTAACTTAGAAAAAATTGGTGATTCGGAGTTGGAGCGGCCGCGGCTAGTCCGAAGTTACCTGATGGGGGCAAGATTCTGGAAAGATTCACGATAATTGTGTCCCTTCAAACATTATTGTATAAGCCTTTGAGGTCAAGTCCAAATTCTGCTGTAAATTCATTTCTGTAAGATTTCATTTTTCGTTCAGTTAATGCTGGCAATATTGTCAGCGGCTTGGGTTTTCCGGTCTAACTCCCATTCGTGGCATTCAGTCATATCAAAGTATTTTCGTGCTTGCCATTGCTCGTGTATTTCCGCCAATACAGCACCAATCAAACACAATGCTGATGTCTTATTCGGAGAGAAATCACGAGGAAACCACGAAACCACGGGACAGCCACATCATGAGTCTCAGCAAAATCAACACTGAAAACACTGCCGCAGTCTACACAGCAGATAAAGACTGGGATGATGATCCTCATCGTTTTTTTATTTTTAACAATGAATCATCTCTGAAGAAAATTCGGTGGCGACATTTCTTATCTGATTGCAAACCGTTAATGAGCAACTACTCAGTTGTGGCGAAGCAAATTGAGCAAGAAATTAACAATGCAAAGGTTTTCTTAACCGAAACCCATAAGGATATTCTGGCTAACTTTGACACTAATGTTATTAAAATGCGCAAAAAGAGAAAGATCATAATGACAGCAGGTGCGTTGGATGACTTAGATAAAATCAGCCCCCAAGATGATTCGCAAGAATAATTCAAGTTAAAAGAATGCCTCCTATTTCAGGATAGCATCTTGCCAGATTCAATCCCTAATCAACCTAACCCTAAACGAGCGCCCTTTCAATTGCCCCTGACCCAGTTTTTTGAGTGCCGCTCGAATCACATCACGATTAATTGCAACATAAGACCAGGTATCAAAAATATTTATTTTGCCCACCTGTTTCCCAGCGATGCCTTGCTTCCCTGTCAATGCACCAAGAATATCGCCAGGTCGTACTTTATGTTTTTTACCGCCGGCAATTTTTATAGTGGCCATTTGAGCTTGTATGGGTTGAGTATCGAGGAGACTATGGGACGGTAATGGCTCTGCATCTAAAATCGGGTCTACATTCGACTCCACCAAGGCGACTTTATGTGCTTCTCTATCGCTATATAACGAGTAGGCAGCACCTTTACTGCCCGCGCGGCCGGTACGCCCTATTCTATGTATATGTATTTCAGAATCGTGCGCGATTTGGTAGTTAATAACGGCATCCAGTGCATCAATATCCAGTCCCCGGGCAGCAACATCGGTGGCAACTAGTATCGCCGTGCTTTTATTGGCAAACCTCACTAATGTTTGGTCGCGGTCATATTGTTCTAAATCGCCGTGCAGGGCGAGCGCACTAAAGCCGTAATTATATAATTGCTCGGCCACTGCCTTAGTTTCTTTCTTGGTGTTACAAAACACCAGAGCAGAACCCGGTCGATTCTGTAACAGAATTAGCATAAGCGCGGTTAAGCGGTTTTTATCATCGGTAACTTTGTAAAAATGTTGCTCAATTGTGGCGTTGTCATGGGTAGAAGTCACTTGCACCAACACCGGGTTAACCATGATGCGTTTAGCAATGGATTGAATCTGTTTAGGATAAGTGGCACTAAACAACAGCGTTTGACGCTTAGCGGGCATTTTCCTGAGGATAATATCCAATGACTTCTGAAAACCCATGTCCAGCATCCGGTCGGCTTCATCCAGCACCAGTGTTGTTAGCGTATCAAGATTGAGTGTGTTTTTACTAAAATGATCTTCAATCCGCCCGGGGGTTCCCACAATAATATGTGCGCCAGATTGCAGCGAGCTAATTTGTGGTCCAAACGGCATGCCTCCGCACAAAGTTGAGACTTTAATGTTATTTATAGAGCGAGCCAATCTGCGAATTTCTTTAGCAACCTGGTCAGCAAGCTCTCGAGTTGGACAAAGCACTAAAGACTGCACCTGAAAGTTTTTTACATCCAGTTTCTGCAGTATCCCAAGACCAAAAGCCGCCGTTTTTCCGGAGCCGGTTTTGCCCTGAGCAATAACATCTTTTCCTGCCAGAATATGTGGCAGGCTCTGTGCCTGAATAGCAGTCATCTTCTCGTAACCCAAAGAGGACAGGTTTTTAAGCAGCTTGGCGCTCAAATTTAGGGTTGAAAAATCTGTTGGACTCAAAATAATTATCCTCGGTCTAGCTGCACTGCAGAAGTTTACACTTTCGCGGACCTATCCTCAATTGCCGATTTGGGTGTATTGCGGGACTTTAGTCCCGCACCCATGCCCAACCAACTTGATAATCCACACCACACAGCGTAATCTAGCTGCTCTTGTGAATTATGTCTCAATAAAATTCACAAATTCGTCTAATTACCTAAGGATTCCAATGAAAACTATCAGAAATCTATATCGTGTTGCCCTACCAGGTCTGTTTCTCGTTGTGCTTGGCGCTCCAGTTCTGGCGCAAGCATCAGCTGACGATGACGCAATTTTAAAAACCATTATTGAAGAAACCAGACAAGGCTGGCTGAATGCAGATGGCGCTCCTTTCAGGAAAAACTTCCTTGACTACGAGGGTGCTCGCTATGTAGAAGGCGGCGGTCAAAATAAAGGTCTAGATGAACTGATCGACCATCATGTGGTGCCTGAAGCTGATGCTTTTAAGAGTTTTGAATTAAATTACAGCAACATTGAAACCCATGTTGAAGGTGACTTTGCCTGGGCAATTGCCGATACACAGATTAAAGCTGAAGTGAAGCGGAATAATCGTGTTATCGATAACAAAGGTTACCAGACTTATATTTTCCGTAAGATTGATGGTATGTGGAAAATTATCCACACTCATAGCTCATCACGACCAGTTAGGAAAGCCAAGCCGAAAGAACACAAGGCTGATCATTAAGACTTGATTAGCAGTGGTGCAGTCTTGCGACTGCACCACTTGTTTCTAACCACAAACATCCTCTACACAAAGCTGTTTGGTACGGATATGGTAAACCGCTTCTACCGGCAATATAGCCACTATTCCGTCACCTTCGACACCAGTATGGGCGGCATCCATTATTCCCTCTGCAATCTCAGTGGCTTTATCAGCGCTGGTAAACACTTCAACCCGACTGTGGGTACACAACCAGTCGGACTTAAAGAAGTTGGCATACTCACCATAACCCTTAATCTTGGTTACACTGACCCCTGGAACATTGAGGCTTTTTAAGCGATCTTCAACTTGCTCAAGTAGGTCAGGTCGAATAATCGCGGTTACTTTACGAAATTTCATAATATAACTCTCCTAACTCCCTCAAGTGTAATTACCGGGCGCTATATTTTCGCATTGCGCAGGCGCAACGCATTAGCAATTACCGATACCGAGCTAAAACTCATAGCCGCTGCCGCAATCATCGGCGACAAAAACAGTCCAAATACTGGGTACAAAACTCCAGCTGCCACTGGCACTCCCAGACCGTTATATATAAAGGCAAAAAATAGGTTCTCTTTGATATTTCGCATAGTCATACGGCTTAATTTTCGCGCCCGTACTATGCCGCGCAAATCACCTTTGATCAGGGTTACACCTGCACTTTCCATAGCCACATCAGTACCTGTTCCCATCGCAATACCGACCTGCGCCTGGGCTAAAGCTGGTGCATCGTTGATACCATCACCAGCCATCGCGACTATCTTGCCTTCCGCCTGGAGTTTCTTGACTATTGCAGCCTTCTGATCTGGCAATACATCCGCTTCAACCTGATCAATTCCCAACTTATTGGCAACTGCCATTGCGGTTGTATGACTATCGCCGGTAAGCATGACTACTGTAAGACCTTCGGCATGCAATTGCTCGATAGCCTCCTGACTGGACTCTTTGATCGGATCAGCAACCCCGATAAGGCCAGCGGCTTTGCCGTCTATGGCTACAAACATAACTGTTTGGCCTTCGCTACGACCTTTTTCTGCCAGTTGCGGTAAATCTCCGGCATCCACAGACAAGTCCTTTAACAGTTTCAGGTTGCCGATAGCGACACTGCGATTATCGACCTGGCCGGTAACTCCTTTACCAGTAACAGAGGAGAAATCATCAGTTGGTAGTAATTCCACGCCTTTTTTCTCAGCACCGCTAACAATAGACTCAGCCAATGGGTGTTCACTAGCGCGTTCCAATGAGGCTCCCAGCAGCAGAATCTCACTTTCAGTAAAGCCATCAGTGGCCACTATAGAAACCAATTGTGGTTTACCCTCGGTTAAGGTGCCGGTTTTATCGACTACCAGGGTATCAACCTTGCGCAGTACCTCCAAAGCTTCTGCGTTTTTAATTAGCACGCCCATCATTGCACCTTTGCCGGTGCCGACCATAATCGACATCGGTGTTGCCAAGCCCAGAGCACAGGGGCAAGCTATAATCAGCACTGCCACCGCATTAATCACCGCATAAGCTAGCGCTGGTTCTGGTCCAAAGTTCCACCAGACAACAAAAGTGATCACGGCTATAACCAATACCGCAGGCACAAAATAGCTGGAAACTTTATCCACTAATTTCTGGATTGGTGCACGTGAGCGTTGTGCTTCTGCCACCATCTGTACAATTTGCGCGAGCAAGGTATCACTACCTACTCGTTCAGCCCGCATTAGCAAGCTGCCGGTGGCATTTACCGTAGCGCCAATCAGTTTTGCGCCAGCAGCTTTCTCTACCGGTATAGGCTCGCCGGTGACCATAGATTCATCGACATTACTTTCGCCATCTGTAACCACCCCGTCTACCGGCACTTTCTCACCCGGACGAACCCGCAGGATATCGCCTGGCTGCACCTGCTCTAACGGAATGTCTTCTTCCTTACCATCAGCACGGACTATTCTGGCAGTGTTTGGTGCCAGCCCCAGCAATGCTTTAATTGCGGCGTTAGTGCTACTACGGGCGCGTAATTCCAGCACCTGACCTAATAATACTAAGGCTGTAATTACAGCGGCTGCTTCAAAGTAAACTGGAACCACACCCATTTCGTTTTTCACAACTTCGGGGAATATTCCCGGCAGAAATGTACCAATTACACTGTAAACCCAGGCTATCCCAACACCAATTGCGATAAGCGTAAACATATTAAAATTGAGGGTTTTAATCGACTGCCAACCACGCACAAAAAATGGCCAACCACCCCATAAAACCACTGGGGTTGCCAAAATAAATTCTAATATTTGTCGATAATTAGGACGAATTATTTCAGCTGTTGCCTCCGGCCAGAATTCTGCTGCCATCGCCATAATAAACACTGGAATAGCTAGTAAGCTACCCACCCAGAAGCGCCGCGTCATGTAATCTAGTTCAGTGGTATCTTCTTCAAGCTCTACAGTTCGTGGTTCCAGCGCCATCCCACAAATCGGGCAACTACCTGGTTCGTCCTGGATGATTTCCGGATGCATTGGGCAGGTATATTCTGTTTTGGTAACCGCTAACGGTACGCCCATCGGCTCCAGTGCCATACCGCATTTGGGGCAAGTTCCGGGCCCCTGCTGCTGAACCTCCGGATCCATGGGGCAAGTGTACATACCCTTAGTATCGCCAGCGACTGGCGCCACTGCCGACTGCTGACCACTGCAGCATTCGTGGTCAGCTACAGGTTTATCAGCTTGTAGGTAGGTAGCAGGGTTATCGCTAAATTTATTCAGGCAAACAGTACTGCAAAAATAATAGTCAGCTTCTGCGTGTTTAAAATGATGCTCACTGGCGCTGGAGACTTTCATCCCACATACAGGGTCGCTTAGCTGCTTGGAGTTACTCGAGTGTTCCATGATTAATTCCCGTTATTATTAATATTAAATTTCGTCTATATCTATTGTGACCATCAAGCAACATAAAGTTCCATCGCTTATTAATATATAATATACACCCATTCGCTGCGGCAGGTAGCGAGAACACTAGGCTTGCGCATGTCAAAATCAAACCCGAACCCTATTTTATTCTCCGACCTAGGCCTTGATGAAGTCTTGCTCAAGTCTTTAGACCGCCTTGGATATGAGTCCCCTACTCCAATTCAGGCAGAAACCATCCCTTTATTGCTAAAAGGTAAAGACCTGGTTGGCCAGGCTCAAACCGGTACCGGCAAAACTGCTGCATTTGCCTTGCCAATACTCAGCAAAATTGATTTACGCAAAAACTGCCGCAGGTTTTGGTGTTAGCACCAACTCGCGAACTTGCTATTCAGGTAGCTGAAGCCTTTCAGACTTACGCCCGTAACCTTAAAGGCTTTAATGTGTTGCCAATTTATGGCGGGCAAAGCTACGACATCCAACTGCGGCAGCTACGCCGAGGCGTACATGTAGTTGTAGGCACCCCTGGCCGGGTAATGGACCATATGCGCCGTGGCACCTTAAAACTGGAACAATTGGAGACCCTGGTACTAGATGAAGCCGATGAAATGCTGCGAATGGGTTTTATTGACGATGTTGAGTGGGTACTAGAGAAAACTCCTGCCAGTCGCCAAATTGTACTTTTTTCGGCCACTATGCCGACCGCAATTCGCAGAATCGCAAAAAAGTACCTTACCGATCCGGTAGAAATCACTATTCAAAAGAAAACCGCGACTGCATCTACTATCCGCCAACGCTTCTGGACAGTGAGCGGAGTACATAAGCTCGATGCCCTAACCCGCATTCTGGAAGCTGAAACTTTTGCCGCCATGCTGATTTTTGTACGCACTAAGAATGAAACCGAAATGCTGGCTGAAAAACTTTGCGCGCGCGGTTACAACGCCAAAGCCCTAAATGGGGATATTCAGCAAAAACAAAGGGAACGAACCATAGATCAACTAAAGAAAAGCGAAATTGATATTTTAGTAGCCACCGATGTGGTCGCTCGTGGTCTTGATGTTGAAAGAATCAGCCATGTTCTCAATTACGATATCCCCTACGATACCGAGGCTTATGTACACCGTATTGGTCGTACCGGCCGGGCTGGTCGGTCAGGTGAGGCAATCTTGTTTGTGGCCCCAAGAGAGCGCCGCATGTTGCAGGCAATCGAAAGAGCTACCCGCCAAAAAATTGAGCCAATGGTGCTGCCAACCGCTAAAGATATCAATCTGCAACGGGTGGAAAAATACAAACAGCGAATTAATGATGTGCTGGAAAACGAGAATATCAAGCAGTTTGTGAAAATATTGGAAGACTATACCTACGAATACTCTGTGCCACCGTTACAAATTGCCGCAGCAATGGCCTTTATTGCGCAAAATGGACAACCTTTATTCCTTAGTGAAAAGCCGGTTAAGCCTGCCCGCGAATGGACCGAAAGACCACCTAAAGGCCGCAAGCATGCAATTAGAGATTTCGATCGCAAACAGGGTAAAAAGAACATACCCGCACCTGGCAAGGGAATGCAACGCTACCGGATAGCAGTAGGCTATGCCCACGGGGTAAAACCCGGGAATATCGTCGGAGCTATTGCTAATGAAGCCGGACTGGATAGCAAAGAAATTGGGCAAATTGATATCAATGGCGAATATAGCACCGTAGATTTACCTGCCGATTTGCCTAAGGATGTTATAAATACCCTCAAAAATGCGTGGGTTTGTAGTCAAAAGTTAAAACTTAGCCCTTTTAGCGAGCGGCCTTTCACTAAAGACAAGTCGGATAAAAAACCAAAAAAAGCTAAAAAACCTAAACCTAAAAAACCCAAGAAAAAAAATAAAGGCAAGCGTAAACCCACCTAGTCAGTACACATTGCATAGTGTGGCTTCCCTTGACCCGCACATAAATAACAATGATTATCATTTGCGTTTAGCCCGGATAGTACTTAAAATTAGACCTTGATTGCACAGACTGGAAACTGTTTTATGAAAATAAGCTATCTCTTGCTAAGTATATTACTACTTGCCAATCCCGCTTTTGTTGCCGCTAATGAAAAAGTTGGAGTTTTACTCTTGGCACACGGGGGCAAACACGCTAGCTGGGATGAATCAGTTCAGCACGCTACCAAAAGCCTACAACATAATTATCCGGTAGAGGTCGCTTTTGGTATGGCTAACCCCACCACTATGCAGGCCGGTATAAATAAGCTCGAACTCCAGGGGGTTAAGAAAATCGTTGTAGTACAGCTGTTTATTTCATCGTTTAGCCCGATTATTCGACAAAATGAATACCTGCTTGGAATCCGCAGCACTCTTGCCGACCCACCAATGCTGATGATGTCGCATTCAAGCAGTACGAACTCGACAAATGATACCGGTGATAGCTCCCACAGTTACTCATATTCAAGCCATAAAATGGGTGCTGGTCATGAATCAACGGAGCTACTGCCACTGAAAATTTCCGCAAAAATAATCCTGACCGAACCACTGAATTCACACCCATTGGTAGCAGAGATAGTTTATGCACGCATTAACGAATTGAGCACCGCACCTGAAACTGAAACAGTATTGCTTGTTGCTCACGGCCCGAGCGCGGAAGATGACAATAAAAAATGGGTTAAAACAATCGAAGACCTCGCTGATCAGGTTCGCAGTTTACAAGCAAGTAAACCAACCAAATTTAAACAAATTTTTGCGCTTACTGTTCGCGATGATGCCGATACCGCGATCTACGATCAGGCCAAAGAGCATTTTCGTACTCTGGTATCACAATCAGCCAAAGACGGGGAGACTATAGTTATCCCATTATTGCTATCACAGGGCGGAGTCGAGGCCAGATATGTAAAGCGCCTGGAAGGTTTAGACTATAAATGGTCGGGTAAAACCCTGCTGCCACACCAAAATATCACTAAGTTTATTGAGCTTTCGGTAGCCGATGCTTTAAATAATTAACATACCCGTAAAAGCAAACTCATAAGCAGCCAAATCATGACTTATGTCAGTTACTAGAAGCACCCTGAGAGTGGTAGAATATACCACTAACTTAAACTGTTAAAAGCTCTAAACACAGATAAAGATGCTTGAAGCTCTCAAGTACAACGAGGTTATAAATCCAATGTCTTTGATTCAAAAAACTGCGCCAATCTTGCTACTCACTGCCAGCCTTGCATGGGCCAACCCGCAACCAGCCACAGCAGTTGATAACACTGTCGCTGAGGCGCGTTTTCTTAGCAATACTAAGCAATTGATAACCAGCGCCTATCGCTCTGGTGAGGGCTACTTTTCTCCAACCGGGGACAAAATGATTTTCCAGGGGCAATGGGGAGATGTCAACCCATTTGATCAAATCCGCATGAAGGATCTGATTACTGGTGAAGAAATTGAAGTTTCCCCCGGAATTGGCAAAACTACCTGTGCTTTTATCAACCCGGCATCCGGTGAGATAATGTTCGCCTCAAGTCATTTAGACCCCAATGCCGTCGCCAAACAAAAAACCGAACTAGAGTTCAGGGCCTCGGGCAAACACCGCCGTTACAGCTGGGATTACGACGAAACCATGGATTTATTTGTAGCTGATGCTGATGGTAGCAACCTTAGACGGCTCACCACAGAGCTTGGCTATGATGCTGAAGGCAGCTTCTCTCCGGACGGCACCCAGATTGTATTCAGCTCCATGCGCAGCGCCTATAATCGTGAGCTCAGTGAAGATGAAAAAGCACATCTTAAAGATAATGCCTCCTGGTTTGCAGATATCTACATCATGAATGCCGATGGTAGTAATGTGCGCCAACTAACCTCTAGCCCCGGCTATGATGGTGGCCCGTTCTTCAGTCCTGATGGCAAGCGTATTATTTGGCGGTATTTCTCAGAAGATGGAGAAACAGCCGATGCTTACACCATGGCTATAGATGGCTCTGATGTAGTACGCCTTACCGATATGGGCTTTATGTCCTGGGCTCCCTATTACCACCCGAGTGCCGAGTATGTGATTTTCAACACCAATAAATTTGGCCACCGGAACTTTGAATTGTTTATTGTTGATGTGAAAGGTGAGAAAGAACCCGTGCGCGTCACTTACACTGATGGTTTTGATGGTTTGGCAGTATTTACGCCAAACGGCCAGCAACTCACCTGGACAAATAGCCGGGATGAGCATAAAAAGTCACAAATATTTATCGCTGACTGGAATCATGAAGAAGCCTTGAAGGCTCTTGAAGCCGCCGGGCCACGGCTGCCACCAGCGGTCCAGCCAAAAAGGCCTGCACGGCCCTAGCAGGTTTCAGCGCGCCTGCTACCGTTTGGCGACAGCCTACTGGATGGCATCCACGCCAAAGCTACTACGCTCGGAAACATTAACAGACGGCTGACTAATCTTAGCTGGCATTGGCAGGTATTCCACCCTGGTGCCCAACTGCCGGCAAACTGCAAAGCTGAGATCGGTCTGATTAAGGGTATAAAAGTGGAAGGCATCTACGCCTTCCCGAATTAGCTGCTCGCACAATAACGCTCCCTGCTCAACCGCCAAATGATATTGACCCCGTGGATCATCTTTCAGGCGTAGAAAGCGGGTGGCCAATGCAGTCGGAATACTGGCACCACAGCGCTCTCCAAATGCTATTACTCGTTCGATATCATGGATTGGTAAAATTCCCGGAACGATAGGTTTATCAATTCCCGCCCGCTGGGCCTTGTCGCGGAAGCGCAAAAATACATCAGGATCAAAGAAAAATTGAGTTAGCGCCCGCCTTGCCCCGGCATCAAATTTGCGCTTCAAATAGTTTATATCATCAGTCTCTGACAGGGCTAACGGATGGGTTTCCGGATACGCGGCTACAGATATATCAAAGTCAGCAATTTTCAGCAAACCCTCAACTAGTTCCGCTGCCCCAGCGTATTCATCTACCGGCGGCGCCCCATCGCGGGCATCTCCCCTGAGCGCAACAATTCTGCGAATCCCGTTTTCACGAAAAAACCGCGCTACTTTATCAACTTCCTCACGCTTCTCCCCTGCACAGGTTAAATGCCCGGCCGTAGGTATCTTAGATTCTTTGGCAACAGCGGCGATTGTATCCATGCTCTGTTGCCGATCAGTCCCGGTAGCTCGATAGGTAACCGTAAAGAAACTTGGATTCAAAAGCTCAAGCTGGCCTACCGTGCGCCATAAACGGCGCTCCATAGTCACAGACTTAGGTGGGAAATACTCAAAGGAAAGTTTAAGTCTATCCCCAAGGCGGCTACCACGATATTTTGAAACTAATTTATCCATATATTTTATATATATCTTTATATCTTTATAGGAAGATATACTATAAACTATTTACACAAATAACAAGCCCAAATAGCGAATAAAAAAATGTCAGCCTCTGAACAACTCAAAAACCAGCTAGCCAAACGCATATTAATTCTTGATGGCGCCATGGGCACAATGGTTCAGCAAATGAATTTAACCGAAGCAGATTTTCGAGGCCAACGATTTTCCGAGCACCAATTAGTCCTTAAAGGCAATAACGATATTTTGTGCTTGACCCAGCCTGAAAAAATCCTTGAAGTTCATAGTAAATATCTAGCCGCTGGTGCTGATATTATCGAAACCAATACCTTCAATGCCACCTCAATCGCCCAAGCCGACTACTGCCTTGAAGCCTTAGCCGAAGAAATCAACTATACCGCCGCCAGAATTGCCCGCACAGCCGTTGATGCAGCTATCGCAACTGATGGTAAACTCCGCTGGGTGGCTGGTTGCATGGGCCCAACCAACAGAACTGCCAGCTTGTCCCCAGATGTTAATGACCCCGGTATGCGCAATACAAGCTTTGATGAGCTGGTTACAGCTTACACTAGCGCCGCGCTTGGGCTGGTAAATGGGGGCGCGGATATTTTGCTTATAGAAACTGTCTTTGACACGCTTAATGCTAAAGCGGCCATTTTCGCGGTGGAACAATTATTTACCAACCAGGGTCGGCGCTGGCCAGTTATGTTATCGGTAACCATATCTGATGCCTCAGGGCGCACCCTTTCCGGTCAAACTGTCGAAGCCTTCTGGAATTCCTTGCGCCATGCCGAGCCTATCTCTATCGGTTTAAACTGCGCCCTTGGCCCGAAAGAATTGCTGCCCTGGTTACTTGAGCTATCCAAAATAGCTGATTGCCCGGTTAGCGCCCACCCTAATGCTGGGCTCCCGAATTCTTTTGGTGGCTACGATGAAACTCCGGGACAAATGGCTACAGCTCTGGCTCAATGGGCACAGGATGGGCTGCTAAATATCGCCGGTGGTTGCTGTGGCACCACCCCAGCTCATATTCGCGCAATTGCTGATGCCCTACAAGGTCAACAGCCAAGAGCAATTCCTGAAATAGAACCAGCTTGCCGCCTAAGTGGTATGGAGGCCTGCAACTTAAGCTCTACTTCTTTGTTTGCCAATATCGGCGAACGCACCAATGTAACCGGCTCAGCCAAATTCAAGCGTTTAATTACTGCTGGAGATTTCGATCAGGCGCTGGAAGTTGCCAGGCAACAAGTGGAGAATGGTGCGCAAATAGTTGATATAAACATGGATGAAGGTCTGCTGGATTCACAGCAAGCGATGGTCACTTTTCTTAATTTGATTGCTGCTGAACCAGATATTGCCAGAGTTCCGTTAATGATAGACGCCTCCTCTTGGGAAGTTATAGAAGCTGGGCTTAAATGCATTCAGGGTAAAGGCATAGCTAATTCCATTAGTTTAAAAGATGGCGAAGAATTGTTTCGGCAACGGGCGATTTTAGCCAGACAATACGGCGCGGCAATTGTAGTAATGGCATTTGACGAGCAGGGTCAGGCCGATACCCTGAAGCGGCGCTTACAAATTTGCCAAAGAGCCTGGAACATCTTAGTTAACGAAATAAAATTCCCGGCAAACGAGATCATCTTTGACCCAAATATATTTGCTATCGCCACTGGTCTAAGCGAGCATAACGAATACGGTAGAGACTTTATTGAGGCTACCCGTTGGATAAAAGCAAACCTTAAAGGAGCTTTGGTTTCCGGTGGGGTTTCCAATGTTTCTTTTTCTTTTCGGGGCAATGATGCTGTCCGCGAAGCCATCCATGCAATTTTCCTTTACCACGCTATCCAGGCTGGTCTGGATATGGGGATTGTCAATGCCGGCCAGCTAACTGTATATGATGAAGTTAAGCCAGAACTGCGAACAGCGATTGAAAATGTAATTTTCAATCGGGGCGAGCAGGCAACCGATCAGCTGATTGAGGTCGCCACCAAACAGACTCAAACCAAACAAACCAGCCCGGAGCAGCAACTAGTCTGGCGCAAACTGCCGCTAGAGCAGCGCATCCATCACAGTCTGGTAAATGGCATCAACAAATATATTGAGACCGATACCGAAACGGCGCTGGCACAGCTTGGTAGCCCGATTGCGGTTATCGAAGGCCCGCTAATGGATGGCATGAACATAGTTGGCGAGCACTTCGCTAATGGCAAAATGTTTTTACCTCAGGTAGTTAAGTCAGCCCGGGTAATGAAACTGGCAACTGCCTGGTTAGAGCCCTATCTTGAAGCTGAAAAATCTGGTCGTAGCCGGAGCGCTGGTACTATCGTAATGGCAACCGTTAAGGGCGATGTGCACGACATTGGCAAAAACATAGTAACCGTAGTTATGCAATGCAATGGCTTTAAGGTGATTGATTTAGGGGTAATGGTACCCGCTGAGAAAATAATCCAAACGGCAATTGATGAAAACGCTGACTTGATTGGTTTATCAGGATTAATCACCCCATCTTTAGAGGAAATGTCAGCAATAGCCGCCCAAATGCAGCGCCGTGGATTACAAATCCCACTCCTGATTGGTGGTGCTACCACTTCTAAAATGCACACCGCCGTAAAAATAGCCCCGCGCTATGATTTTCCGGTGGTTTATGCCGCCGATGCTTCGCGTGCGGTTGGTATGGCCAGCAGGTTATTATCTGACAAGCAAAAAACCAACTTCATTGCAGATAACCATCAGGAACAGGCAGATTTTAGACAACGCTATCAAAACACTACTGCCCGGCGCCAGCTTCTGAGTCTTGGTAAGGCTCGGGATAATGCCTTTGAAACTGACTGGCAGCAATATCAACCGCCACAACCTGTTAGCACT
>JAJRYF010000005.1 GCA_024275935.1 Gammaproteobacteria bacterium | reverse complement strand
TTGGCAGCCTTACCCGATTCAACCAAAGTCTATTGCACCCATGAGTACACCCTGGCAAACGCCAACTTCGCCCTTGCAGTAGAGCCTGACAACCAGCATTTGCAAGAACGCCATGCGGAAGTTGTCAACTTGCGTAATAATGACCAGGCCACCCTGCCCTCAAATATGTTGCTTGAGCGGCTTACTAACCCGTTCTTACGCTGTGACCAGCCAGCAATTATTACCGCCGCCAAGGGTCATAGCGCAGCGGCTAATGGCCGCCTGGAAGTATTTACTGCCATCCGCAAGTGGAAAGATAATTTTTAACTGAAAACTCGCTTACACACCGCCGGGACTGAAGTCCCGGTTCCGCTACTCCAACCTTACGGAAGCGGGACTTCAGTCCCGCCTTACACACTGTGTAGTGGCATAGTTAAACTTGACCGCAGGCGACGCACATGGATAATGGTGGCAACTTAACTATAAGGGCACCTCTATTAATTCAATGAACGCGCATCTTGAGTCCAAAATATGCCGCTTCTGCGTTGTAAAACTTGTCAATAGCAAGCTATTAACTGCATTTCACGCCTTGAATCGACATATTTTGGCTCTCAAGCTGACACATCCAGAATCAATAGAGGTGCCCATAAGGCGATTGTTTGTGCACCCGAAATATTTGCTTGCCCCAACCGTTGCGACCATGCTACTGCTACTTTCAGCATGCGCTGTCCAAACCAAAGATCATAGCCCAGCCATAGCTGACGCAATTCCCACTGAAACACAAAATAATGATGATATTGGCGCTGAAAATAACGATTTAGCAGAAAATAACAAGAATCCCACTACAGAACCATCAGAAAAACCCACCGAGATAGTATATAACACTATTTGGGAAAGACTAGAAGCCAGCTTTGCCTTGCCCACTTGTGAAGTTGATGCAGCCTCAAAAAGATGGGCACAATGGTACGCCGACCATCCTGATTATATGGCCAGAGTGCTAAAACGCGCCGAACCGTGGCTGTTTTATATTGCTGATGAGCTGGAAAAGCGTAATTTGCCCGGTGAGTTTGCTTACCTGCCAATTGTAGAAAGTGCCTTTGACCCCTTCGCCTACTCGCATATGAATGCCGCTGGTGCCTGGCAGTTTATTGCCAGCACGGGCAAGCATTACGGCCTGGAGCAAAACTGGTGGTATGACGGTCGCCGGGATATGTATGCGGCCACCAAAGCTGCTTTGAATTATTTACGCGACCTCGGTGATCGCTTTGATGAGGATTGGTTGCTGGCCCTGGCCAGTTATAATGCTGGCGAGGGTCGAGTGTCCCGCGCAGTAAAACGCCAGCAAGCGAAAAATAAGCCAGCGGACTTCTGGAACTTGAGATTACCTAAGGAAACCCGTGGCTATATACCTAAAATGCTGGGTTTGCGTTGCCTGTTCGAGAACCCCGAGCGCTACGACTTTACGCTACCGCCAATTCCTAACACCCCGCAGGTGGCCATGATTGATACTGGCACTCAAACTGACCTGGTGCTGGCCGCGCAATTGGCCAATATACCTATCCAGCAACTATATGCACTTAACCCTGGCTATAGCCGCTGGGCAACTGCTCCTGATGGCCCCTACCGGATAGTTTTACCGCGTCTCAATGCTGAAGATATGACCGTGCGCATGAGCAATATCGGCCCAGATGCACTGATGCGTTGGGATTTCGTAGCGGTGGAATCCGGCGATACACTGGGCGGACTGGCACAGCGTCATAATGTCCCCATAGAAGTTATTAGAGCCACTAACAAATTAGCCACCGATACCCTCCAAGTTGACCAACGGCTACGCTTGCCCAGAGAAGGCGTTGATAGCCTTGACCCACTGTATGCCGCAGCCGCAGCAGAGCTGCAAAAACTCCAGAACAAGCTGGTTGCCCCTACCAGAATAAACCACCGCATTCGTCAAGGTGAGTCGCTTTCTACTATCGCTAGAAAATACAAAGTGCGGGTTGCTGATATTCAACGCTGGAATGGGATTTCTGACCCGGGCAAGATTAGGGCTGGCAAGAGTTTGAAAATATTTCGCTCTAAAGCCGGTGGCTCCAGCACTCGTAATAGCAACAGGGTCAGTCATACCGTCCAACGCGGCGACTCCCTTTGGAAAATCGCTAACAAGTATAAAATTAAAATGAATGATCTAAAGCGCTGGAATAAACTCAATAGCAAGTCCGTCCTGCAACCAGGGCAAAAAATTAAGTTGGTGCTCTAAATTGCTATGAAAACATTCCTCAAGAGCTTGCTGTTTTTCTTTCTAACCACCCAGGTAGCCGCTGAAATTACGCTTACCGGCAAACCCCAGCCAGGGGCAATCTTGTTTGGCAAAGTAATGCCGGGCAGTACAGTTAAGCTTAATGATAACGAGGTTCAGGTTGCCACCGATGGGAACTTTGTTATTGGCTTCGGACGGGATGCAAGCGGCACTCAGCGATTACAACAGCAGCACCCGGATGGGAATTCCAGTCTCGAATTCGAGCTTGTAACACGCCAATACAAGATAGAAAGAATAGATGGCTTGCCAGAGGCAAAAGTCAACCCGGTAAAACCTGAAGTTTTAGCCAGAATTAAACGCGAAGGTGCTTTAGTAGCCAGCGCCCGCACCCGCCGGGATCAGCAGCGCACAGACTACACTCAGGGCTTTATCTGGCCGGTTAACGGGCGTTTAAGTGGATTTTATGGCTCGCAACGAGTTCTCAATGGAGTTCCTAAACGACCCCATTTTGGTTTGGATATCGCAGCTACCACCGGCACGCCTGTAAAAGCCCCCGCAGCAGGAATTGTTACTCTGGCCGAGCCAGACCTGTACTATTCTGGCGGCACAATTATTATCGATCACGGCCAGGGTTTGTCTTCCAGCTTCCTGCATTTGAGCAAGGTAACTGTTAAAGCCGGGCAACGGGTTGAGCAGGGCACTATCATCGGCGAGGTCGGTGCTACCGGCAGAGCTAGCGGCCCGCATCTGGACTGGCGCATGAACTGGTTGAAGCAACGAGTTGATCCACTACCTCTGCTACCAGAGAAACCACAATGAACCAAATAAAACTGCTTATCAGCGCTACTCTGCTTTTATTTTTGACCGCTTGCGCCACCCAAAAAATAGTAGAAGTAGACCCGCAAACGGCAGTAGCGCGCTCCGCTTTACAAGAATTAGAAACTTTTCTTCCCGGGCATTATTCAAACTTTGCTCAGCACTGGGGCGATCAATCCAAAGTTCTGCGGTTGCTGGATATTAGCTTACTGTTAGTGGATGCCCAGCACGCCTGGTTTATTTCCACACAACGAGATGCAATTGCTACTGAGCATTCAGAGCGCCAACAAATTTTGCTGTTCCGAATAGTCGAAAATGACCGTCTAGAATTAAGTTTTGCGCCTTTTCGTGGTGATTCGGCAGCAGCTATAAGGGCAATTCAGGCCTCAACTTTGGCATTTATTCCCGGCTGCGCAATGACTATCCACACTACCCCTGCAGCTTATGCAGGCGAAACTACAGCGCAAAACTGTCGCCTTCCTGCGGTAAATGGAGAGTCCCACGGACTGGTCAAAGACATCAGCATTCAAGCTGGCGGGATTACCATCGGAGATCAACTATTTCAGCATGGAAGCCCACTGGGGTCGCCAAGCGTTCAGCAATTTCAACGCAGTTATGAATTTAACGGCTGGGCTGGGGTGAAGCCACCGCAGGCAGAATGGACCCCGCTGGCTAATTTCAGCATTTACAGCGATGGGCAAATAGTAGAGCTTGCTGATCAAGCAGGCAATAATAGCGGAGTCAGCATTCGACTTAGCCAGGTAACTTGGAAGCGCGGTGAAGACATGATTCTGCGGCTTGATTTAATTGACCAACAAACCGGCAAACCAAGCGCCTATGGCTTTACTGGCACCAACAGCAATAGCATCGGGATAAACCTGGGGCATATTCAAATCGGTTTGCAGCGCCGGCCAGGTAAGCGTTGATTGTTTTCCGAGTTTATACAAACCAGCCAAACTCACCGAGTAAAAAAATAAAATATTACTTTGGAACTTCGTTAAAATCTGGTAGTCTACAGCGCTTGAAGATGAGACATAAAATAGCAAAGGTATGAAATTGAGTTCTCGGAAACGGTTGGTTTATATGCTAATAGCCTTGATTGCTCTGCAATCAGTCGCGGTTGTGGCTGTCGCTGAAACCGAGCACCAGCCACACACCGATAGCAGCGAACAAGTAAATCTGGACTCTAAACAAATACCTCTGGAAAGCCAGCACTCGCCATTTCCGGAAACTGAATTTGATTGCCACCACTGTGGCCACTGCCATAGCCCTTCTCAGGTAGACTTTCTTACCAAAAGCACTAATCTCAACAATCCCCAAACAGACCGGGGTAGCTCAGTTTATAAATTTAACTACATATCCAAATTATTTTCCCCCGCGTTCCGCCCCCCAATCGCTTAAACGCCTTACTCTCACGAGTTTATTAACCTTAGTCTGTGGCTGTGCCACGCACTTGGTTAAATTATTTCGTTACCTGGGCGAATAGCGCTGATTTAAACATCGATATTTGCCCGTAAATATAGTGAGTTTGTGGCGTTTTTTGCTCTTGACTAGCACTGTCAAGCAGCCACATAAATGAGAATATTTATATGTTTAAGCATTTATCTAGATTTATTTTTTTATTTGTTTTTTTACCCCTGTTAATGCCTGTCTTAGCTACTGCTCAAGCCCAGGATACTAGTTGGGAATCCTGGTTGGTCAATCAGATTAAACAACACCCGGAAGTTGTCGCCGCCAGGGAGCAGATGAACTCTAATCTGTCACTGGCAGACGCTCAAGACCGCCCCCTGTACAACCCGGAACTAGATAGCGAGTACGAGCGTGAGGGCAGCGCCAATAATTACCGGATTGGCATGAGCCAAACCATAGACTGGCGGGGCAAACGCGAGGTGCGACAACAGCAAGCAAATTTCTTGCGGGCTGCCGCCAAGCAGAATTACGCTTTGGCGTTGCAGGAAAAAATTGCCGAATCCTTACAGGCACTAATTCAGTGGCAAGCTGCCAGTAAGCAATCTGAGTTGGCACTACAGCAAGAATCACAGATGGATACCCTGATTTCGCTGGTAACTGACCGCCAAAATGCTGGCGACCTGGGCCAGGTTGATGCCGAATTAACCTTGCTAAGCTTCTCGCAAAGACTCAATGACACAGCCCAAGCTCAAGCCCAGCTACGCCAAGTAGAGGCTCGTTTGGGTGAATTATTACCAGACTGGCCGGGGCAATGGACGCAAATCCCTGCGAAATTTTGGAATTCTGGCGAAGTTTATACAAATACACCAGAGCAATGGTCCGAATCACACGCCGCAGTAATTGCAGCGCGAGCTGAGTGGGAAGTAATGCAACAGGCCGCCGAACTTGCCAGCCGCGAGACTAAAGCCGACCCGACTTTCGGAATTAATGCCGGCAAAACCGACCGCGACAATGTAGTTGGACTGACCTTTTCTATTCCCTTAAATATCCGCAATAACTTTAGTGCCGAAGCCCGCGCTGCAAATCAGGCAGCTCTCTCAGCCGAAGCTCAATACCTGGCCGTCAAACGCCGCCAGCAATTTGCTATCAAGGCCAGTCAGGCTGCCTTGCAGGAATATCAACAACGCTTTGATCGTTGGCAAGGGTTAATGCAGGGTCGTGGTGAGCGCAGTGGCTCGCTGCTGGAAGCACAATGGCAAAGTGGCGACCTAAGCACCACCGAATACTTGCTCGCATTGCAACAGCGCAGCGAGGGGCTAGTAGCCGGAATCGAACTAGCCACACAATTTAAATTAGCCCGCATTGACTGGCTATTACAAATCGGACAATTAAACGCTGCCTTGACGCAGCTAGGCAAATAATCATGAATATTACATATAAAATTTTTCTACTCACCCTGCTGTTAAGCGTAGCAAACAACATCATTGCCGCAGAAGATGATCACGACCATGAAGAAACTAAAGCTTCTATATCCGCTGACAATCACGAAGACGGTGACGATCACGGTGATGAAACAGAAGAGGCAGAGCGAGTAAAATTAAGCACTAAGCAAACCGAGCTAGCTGCTATCAAGGTCGAAGAACTCACGGCAAGGCCAATGGATTATCAGGTGTATGCACCTGGGGAAATTCAGGCCAATGGCTATACCAGTTACCTGGTTTCACCACGAGTAGACTCTGTAGTCCTAAAGCGCCATGTGGCACTGGGCGATCATGTCGAAAAAGGTCAAGCCCTGGTAAGCCTGTTCAGTGAATCTGTAGCCGAAGCACAGGCAGATTATCGGGTTGATAGCTCCGAGTGGCAACGAGTTAAAAAGCTTGGCCGCAAGGCCATGGGGGACAGTCGCTTTGTGTCTGCACAAACCGCATACGAAGTAGCGTATGCGCGCTTATTGGCATTTGGGCTATCTCAAGAGGCAATTTCATCACTACATAATAAATCTCGGGCTCTAGGGGAATATACCTTAATTGCCGCCAATTCCGGTTCCGTACAAACTGATGACTTCAACCAAGGTCAGCGGGTAGAATCCGGCGAAGCTTTGATGGAATTATCCGACGAAAAGGAGCTCTGGGTAAAAGCCTTGTTGGCACCCAATATACACCTGAACCTTCCCTCTGGTACTTTGGCGCAAATCAAAGTTGGTAACGAATGGTTTACCGCCAAAGTTATTCAGGAAGCACACACTATCGACCCGCAAACCCGTACTCGGGTGGTACGCCTACTGGTAAGCAACGACTCCCATAGGCTCCATCCGGGGCAATTTGCCGATGTATATTTTGCATTTGCAACCGATGAGGAAGTATTGGCAGTACCAGAGTCTGCACTAATGCGTGGTAGTGATGGTGACTGGACTGTATTTATAGAAACCCAAGCAGGAGAATTTGAAGCCAGAGAAGTTGAGTTGGGCAGATCGCTAGGGAAATGGCGCGAAATTAACGGAGTTGAATCAGGCTCAAGAGTGGTCATGGAAGGCGCGTTTTTTGTCGCCTCACAAATCGCCAAAAGCGATTTCTCGGCCCATAACCACTAGGAGCACACAACCATGTTAAATCGATTAATCGACTGGTCAGTTACTAACCGCTTATTGGTGGTAATTGCCCTGCTGGGATTTACAGCGGCAGCTATGCTACTAATTCCCAAATTAAACCTGGATGCCTTTCCTGATGTTACTAATGTGCAGGTATCAATAAACACAGAGGCCCCAGGACTGGCCTCAGAAGAAGTTGAGCAGCTTATTACCTTTCCAATTGAAGCGGTAATGTATGCCCTGCCAGATGTAGAGGAAGTTCGTTCTATATCCAAAACCGGACTTTCTGCGATTACCGTTGTGTTCAAAGAGGGCACTGATATTTATTTTGCCCGGCAGTTGGTGTTTGAACGCCTGCAATCTGCCAAGGAACTAATCCCAAGCGGTGTCGGTACACCAGAAATTGGCCCCAACACCTCCGGGCTTGGGCAAGTTTATCAATACTTGCTGATGGCAGATGCTGATTCTGGTTACGACATTATGGCACTGCGTAGCCTCAACGACTGGGTGGTAAAACTGATACTTATGCCGGTAGACGGGGTAACTGATGTGCTCTCATTTGGTGGCGAGGTCAGGCAATATCAGATAAATATTAACCCTGCCCGATTGTTGGCCTACGAACTGACCCAAAACGATGTGATTGAGGCACTGGAGCGAAATAATGAAAATGCTGGTGGCTGGTATATGAACCGTGGCCAGGAGCAGTTAGTAATTCGTGGCGTTGGCTGGCTGGGTTTCGACCAACAGGGTATAGATGAACTACGCCAAATACCACTGAAAACTATTGCTGGTGCAGTGGTAACTGTAGCTGATGTCGCCACTGTGGAGCTAGGAGGAGAGATTCGCCAAGGCGCAGTAACTATGACCAGGCGAGATGCCAACGGCAACCCAGAGCCATTGGGTGAGGTAGTATCTGGGATTATCCTCAAGCGGATGGGAGCCAATACAAAAGCCACAATTGACGGCATTAATGAACGCGCCGTCTTAATCCAGCAGGCATTACCGCCGGGTGTAACTTATGAACCATTTTATGACCAGGCCGACTTAATCGAAAAAGCTGTTAATACAGTCGCCAAAGCCCTGCTTGAGGCCTTCATATTCATTGTTATTATCTTGGTGCTGTTCCTGCTTAATGTACGCGCTGTGGTACTGGTGTTAATCTCCATACCCCTGTCAGTAGGAATGGCACTTGCAGTGATGTCTTATCACGGCCTTTCAGCTAATCTGATGTCACTTGGTGGCCTGGCTGTGGCAATTGGCATGATGGTAGACGGTGCGGTAGTGATGATGGAAAATATTTTCAAACATCTAAGCGACCCCGACCATAGACATAGTGAAGAACATGCCAAGTCATTACCGCATGGCGATACAGATCCACATGACCTAAGCCACGACCAGGCAATCAGTATGCGTATTCAGCTAGCAGCTCGTGAAGTTGCCAAGCCGGTATTCTTCGCAGTTACTATCATCATGGTGGTGTTTGCACCATTATTCAGCCTGGAAGGAGTTGAGGGTAAGCTGTTCCAGCCCATGGCTATCAGCATTATGATTGCTATGGGTGCATCTTTGGTGGTCGCCCTGATTGTAGTGCCAGCATTGGCCAGCTACTTCTTCCAGAAAGGAATTAAGGTCAGAACCAGCCCCCTGGTTGCCGTGTTGGAAAAAGCCTATCGCCAGGCACTAACTAAAGCCATGGCTATGAAGCCTTGGGTGCTGGGTGGAGCCGGGGTATTACTTTTAGGTGCACTGCTGTTAGTTCCACGACTAGGAACTGAGTTTGTTCCAGAACTGGAAGAAGGCACCATAAATTTACGCGCCACCCTAGCCCCTTCATCCAGCCTTGAGACTGCAATTGAAGTTACTCCCAAGCTGGAGGCTATTTTAATGCAATTTCCTGAAGTCACTTACACCGCCAGTCGTATTGGCAGACCAGAAATTGGTGGTGACCCAGAGCCGGTTAGTAACATTGAGATATATGTAGGCTTGAAGCCGGCAGGCGAGTGGACCAGTGCCAGCAATCGCTTAGAGTTGCAGGCTTTGATGGAGGAAGAATTGGAGCAGTTCCCAGGTTTATTGCTAAATTTCTCGCAACCAATTGCAACCAGGGTAGATGAATTATTATCCGGTGTTAGAGCGCAGTTAGCAATCAAGTTATTTGGCCCGGATCTACAAGTTTTGGCTAGCAAAGGTCAGGAGATAGAGGCCGCTATTGCAGGTGTGGATGGCGCCAGAGATATTGCTATGGAACAAATCTCTGGAGAATCACAACTGGTAGTTAAGCCTGACCGCCGTCAACTTTCCCGTTACGGACTGGCAGTTGGCGATGTGATGGCGTTAGTTCGTGATGGTCTTGGCGGCGTAGCTGCTGGGCAGATTATTAATGGCAATGAGCGCTACGATATATATGTAAGACTGGCAAAGAATTTCCGCCAAGACCGACAAAGCATAGCCGACCTGCGCTTACAATCACCAACCGGTGCCTGGGTACGGCTTGGCGATGTTGCCAGCATTGAAATTGATTCCGGCCCACCGCAAGTGCGCCGTGATGATGTTCAGCGCCGAGTGGTAATTCAGGCTAATGTACAAGGTCGAGATATGGGCAGTGTAGTGGCAGATATTCGGCAGGTAATTAGCTCTGAGGTCGAATTACCACCAGGCTACTCTATCGACATTGGTGGGCAATTTGAAAACCAGCAGCGGGCTCAGCAAAGATTGATGATTGTAGTACCATTATCTATAGGACTGATTGCACTTATTTTGTACTTTGCCTTTGGCTCGGTTGGCCAAGCTATGTTGATTCTAGTGAATCTACCACTGGCGATGATTGGCGGAATTGTGGCACTATATATTTCTGGGCAATACCTGTCAGTTCCAAGCTCCATTGGTTTTATAACACTGTTCGGGGTAGCTGTTCTTAACGGGGTAGTGATGGTTGAGGCAATCAACCTGCGGCTAGAATTTGGTAAAGAGAAAATGGAAACAGCAATTTTTGAAGGCGCAGTTTCACGACTACGACCCGTACTAATGACTGCCATTGTTGCCGCCCTTGGTTTGATTCCGATGATATTATCCAGCGGGGTTGGCTCGGAAATTCAACGACCACTAGCAACGGTAATTGTCGGCGGCCTGATAACCGCAACTTTCCTGACCTTGTTTGTATTACCAGTCTTATTTGCCTGGTTTTCCAAAGCTAAACTGGTCAAGCACGGCTAAGTACAGCCTATATGCTTGCACCAGATAAAGTTCTGGTGCAAACTTTGAACTCATCTGGATTACATATGAAAAAAATTAAAACTGTAGAGACACCTGTAACTCAAGTAGAAGACCACTCTGGCCATGGGCATGATAATGCTCCTGACTTTTTGCCACACTGGTTACAGGAACGCTGGGAGCTGGTGTTAGTTTCATTAGCAGGCTTGTTCATGATAACTGGCTGGGCAGGTGAAACCTTCTTCGGCTTATCAGAAAATGTCGCTTTGGTCTTTTATATTCTTGCCTATATTGCTGGCGGCTACGATATTGCCACCCACGCAATCCCGGCTTTGTTTAAAGGCAAGTTCGACACCGACCTGCTGATGCTGGCAGCGGCAATAGGAGCTGCCATTCTTGGGGCGTGGGCAGAAGGAGCCTTTCTGTTATTTCTGTTCGGCCTCGGCCATGCTGGTGAACACTACGCTATGGGGCGGGCTCGTAACGCAGTCAGTGCCTTAGGCAAGCTAATGCCCAAAGTTGCCCAGGTGCGCCGGGGTGATGATATCCGCGAAGAACCGGTAGCTCAGCTTGCTATAGGTGATGTGGTAATTGTTAGACCCGGCGACCGGATACCGGTAGATGGTGAAGTTGTTACCGGCAACAGCGCGGTAGATCAAAGCCCGATTACTGGTGAAAGTGCACCAGTTGAGAAAAGCCCTGGCGATGAGGTTTTTGCTGGCACCATTAACCATGAGGCCGCTCTGGATGTGCGGGTTACCAGACTTGCCAAAGACAACACCCTGAGCCGGGTTATGGAACTGGTAGCTGAGGCTCAAAGCCAACAAAGCCCTACTCAACAATTCACACAAAAGTTTACCGCCAAATTTGTACCTACCGTGCTGGTATTGGTAGTGCTGCTGGCAGCGGTACCGCCAATTTTTGGTTGGATGACATTTGCAGACAGTTTTTACCGTGCCATGCTTTTGTTAATCGCCGCATCTCCATGTGCGTTGGCGCTTGGCACACCAGCGACTGTGCTCTCCGGCATAGCCCAAGCAGCCCGTAATGGCGTGCTTATAAAAGGTGGTGTACATCTGGAGAATCTGGGCAGCATCCAGGTAATGGCCTTTGATAAAACCGGCACTTTAACCGAAGGCAAATTCAAAATCACCGATATAATCCCGGTTAATGACACTAGTCCTGATGATTTACTGGCAATAACCGCAGCAGTAGAACAACAATCCAATCACCCCTTGGCACAGGCGATTGTAACCGCAGCAAAACAGCAAGGCCTGGCGTTACCCACTGCCAACGGACTGGATAATGTGCCTGGTCAGGGAATCAAAAGCCAAGTGGATGGCAAGCCTATACTTATCGGCACGCTTAAATTGTTTGCCGAAACTGCTGGCCACCCAGTTGATGAGAATGTCACCCATATAGTTGAGCAATTAGAAACTGCTGGCAAAACCACTATGACGGTCAGCCATGATGGGCGTTTTCTTGGAGTCATTGCCTTAGCTGATACCCCCAGAGAAGGGGTTAAAGAGACCTTGCAGCAACTCCTGGACTTGGGCATTAAAAAACTCATAATGCTAACTGGAGACAATAATGATGTTGCCGAGCAAATTGCCAAGAAACTTGGGGTAACTGATGTTCAAGCAGAGCTAATGCCTGAAGATAAATTGCGCACCATCAAGCAATTAACAGCAGAGTATGGTGCAGTGGCCATGACCGGCGATGGCGTAAATGATGCCCCAGCACTGGCAAGCGCCACAGTTGGTATCGCCATGGGCGGCGCTGGTACTGCCGTGGCACTAGAAACCGCCGATGTAGCATTAATGGCCGATGACCTGGGGAAACTCCCCTTCGCCGTTGGCCTTAGTCGTGCCAGTCGTAGAATTATCAAACAAAACCTGGCCGTATCACTAGGGGTAATCGCCATCCTGTTAGTCACCTCAGTTACCGGCCTGCTGGACCTAAGCTGGGCAATTATCGTGCATGAGGGCAGCAGTATTGTGGTGGTATTAAATGCGCTGAGGTTGTTGCGGTATCGGCAATAAGGTTGGTATATACGAACTGTCGGTGCGTCCGCCTACGGCTTGAGGCAGCCTACGCTAGGTACGCCCTGCTCTGCCTACCAAGATAACACTACCAGAAAGCCTCGATATAGAGGCTTTCTGGTTTTGCCGACTGTAATACATAAGTGCTAATCAGTCATATCCCAATCTTAATCCCTGTATAGTAGAGCCGTCCTTGGCTTCAGCAAAAAAACGGCTATCTCTAAAGTTTCCTATTGGCATTCGGTATTGCCCAGAACCGTAAAACTCACTAAATGCAACCACACAAAATGGTTCATCAACCACATCATCCAATTGACAGTCAATATTTCCGAATGGGGGCGGGGGCGGATCAGAAATAATCGGGCTTTCAGGGTAACCCATGCCATAGCGTAGTGTGCGCTTATTGTTAACCTGAATGATTCCAATTAACTTAAGCATTATAACCCTGCCACCATCCCAATAGGTAACTCCATCACTCCATTTAATACTATATCCCAATACAAACGGAGTAGAGTCAACAAACTTCGGAAATAAATAATCTGTTTCGTTGGGAAAGTACGCCTCGGCATCCATGCCATAGATAAACGGCACAAAGAACTGATCAAAGACCCCGCCTATCCTTATGCGTAGATAATTGCGCTGCATAAATTCCAAACGAATGGTTTCACCTTCGGTAATTTGCGGTGGGCTAAATTCACAACCTATACAACTGCCACCATCAGCACGGGTTAAGGTGGTTTCCAGTTCCCACAGCACACCCTCTACTTCAGAGGGTACTAGCGCACCACTAACTAACTGCCACTCAGGTTTGCCATCTGTCGCATAACCATAGAAAAACCCGGCCAATACGCCGTTCTGAATTTCAAAATTCAGCCCTGAGCCTGGAGTTTGCTCCGGGTTGAACCAAAGACCGGTTTCAGGGAATGGTGCCTGAGTTAAGCTGTCGCAGCCTACGCAGGGAACAATGGGGCCTTCTTGCGCGTAGGCAGCTGAGATAGACAAAAACATTAGAATTAAAAATGTGTAGATTCCTTTCATTTCATTTACTCCTAAGGACAGCCGCTGTAGTAAGTGGCTGATTTTATGCTGCTATAAGATCCACAGCCATTGCCGTTACATGCACGCACTCGGTAATAGCGTGTTGAGTTGTACGGAACCCCAATCCCCAGATAGAAACACGGGTGCTACACATGCTCTTGATTCCACAGCAAAACAAAAAATAACCGCCGAACCTATGGGTGCAACTCACATTTTTTATTTCACTGTGAAACCAATAACATACACATCATATCACGCCTCTATCCGGGGATTGGGGCGGAACATTGATTAGCTAGAGCATCTCATGACCTCAATCATAGCTAAGCCTAACCCCCCGTACTGTGGAGCCATCTTCGGTTTCACCAAAGAACTGTGCATCACCCATATTGCCAATGGATATTATGTATACACTTCCTCCAATTTCCATAATGCAACCCGGGTCCCCTGATGTCGCATCGAGCGCGCACTTGATAGTCCCAATTTGCACATCCTGTATGAACGAGACACCCCATATATCATATATAATCGTATTACCATTGATACTGCGGCGCGCTCGGGCAATACCGACTACCTTGCTCTCCCAGGCCAGCATTCCGCCTTGTTCAGGGTTTGGTTTTTCAGCCAAAACAAATGTTCCGTCATATGTAGGGAAAAGATAAGGGGTTTTATTGGGGAAATAGGCTACCGCATCCGAACCGTAGATAAACGGCACAAAAAACTGATCAAATATCCCACCAATCCGTATCCGCATATAATTGCGCTGCATAAACTCCAAGCGAATTGTTGCACCTGCGGTAATTTCAGGTGGCTTAAATTCACAGCCTATACAACTGCCACCCTCAGCCCGGGTAAATGTGGTTTCCAGCTCCCATAACACACCCTCCACAGCCGATGGAACCAAGGCACCACTAACTAATTGCCACTCAGGTTTTCCCTCAGCTGAATAGCCATAGAAAAACCCTGCCAGCACCCCGTTCTGAATCTCAAAATTCAGCCCCGAGCCTGGGGTTTGCTCCGGGTTAAACCAAAGGCCTGATTCAGGAAATGGTGCATGGGTTAAGCTATCGCAGCCAACACAAGGAACAATTGGTCCTTCTTGTGCATGAGTGCTTGAGACAGACAAAAGCATCAACATTAATAATGTGTAGATTCCTTTCATTTCATATACTCCTAAGGACAGCCATTGTAGTAAGTGGCTGATTTGATACTACTATAAGACCCACAACCGTTACCGTTACATGCCCGCACTCGGTAATAACGCGTAGAGTTGTACGGAACTTTGATCATTTGGTTAGCCACAGCAGATACCGAGATTCGACTTCCGCCACCATTAAATGCAGCTATAGTTGATTCAAAAAGTTGATAGTGGGTTGCATTAACCACTGTAGGCCAGAGCAACATATTAAACCCAAAACATTGCCATGAATTAACAGTTAGGGTCGGCGCGATTGAGGGAGCTGGGTCAGGGTAGCTGGTCCAGCCAGAAACTATCGGGGCGGTAAATTCCAGTGCGGATTCCATATCAGACTCATTGGCTACTCCGGTATATTCTCCCTGGTAGGGTATCGTGGGATTTGACCAACGGTTTAAGCGAATACAGGCTGGCTGACCGGGGAGTACCACGAAAGAACAGCCCCTGTAACCACCCATAATAGTTTGCCATGTTCCACCATTGTTCACATAGCCTCTTGCGTGAGCCGGAGTACCATCGCCAATTAAGAAGACAGCATCATCAATCTCATGATTGCCACCTAACACATGGCCAATTTCATGCACAGCAGTTAAATCACCAAGCGCATAAGTATCTGTGGTCATGGCAACTGGGTGTGCAGCTGTAAGCAGGGCCGCTACACCACCAACTCGCCCATTAACCAGCCAACAATTTATATAGCTTGGTTCTGTTGTGGCTATTGTCAGAACTATATCTGCAGCGGACTGTGTAAGGTCAACATTCAAATTATTAAAGGGAGGAACCCTATTTATCATATGACTGAAAATTGTATGTGCATAGCTCTCTAGTTCGAAATCATAGATTCTGCACAAGCCATCTAAATTACCTGCTAGAGGGAGTGTGCCAGCTAAGGTAAAATCAATTTCCGGATTAATCCTGCTTAAATCAATTGAAGTATTCAGTTCAGATAAAATATTGGCAACCATTGCATTGACATTATTTCTGGCGGCCACTGCTGGCGTAAAGTAGAAAAGAACTCTGATATTACCTTGGCCAGCCGATGAGCTACTAGATTGCGCTCCAGCAGCCCCTGGTGAGGTGCCCGGCTGTGAATCTATACCAGAACTCTTTGAGATTTCTCTCATATAGTCAGCTTCTTTGCTGTCTTTTGGCATCAAGCGCAAATCTACTAGCGACATAACATGAGTATTGAGTTTACTGTCGTGGTTGATTTTTATCAGGTAAGAGCCCAGTCGTACTTGACCATTGAGTTGCTGGTTTTCTACTGAAACCACAAACGAGGTAGTTTCATCACCATTTACCAAACCGGAAAATGTATCAACGCCATCAACATACTGACCATAGCGGTCAGGTTCTAGGAGAATAGATGATTTGAGTTTAAAGCTTGGGCTTGGGGGTAACAAGAGAAAATCAGACTTGTGCTCAACAGGCTTTGGTTTTATTGATCTGTGTGGACCAATTTTAGCCGCTTGATAAATCAATTCGGTATCAATATCAATAAGATGTTTGCTAACGATACCTTGAGAGTTATCCGCTGTAGTTAGTTGCAAGGCAGGCTCAGATTGAAACTTGATCAGGGTTTTTTCGGCCGCAGAACTTGATAAGGCCCAAGAAATTAATAAAATAAATGCGAGAGCTTGCGAGAGCTTGCGAGAGCTTGCGAGAGCTTGCGAGAGTGTTGCATATTCTTTCTCCTTTGTATGTAAATATACACTATTTGG
>JAJRYF010000004.1 GCA_024275935.1 Gammaproteobacteria bacterium | reverse complement strand
TGAATCCCGGGTGCTCGCCTGAGACACGCCGTAAACCCATCCATGGGGGCTCTTCACCCGCATCCATGCGGGTGGAGGTCTCAGGCGAGCACCCAGAATTCATGCTTGAACAGTTAACGGGACAGCAGTGTTAATAAATAAATCTCTTCGGGGATTCAATGAATTTTAGTATGGTTTTGTCAAATTTCTCTTAAATTATGGAATTGAATTTTATGAAAAAAGCATTAAAAGCCCTTGGCTTAGTTATTGTTCTTTCTGGTGTCTACTATTTTTGGTATGTGGAATTTAACTACCGATTCGATGCCATCACCGATGGTAAGGTTTATAAATCTGGGTTGATTAAAAATGAAGACACTTTAGAAAAACTTCTGGTTAATAACAAAATAAAAACTGTAATTAATTTGCTTGACCCAGGGGTTCAGGACGAGCTCAATCCGGCAACACAGGAGCAAATTGATATTGAAGACGGGTTTATAAAGGTGATTAATGCGCGAAATAACTTAAATATTAAACATGTAAATATTCCTTCCAGGCAAGTGCCAACACCGGAGACATTAGAAAAGTTCTTTGCAGTGCTTGATGACCCGGATAGCTATCCGGTGTTAATTCATTGCTATCACGGCACTGGTCGTGCGCATATGTATAGTGCTTTGTATCGAATAGAATATGAGGATTTCTCAAACGCCGATGCCAGAAGCAAGACTAGATTTATTGTTGATGGTTTTGGTTATAAAAGTAGTTTTGCAGATGGCAAAGATAAGGGTGAGTTTCTGATGAATTACAAGAAGAGAGAAAAGCCTGAATGATAGTTGCTATCGGAAGGCTTTGTCTTAGTCTAAATCTATTAGTAGATGTCCACTGTTGAGCAGGTTTAATATTACTGCAACAATAGTTGGGGTTATTTTTAGTTGATCCAGTTTCAGTTCATCCTCGGGCAGGCAGAGCAGGTGGGCAAAATTGCTATCACAAGTCAAAGTAGTGCCGGTGGCATAGAGGAAGGTGGTGTCGTTGATTTTTTGCCAAAAAAACCGACACCAGGGGTTTCTGTAGATAGGTCGCTTATCGCTTAGGGCTTGCGTTAAGTCAGTTTGGTTGATTGTTTTGTCGGGAGCTGCAGGGCTGCCGCTTAGGCGGTATCGGGTGATGAAATCACCAAACCAATGTTGCAATGTTGCACCTTCAGTCGTTGGTATTGATGTTTGTAGAAATTTCTCCATTCTGGAAATGGAGGGGGAATCAATCTCGCCGCTATCGGTTGCCAATACAAGGTCCGGGTCGGCATAGCGTCCTCCCTGATCCTCTTTACGGCTATACCACTCGGCCAGGTCAGCAAGCATTTCTGCTCTGGATGGTGTGCGCAAGCCAATCGAATAACTAAGGCAATTCTCAGTGGCAACCCCAAAATGAGCCACACCCGGTGGCAGGTAGAGCAGGTCGCCAGGATTTAATTCCCATTCCTGTTCAGCAGTAAAGTTTTTAAGTACTTTGATTTCCTCGTGTTCAAGCAGCGGTGGATTATACTGCTCAGCTATTTGCCAGTGGCGGGTACCACTGGCTTGAAATAAAAATACATCGTATTGGTCGGTATGGGGGCCAACAGAACCGCCACTGGCCGCAAATGAAAGCATAATATCATCCAGGCGCCAGCCGGGCAGGAAGTTGAAGCTACGCAGCCATGATTTTAATGGTGGATAATGCTTTTCAACATCCTGGATTAACAGGGTCCAGTTTTCTTCCCCCAAAGCAATGTAATCATCGCTTTGGAAGGGGCCATAGCGAACTTGCCAGTCTTGTTGCTCAAAGCTGCCACTAATCAGTCGTGAATCGGCGCTTGCTTCGGTTGCCAGGCCAGCTAATTCGTCGGCATCGATTGGTAACTGATGCTCAATTTCGGGCCATACCTGGCGTAATACTACTGGCTTTTTTTGCCAGTAATCGCGCAAAAACTCAGCGCTAGAAAGTTCTCCCAATGGGAAGCTAGAGGGTGGTGCAAGGCCGTTATTAGTAGGCATTATTTATCCTGTTGATCTGCCAAAGTTTGTGCCAGCTCTGCCGCTTCCCCGATGTAGTTGGCTGGAGTTAAGGCCAGCAAGGCTTTTCGGGCTTCTGCTGGTATCTCTAATGTATTAATAAAAACCTCAAGTTCGGCTGCGCTAATTGTTTTGCCGCGAGTTAACGCCTTTAGTTTTTCGTAAGGATTAGCGATTGCATGTTGCCGCATTACCGTTTGGATTGGTTCGGCCAACACTTCCCAAGTACGCTCCAAATCTGCAGCGATTACTGCTTGGTTTACGGTTAATTTGTTCAGGCCTTTAAGTAATGATTTCCAAGCAATTAAACTATGCCCGAAGGCTGTTCCCAGAGTGCGTAAGACAGTCGAATCAGTTAGGTCGCGTTGCCAACGGGAGATTGGCAGTTTGGCCGCAAGGTGTGCGAGCAGGGCATTTGAAACTCCCAAATTACCTTCAGCGTTTTCAAAATCGATTGGGTTTACCTTGTGCGGCATAGTGGATGAGCCGATTTCTCCAGAGACTAACTTTTGGCTGAAATAGCCCAGGGAGATATAGCCCCATATATCTCTTGCCAAATCAATTTGAATAGTCTGAGCGCGTGCAACTATGGCAAACATTTCGGCCATATAATCGTGCGGTTCTATCTGGGTGGTGTACTGATTCCATTGTAAGCCTAGTGATTCGACAAATTTTCGGGATAGTTGTTGCCAGTCTACTTGTGGGCAGGCAACTTTGTGGGCATTGAAATTACCAACCGCACCATTTATTTTGCCCAGTATGGGCTGTTGCTCTAGTTGTTCTATTTGCCGCTTTAGGCGGGCGGCAAAGTTAGCCAGCTCTTTGCCTAGCGTAGTTGGGCTGGCAGTTTGGCCATGGGTTCTTGAGAGCATAGGCAGATTGGCGTGCGCGGCCGCCATTATAGCTAATTTATCACTGATATTACTAATCTCGGGGAGCAAAACATCATTTCGGGAGTCTTTCAGCATTAGCCCATAAGCGAGGTTGTTAATATCCTCTGAAGTACAGGTAAAGTGGATAAACTCTGAATGGTTTGCCAGTTCGCTATGCCCGCTGAGCTTGTCTTTTAAATAATATTCAACCGCTTTGACATCATGGTTGGTCACAGCCTCGATTTTCTTGATGGCTTCTGCTTCTTTGGGGTTAAAGTCGGTCAGCAGTTTGTCCAAAAAGGTATTAGCCTCGGCAGATAGCTTTGGTAAGGAAGGCAACGCTTGCTCCTGTGCCACAATCTGCAGCCACCGAACCTCTACAATCAAGCGTCTGCGGAGCAAGCCGTATTCGCTAAATATCGGGCGTAAACCTTTGGTTTTATTGGCATAACGGCCGTCTACCGAACTCACTGCGGTTAGTGAATTTAACTCTGTCATTGGATATCCTTTGTGACTATAGCAGGCAGCCTAAATGATACAACTTTCCACTATCAGATGTTGGCTGATAAGCAATTCTGATTACCGGTTTCAGTAAGGGTATAATTAGCAGATTGAGAACAATAGTTAAGGATGCGGGAAATGAGCAATACCAAATCAGAGAAATATCGCTTTGAAGAAGACAGCATGGGCAAGCTCAAGGTTCCGACCGATGCGCTCTGGGGAGCACAAACCCAGCGGGCGATAAATAATTTTCCAATTAGTGGCCAACCAATGCCACGACAGTTTATTCGCGCGCTGGGTTTGGTTAAGCAGGCTGCTGCGGTAGTTAATGCAGACTTGGGGCACCTGTCTAAAGCCAGAGCTAGTGCTATCGGCAAGGCAGCAAAACAAATTATTGCGGGTAAAGTGGACGCGCACTTTCCTATTGATGTTTATCAGACCGGTTCTGGTACTTCATCAAATATGAATGCCAACGAAGTTATCACGAATTTGGCCAATGTCGGGCGAAAAAACTCTCTGATTCACCCCAACGACCATGTCAATATGGGTCAAAGCTCAAACGATGTAATCCCAACAGCAATGCAGCTTGGGGCAAGTTTGCAGTTGCAAGAAGACTTGTTGCCAGCGCTGGAGCATTTGTACCAGACGCTAAAAAATAGGGCAAAAGAATTAAAGCATGAGGTGAAAACCGGGCGCACCCATTTAATGGATGCTATGCCTGTCACTTTTGGTCAGGAACTGGCAACCTGGGCGGAGCAAGTGAAAAGCAATATTGAGCGTTTGAAATCGGCGCAGATACGCTTGCGGAAGTTGCCACAAGGTGGCACTGCAGTAGGTACTGGTATTAATGCTGATCCTAAGTTTGCTGTGGCAATGGCGGCAGAGCTGAGTCAAGCCACCGGATTTAAGTTTGAAAAGGCCGGCAATCTGTTTGTAGGGATATCCAGTCTTGATGTAGCGGTCGAATTATCCGGTCAGTTAAAAACCACTGCAGTAAGTTTAATGAAAATTGCCAATGACTTGCGGTGGATGAACTCCGGGCCATTGGCTGGAATAGGCGAGATCGAATTATTGGCCTTGCAACCAGGCAGTTCAATTATGCCAGGCAAGGTGAACCCGGTTATCCCAGAGGCTACAGCTATGGTTTGTGCCAAAGTTATTGGTAACGATTCTACGATAACTGTGGCTGGTCAGTCGGGTAATTTTCAACTAAATGTAATGTTACCCGTGACTATTTCATGTTTGACAGAAAGTATTGAGATTTTGAGTAATGTTAGTCGCTTGCTGGCTGATAAGGCGATTGCCGGTTTCAAGGTTAGGCGTGATCGAATTGATGAGGCTCTATCCAGAAACCCGATTTTAGTAACTGCGCTGAATGCGGTTATTGGCTACGAAAAAGGTGCAGCTACCGCTAAACAGGCATACAAAGAGGGCAGGTCAATTTTGGAAGTGGCGATGGAAACCACCGGCTTGTCAGAGGCGGAGCTGAAGCGCTTGCTTGATCCGCTCAAATTAACTAAAGGCGGGATTGGCAAGTAGCTACATTATTTGCCTTTGCTGGTATTGATACCAAGCAATTTATAGGGCGGGCAATAACCGGTTATTGCTGTCATTAACGGCAGCAGTCCTACTAATCCCCACCAGCTTTGGTAATAAGCCCCGGCAGCCAGAATAACCACGCCAACTACCATACGAATTCTTTTATCGGTTTGACCTACATTGCATTGCATTTTTATAACTCCCTGATGGTTCAGGAGTTAAACATACCATATTTTGCATCAGAGCTAATATTAACTATCGGTTGCGCGCCTGCGGAACCATAGAGTTAGGGACAAAAATGCAGCTGCTACTAGTAAGCCATATAACATTTCCATGGAAACTAGACGGGTGACCATATTGGTAAGAGTTGGTGCATGATCAAAGCCTGAGTCTAGTGATACCCCTAGCGATACGCTTATAGTTGTTTCGCCTGTTGAATTCTCATGCATACCCCCGGCAAGGATAGCCGGGCTATTTACCAGCCAGTCTTTAATTACCCCGACAGCACTTTCAGGCATTTTAAAGTTCTGCAAGAAGCCGATCCAGGCTTGCAGTATCGACAATAAAATAGGTGGAAGAATTGCAAATAACATCGGCACTTTCGGTGCTTTTACAGAGACAAGTAATAGCCAACCATACAGTGGCAGCATCCAGATCGAATTAGCTAACCATCCAGCTATTACAATGCCCCAGGCCTTAAGTGGCTGAGCTGGTCCAAAGAGCAAGCCCCAGGCACTTTGATCGGCATTCCAGATCATTAGCATGCCAATAATCATTAACACTATTTGTGTAACTATCAGGGTCGCCCAGAACATCAGAGGAATCACAAACATGGCTGAAAACAGCTTTGAGGCGATAGTTAAAGTATCTGATGCTGGTAACGATTTCCAGAAGAGTATGGATTTATCTTTACGGTCGTCATATAAGGCGCCAAGTAAATAGAAGAAAGTCACAATTGACATAATAGAAATAAAGAAGCTTGATAGTGCCATCATGCTTTGAGTTACATACATTCCGCGTAAATCTTCAGGCTGGGTTGCCAAAAAGCGTAAGCCTTCTCTGAAAGTGAAATCGTTATGATCAAATTGGGTTTGAACAGTTATACCCATCAGCATAAAGCCAATAGTAATTAGTCCTAGAATTATCGGGGTGTTACGAAATGCACCTTTATTTTCCCAATATTCACGCACCATCAGGGTCCTTAGTTTTGATATTGAGCTAATCGGGTTCATTGATTTTCTCCCATGATGGCCACGAACAGGTCGGCAACATTTGGAGTTCTGGTTTCTCCCAGTTCTTTAAGGCTGCTTTGGGGGATGTCGGAAAACAGGAATATGTGTTTGCCGAAACTAGTAGTTTCATTTAAAGGCTGCAGGGCTCTGGCGGCAGTAGCGTTTTCGGCGCTGGTCATTAGTTCGATATAGTCTCTGGAGACTTCTTCCATGCTGCTGTCGAGTACAATTTTGCCCTCACGGATAAAGATTAAATCGGTAAGTATATGTTCAATTTCTTCTACCTGATGGGTAGTTATAATGATGGTCTTGCCCTCATCAAAATAGTAGTTTAACAAGTTGGTATAGAAAGTTTTCCGGTAGAGGATATCCAGCCCCAGAGTTGGTTCATCAAGAACCAGGAACTTGGCGTCTATCGACATCACCAATGCCAGATGCAGTTGGGCGATCATGCCTTTTGAAAGCTCTTTAACCTTCTTTTGCATGCCAATTTTGGTTTTACTTAAAAAGCCAAGGCACTTATCACGGTTAAAATTGCTGTGAATGCCGGCTACAACATCCAGTGTTTGCCAGACCTTAATCCAGCCTGGCAGGACTGCAACATCGGCAATGAAGCTTATTTGCTCCATCAGTTCATCCCGATTGCTACTTGGGTCTAGTCCCAGCACGCGCAATTCACCTTCAAAGGGGGTGAGTCCCAGGATGGCTTTTAATAAAGTTGTCTTGCCAGCACCATTAGGGCCAATCAGGCCGACTATGCGTCCTGGCTTGATTTCAAGATCAACATGGTTAACGGCATATTGCTTGCCGTATTTTTTACTTAAATTGTGCGCGCTGATTACTGCATTCATTATGGTTGGTTCCCTGGTGCTACTTTTTGGATTTGTTGATTGACTCGAGCAAGCCCGCTGGGTCTATTCCCAGGCGCTGAATTCGGGCGACAATATCTGGCCAGATGTGAACGCGAAATTTTTTCCGTTCGGTATTTAATAGCTTTTCTCTTGCGCCAGTTTTTACGAACATACCCAGCCCCCGTCGCTTTTCAACTATGTCATCATCGACCAGTAGTTGGTAAGCTTTGGAGACTGTAATTGGATTTAGTTGTAGTTCTGCAGCTACCTGTCGTACTGATGGCAGTGGGTCGGCTTCATCTAGCGAGCCATCAAGAATGCGCTCAACGGTGAGTTCAAATAGCTGATAGTAAATAGGTTGGGTATCATTCCAGTTTGTAGACATTGCTCAAGCCTCAGAATATGTACAGAAAGGCCCAGCTACGCTGTGTGGCTGGCTTGGATGTGATTACCTGGTAGCTGACGGCAGTGTCCGGGCAGGGTGCGGCCTGACTGAGTTCTTGGGGGTCAGCAATTGATACCTTGGTGGTTACTGGATAATCAATCAAGCTGCTGCCAAGCAGAGCCAGCCCGCTCAGGACTGCGACGAAGTGTGGAACTATCAAAGTTTTATGTTGTGTAAGTCTAAACATTGTGGCGCCTTTAGTGGATACTGGTTGATTGCTTATTCAGTGATGTAGTGAAGTATAACACCATAAATAAAAATCTGCAACAAACGATGCCCCAATTCTCATATAGAGGTGTAGCATGCGGGTTTATATCTGAGGATTGGGGCTATAATTAATAGCTTAATTTGTGGTTTTCAGCGGCCTCTGATTTATTTACAAATCAGAGGCCTATCAGGTTTAGCTTACGCTGCGATCAATCCCATAGCCTCAAGCTTGAGGATGATCGTTTGCGCTGCTTGCTCTGGAGTCATATCCAGCGTGTCGAGTACAACCTCTGCGTTTTCCGGGGCCTCGTAAGGGTCGTCAATGCCGGTAAACTGCTTGATCTCTCCACGCCTGGCTTTGGCGTACAAGCCTTTGCGGTCGCGTTTCTCACAAACTTCAATAGGGGTTGATATATGA
This sequence comes from Gammaproteobacteria bacterium, assembly GCA_024275935.1. Taxonomy (GTDB): domain Bacteria; phylum Pseudomonadota; class Gammaproteobacteria; order Xanthomonadales; family SZUA-36; genus SZUA-51. The sequence continues at coordinate 2,028 of JAJRYF010000004.1, read as the reverse complement.
ACCTCCAAGAAGCCACCCAGGGGTTCAATAGTCGCCCGAATTTGGTCTCTAATATCACTGTAAGGAGCAATTGGTGCGCAGATTGCTACGCCACCATTTTTGGTGATTTCGCTGGCGACATAGCCTATGCGCAGGACATTAAGGTTCCGGTGCTCACGCGAAAAACCAAGCTCAGAAGAAAGGTTTTTACGAACGATATCACCATCTAGCAAAGTTACTGGACGAGATCCCATTTCTTGCAATTTAATCATCAGTACATTGGCTATGGTGGATTTACCTGAGCCCGATAGCCCGGTGAAAAATACACTAAAGCCTTGTTGATGCCGGGGTGGGTGCCTAAGCCTTAGGGCTTCAACTACCTTAGGAAAGGTAAACCAATCAGGAATATCCAGGCCCTCATATAAACGCCGGCGTAGTTCGGTACCACTAATGTTCAAGACAGTTTCAGTTTCTAATACTTCATCAATCGGCGCATATTGGGCGCGTTCGGAAACATATACCATCATTTTAAATGGCACCATTTTGATACCGATTTCGTCTTCATGTTGCGCCAGTAATTCCTGGGCATCAAATGGACCGTAAAATGGATTGCCTTCGCTATCGCTACCCGGGCCGGCATGGTCGCGCCCAACAATCAAATGGGTACAGCCATAATTTTTGCGAATGATCGCATGCCACAAAGCTTCCCGTGGACCGCCCATACGCATTGCCAATGGCAGCAGGCTAAGTTGGGTGGTTTGTTCCGGGTAATTAGGTAGCAGGGCTTCATAACATCTAACTCTGGTTAAATGGTCGATATCACCTGGCTTAGTCATTCCAACTACTGGGTGAATTAACAGGTTTGCTTGAGTTTCTTTGGCTGCCAGAAAGGTTAATTCCTGATGCGCACGATGCATTGGGTTACGGGTTTGGAAAGCAACCACCCGTTGCCAGCCGAGTTTCTTGAATAAAGTTCTAAGTTCAGCTGGATTATGGCGCAAATGCTTACAATCGTAGTGAACGGGGGCTTGTAAACCGCGAATCCGACCACCGATATATACTGGATTGCTGTGTTGCTGGAGGTAGGCTACAGCAGGGTGTAGCTTATCGGTAGTACCGTAAACCGCCTGAGCTTCAACATCCAAATCAGGAGTCCAGATGGTCTCAGCGGTCATAATTGCAAGCGCCACACCTTCTGGATCGCGTAGTACGAACTCATCACCTTGCTCGATTTTATCTGCAAACTGCGTGGAGACATCCAGAGTTACCGGGATTGGCCAAAGAGTCCCATCTTCGAGCCGCATTTTAGTTAGCACTTGCTGGTAGTCGGTTTTGTTTAAAAACCCTTGTAGTGGCGAGAAACCACCATTTAGTAATAGTTCCAGGTCACATATCTGACGCGCGCTTAGATCCCAGTCAGGTAAGCTGCCAGCATGAGTTTTTGCATTTGCCAGTTCGGACTCTGCGACTAATAAGTTTTGTAATTGGCCGCCATGGCCATCAAAGTTTGAATTCATGGTTTTTTCACCTCTTGGCGCTCCAGATTTTTAAGTTTTTACTACCACCAGAGAAGCGCCAAAATTGGTACCAACTGCGGGTGTGGAATTATAACCTAATCTGCTGACAAATAAGCAGGTTAAACTCACAGTCAGGAGTTACTGAGATATGCCTGAATTTCTTTTATCTCTTAGGGAACTCAAGCCGTTATTTGTGCTCAAAGCTACACAATTAGTAACCGCGAGCGCGAAATAAGTCTGCATTTGCGTATTCGTGGTTGCCAAGCGTTTAATATCAGGTGACAATAGCAGGCTGAAATTATGGAGTTTTCACAAATGAGATCTAATATGCTTACAAAAACATTAATCGCAGCTGCTGTAGGTGGTGTGCTGGTAACTAGCGCTAGCGCTGTTGAACTGAAAACAGAGGCTCAGAAACTGAGCTATATTTTCGGCAATGACATTGGTAAAACCTTGGAGTCACAGGGTATCGAACTGGACTTTAAAGCACTGGTGTCAGGTATCGAAACCGGCTACAAAGGCGGCGAAGCTG
>JAJRYF010000085.1 GCA_024275935.1 Gammaproteobacteria bacterium | reverse complement strand
CAGCAAATATTGCGCCTATTGCAGCTCAACTTGTTTGAAAAAAGAGATATGATGGCATTGCTTCGAGGAGACCCGCCCCCTGATAGGGTTGCGGATCCCAATCAAATGGTTATGCTATGAAAGTTAACGGGACAGCAATGATAAATTTTCAATCTTATCTGGTGAGTTATATTTCGCTCGAATAAATATGAGCGATGACTGGCTCATTGAGGTTGAGAAAAGAGCTGAGCTAGATGGAACAAGAATAATGATGTGCATAGGTAAAGAGGCAAAACAAACGCTAAGAAAAGTATTTGGCAAATACACAACTGAGAATGACGATTATGGCTTTACAAAAACACATGTCCCAATTAGCTTGACAAGGTACGATGACAGTCAATTAGTATCAAGGTCAGCAGCTAAAAGACTATTGGCTAGATTTAATGCCTTTAAGGAAGTCTGGCTGGATTTTAAAGACGTTCCAACAATCGGACAGGCGTTCGCAGATGAAATATTCAGGGTTTATGCAATTAGCCATCCCGATATAGAGATAGTATGTACGAGTACCAATGAAGATGTACAGAGGATGATTAATCGAGCTAAAAATGCTCTGCTAGACTATAAAGACCCGCAGCAGTCAGCACTTTTCTAGGGTTGAAAACCTCCCCTCCATAGAAATATAGTAATACTGAATTAATACACCACAAGCCGACCGCTTGAAGTTCTGGAAAGCCACAACAAAATGCCTATATTGAGCGTTACAATCGAACCGTGCGAGATGACGGGTTGGCCAATATCTGTTTGACTCTATTGCAGATGTATAAGACTATGCGAGGCAATGGCTTTGGACTTATAATCATGAACAACCCTAATATGGGCCGGGGTGGCAGCTTAGTTATCCGTCATCCGGGAACACCAAACCCAATTAAGTCAACAAGATAGCATTGTCAGCGGTTTTATTTGACATTTGTCTATACCACCATGATAATGATAACGGTAAAACTGAGAGGGAAATAAGAGGGTGGGATCATGTCTGTACATTACATAATCATTCCGCATTTACTCGGAAAGGCTGCGCTGGCTGAGGAAAAACCGCTGAGGATGGTCAAAGCGGTAAACAGCATAAGCTACTGGTGTTTCTTTTCTATCTTGCTGTGGTTGTTATGTATTAATGTAGCTGAAGCGCTGGTTGAAGATACTCTGTTTAGCGACGGATTTGAACAGGCTGAGCTTCAACCACCAGTGCTTGATGCCCCGGTATCACCAACCAATGAAAATCCTTACACAATTAGCGGTACTACTACACCCACGGCAACGGTCAGGGTTTATGTAAACGCTACCCTACAAACAACTGTAGCAGCAGATGCTGCCGGAATCTTCAATGCTGCCATTGCGCTGACTGATGGGTCTAATACTGTCTATACCACGCAATGGGATGGCAGCATTGCCAGCGACCCTTCCAATACCATCAGTATTGAATATATAAATAATCTCAGCAACAACTGGAGCGGCACGATATCCCAGGATACCGTTTGGACCCTGGCTGGCAGCACTTATATTGTCGACGGCGACCTTACTGTTGCCAGTGGTATCACGCTTACTATCCAACCAGGCGTTAGAGTAGAGTTTTCTGGAGAGTACAGCCTGATAATAGACGGAACCCTGTTAGCCCAGGGCACCAGTATTGATCCGGTGGTATTTACTTCAGGTCGTGCTAGCCCGACTGCATTCGACTGGCTTGGGATAACGGTTAACAGTACTGCGATAAATGTGGTGTTGGATCAGGTATTACTGGAATACGCAGTTACAAGCTTAGAGGTCAACGGTACCTCAGAAGTAGAGCTTAGTAATAGTGAAATACGCAATAATTTTTTTGGACTGTCGTTAGCAAATGCCTCCCCGCAAGTAATCAGCGGTAACTATATTCATAACAATTTCAGTGGTATTTCTATTGGTCCTGGCTCCTCGCCATTAATCACAGGAGGTAATGAGATTACGGCTAATCTGTATGGTATTTATGTGAATGGTGACGACACCAATGCGGCGGCCAATCCCCAGCCGGTAGTTACGGCCAACTCTATCTATGCCAATACAAGCTACAATTACTATGCAACCAGCTTTGCTGATCCTGCTGATTTTATATTGGATGCACGAGGCAACTGGTGGGGTACAGCCGATCCGGTGGAAATTGCAGAGAAGATATTTGATCGCTCAAGCCCCTTTTCTGCTGCTGGCCCCTGGGTTGACTACAGCAACTACTTGGATGGTGTGGAGGGTAGCCCGGTATCGGAAAACCCAACTATATTTGGTGATATTACCGTAGATACAAACTACCCCGCTGGTATTTACGAGGTGTTGGGCAACATTGTCGTACCCTCAGGGGTAACTTTAAGCCTTGCTGCGGGCGTAGAGTTCCGCTTTATGGCAAATTACAGCCTAGTAGTTGATGGAACTTTGCTAGCCCAGGGCACCAGTATTGACCCGGTGGTCTTCACTTCAGGCCGTGCCAGCCCGGTTGTAAGAGATTGGAAAGGGATTACCATTAACAGTACAGCTGTGGGCGTAGTGCTGGATCAGGTATTACTGGAATACGCAGCTACAGGCTTAGCGGTCACCGATACCTCAGCAGTGGAGCTTAGTAATAGTGAAATTCGTAACAATAGTGATGGAATACTATTAGTAAATGCCTCCCCGCAAGTCATCAGCAATAACTATATTCATAACAATTTTAACGGAATTTATATTCTTGCTGGCTCCTCGCCATTAATCACCGGAGGTAATGAGATTACGGCTAACCAGAATGGTATTTATGTGCAGATCAATGACGATGCGGCAACTAACCCACAGCCGGTGGTTACGGCAAACTCTATCTATGCCAATATAGGCATGAACTATCGCACAATAGCTGTTGATGCTGCTGATTTTATTCTGGATGCACAAGGTAATTGGTGGGGCACGGTCGATCCGGTAGCAATTGCAGAAAGAATATTTGATGGCTCTGATATTGTCCAGCTCCCTTGGGTTGATTACAGTGGTTATTTGGACGGTGCGGGGGGTAACCCAGTATCGGAGAACCCAGCTGTATTTGGTGTAATTACTGTCAATACAAGCTATCCCGCAGGTATTTACGAAGTGCTGGGTGATATTATCGTACCCTCAGGAATTACCCTGAGCCTTGCTGCAAGTACTGAATTCCGCTTTATGGGCTCTTACAGCCTGGTAGTTGATGGAACCTTACTGGCTCAGGGTAGCAGTATCGATCCGGTGGTCTTTACTTCAGGTCGTGCCAGCCCGGCTGTAAGCGACTGGGGCGGAATAAGTGTTAACAGCACTGCGGTGAATGTAGTGTTGGATCAGGTATTACTGGAATACGCAGCTATAGGTTTGACGGTCAACGATACCTCGGCTGTTGAGATTAGAAATAGTGAAATACGCAATAATTATTCTGGACTGTCGCTATCAAATGCCTCTCCGCAAGTCATCAGCAATAACTATATTCATAATAATTTTAACGGAATTTATATTCTTGCTGGTTCCTCGCCATTAATCGCAGGAGGTAATGAGATTACGGCTAACCAGAATGGTATTTATGTGTGGGGCAACAATGATGTGGCAACCAATCCCCAGCCGATAGCTACGGAAAACTCTATCTATGCCAATACAGATTATAACTACTACGCAGTCAATTTTGCTGATGCCGCTGATGCTGTTCTGGACGCACGAGGCAACTGGTGGGGCACAGTCGATCAGGTCGTAATCGCACAAAAAATCCATGATCGTTCTGACTTCACACCTTCTAGGCCTTGGGTTGATTATGTCGGCTTTCTAGACGGACCAGAAGGGGAGCCTTCATTGATGCCAACTGCTGTGCGTATCACAAGCGGCGTAATTAACCCGTACCAGGACGGAAATGAGGAGGCTGTGCTTTTCTTCAGTACATACACAGTAACTGATAGTGTCTTGGAGGTGTACCAAGCCAATGGAACCACGCTGCTGTACACCGACAGCCAGAACCACCCCAGCCCTGGTCAATACACCTATACATGGGATGGCCGGGATCAGTTTGGCAATATACTGCCTGATGATATATACAAGCTGGTATTAACGGTAACCGATGGCAGCAGTCAATTTGTCTGGGATCCAGCAGCGACTGGTGTGGGTTCTGGTGCCGGGTCTATCCCGTTGGCTTATAACACCTTCCAAAACGAATACTGGAAAGTTAACTATGACATGGAAACATTGGGTTTGATAAGGATGCGGGTAACCCATTCTGGAGGAGATGTGTTTTATCCGATAAATTTAGAACCTTATGATGCGGGAAACAATTTATTAGCTTGGGATGGTCGTGATTCAAATGGTGATATTGTAAGTGGGGATGTCAATATCTATTTTAGTGCACCACAAGACCTAAAACCCAATGCTGTTGTAGTAAAAGGCGCCAAACCCACCATCACCGGCAATGGCCTCTCGCCCAATATCGAAGTCAAATCCGACCCTTATTACATCATCCACAGCTATGATCAATTCACCAATATCACCTACCGCATTGATCAAGACTCGAGTGTAACATTCAAGCTATTACCCCCAGGCATTAGTGACCCTGCCGACCCGGCAGCTATTGTTTTGTTGGCTGACCAGGCGCAATCTGCCAAGGATGGACTAGGCGAACCACTGGATCATGTGGTTGAGTGGCTTGGCTACGACCTGGCCGATACTAATAATATTCAAGTTGCTGAAGAAGGTGCCTATACCTTTAGTATTGAAGCCACTAGCGTAGCCTCCGGGCAAAGCAGTCTCTACCGGGGGGTGGTTCAAATTGGACAATAATTTACCTATGAGCAGAATAAATAAATTCGTATGTACAAAACTCATATGTACCATGTTGCTGGCTCTAAGCCCTATGCTGGCTTTTGCAGATATCGCCTACCTGGCCGTAGATGATAATGATTTTTGGCAAGCTTGGGTGATGGATGATAATGGTGAAAACAACCAACAAATAACCTCTTCGACTTTTGATAAAACCCGCCTGTCGTGGTATCCGGATGGTAAAGCTTTGTTTGTTAATGCTGCCGATGGCAAGCTGTACCGGGTTGAACTAAAACGCCAACAGCCAACTGAAATTAAAACCGAATTACACGGTATGCTGGATGCCATGCTTAGCCCCGATGGTAAGACTTTTGTTTTTTCCCTAAGCACCTCAGACAGCCTTGATGATAACAACATCTGGTTGGCCGCTGCCGATGGCAGCAATCTGCGCAAAATCACCCAAATGCAGCATATGCAACATGAGCCAGTTTGGAGTTTAGACGGCAAGTTTATTTATTTTCTTTCTGGTGATGGTGACCAGGCGCACGATATCTGGCGTTTGGATGTTGCCAGCAAAAGCACCCAGCAGCTAACCGTTAAGCAGTTATATAACTTTGATATTGCTCCTCGTCCAAAAAATCACCCGAAAAAGCACCAGAAAGGTCAATTAGCGTTTTCCAGTAACCGTTCCGGTAATTACGAAATCTGGCTTAAACCAGAGCAGGAACCAGCCCGCCAACTCACGGACAATCCAGCTCTAGACGCACGCCCCAGTTGGCTACCTGGCGGTGAAGCACTGGTATTTTCATCTTCTCGCGGTGGCGGCATGAACATCTGGCAACTAGATTTACAAACCAACACCCTCAAACAACTTACCCGGCATGCCAAAGGTGCTCGTTTTCCAGTTGTTTGTTGCCACCGGGAAGTACAATAATGTTGCGTTTTATGGGTTTATTATTTGGTTCATTGCTGGGTTTGTTGCTGCTGGTACCTGCCAGTTCTGCTCAGGCTCTGGAAATCACTCAAGTGCGCCTAGATAAACAAAGTTTTGAGCCAGCTAATGGCGAGTTGATAAATGTCCATTACCAGTTGTCTGCACCAGCACAAGTCTCCCTGCAAATCTACGATGGGCGTGACCTGCTGGTGCGGCAAATAGCCAGCCAAGCAGAGCTGGCGGCTGGCGCACACAGCTTTCAGTGGGCCGGAAAAGACCAAGCTGGCAAGTTACTACCAGCAGAAGCTTACCGCTATACACTGGCAGCAAAAGCAGCTACAGGTGAGGCTGTTATCCACGACCTTACCGACAGCAGTTGGGGCGCAGATGTAACCATTACTGATATCAGCTGGGATGCAGAAGAAAAAGTATTGCGCTATCGCTTGCCGGAAGCTGCCAGGGTTAATATCCGCATTGGCTTGCAAAATTTTGGCCCCTTGCTTAAAACAGTCATTGATTGGGTGCCAAGACCAGCTGGACTGAATCAAGAACCTTGGGATGGCTGGGATAAATCCCAGGCGATGGATTTATCCAGCCACCCCAAACTAAAAATTATTGTCGATGGCTTTAGCCTGGGTCGTAATGTTATTTTGCTAGGTGCTAGCCCCAAGACTGCACAGTGGCTAAAAACCATGAGCTGGCCGCAACAGCGGCGTGTTGTTACCCAAACGCAGCCTAAGCGCATGCATTTTCACTCCCAGCAAGCTATGGAAGGTCGTGGCGATGTCGAAATCTACTTGGAACTTCCCAAAAATACCAAACTGAAAAATGGTATTCCACAGTTATCCGGGCAGGTTCCTGTGCGTATGCAAGTCAATGCCAAAGATAAACAAAGGATTTTGGATCGTCGGTTTGAGCCAGTATTTTTTATTGATGGTGCCTTTACATTTGAAAACGAAGTTGGGTTTTTGCCCTTTACCTGGGTATGGGATACCACCAAAGCAAACAACGGCAGCCATTACATCACCGCTAATTTACGCGGTTATGAAGGCAATTTTGGCATGGTGACGGTAGAAGTTAATGTTAACAACTAAAACAAACCCAGCGACTGAACTATTAGCGACTCAACCATTAGTGACTGAACCATTAGTGACTGAACCATTTGCGGCAACAATGGCCAGAAACACCCGCGCCTTCTTGTTAAGCAGTTTTTTGTTGATAATTGCCCCCGGCTTGCTAGCCCAAAACCCAATAGAAAAAACTGAAGCAGCGCATAAAAAAGGCCAAACTTCCATTTCACATTACCAACGGGCCGTGGCGCAAGACAGCAGTAACCACTTGGCGAAATTTGAGCTGGTAGGTTTGTATCTTAACGAGAAACGCCTAGCAGATGCCCTGCGTCTGCTGGATAAATTAACTGATAACCATTCCAGCAATGCTCAATACCTGGAGCTTCAAGGTGATTTAGCCCGGCAGCTAAGCGACTGGGAAAGCGCCAAAGGCTGGTATCAACAAGCCCTGGCAGCCACACCTACCCAGGCAAAACTGGCGGTATTACAACTTAAACTGGGCCAAGCACTGCAACAACTAGGTGCCGATACGGCTGCCGATAAAGCCTTCGCGGAATATGCACGCCTGGAAGGTATACTAGATCAATCGGGGAAGAAGCAATGACCAGCTATTCAAGATACCTAAGCCTTACCCAAATACTCGTTCTTGTATTTGGCCTATTGATATTCTCGCCATTATGGGCGCATGACTTTGGTGGAACCAGCACAGGTGGTGGCGGCGAACCACCGCCACCAGATTGCGATAGCAAAACCATGTGCTGTGATGACCCCAGTTCGGGTAAGCCGGTTTCATATTTATCCGGTGCTGAGCGCCTGCGCTATGCTGATCTTTCAGCCCGCGGCATTTACCCCATTAATATCACCCGCCGTTATGATAGCCAGACCAGCTATGACAGCCCGCTGGGTTATGGCTGGGCTTTTGACCACGACCGGCGCTTGTTTGAATACCCGGATAACTCGGTTATTATCCGCGCTGGCTGTGGCCGCCGCCACCAGTTTATATTTACCGGCGGTGCCTACCAAACCACCAGCAACAGTGTGCAGGGAAGCTTGCTGGAAAACCCCGATGGTAGCTTTGATTTTCGTTATTACAATGGCAAACGCGATGTTTATGATTCTCAAGGTCGGCTGATACTTTCAGAAAACAACAAAGGCCAACAACACGAATATATTTACGATCCCCGCGGCAAGCTGCCCTTAACCGGCACCTCGCCTTTTTCTGTCAATCCAAGCATACCAATGACCGTTGCCTATGTTTATCGGCTTACCCGCATCCAGGAACGGGGCAAAGATGGCAATTTAACCGGTTATTTTGTTGATTTTAGCTATAACGAGACCACCGGTCGGCTGCTGGAGGCTACCACCAGCGATGGGCGCAGCGTTAGTTATACCCACGATGAAGTCGACGGCTTGACCCGTGGTAATCTTATCGAGGTTAATGGGCTAGAAAATATCGTGCAGAGCTTTGCCT
>JAJRYF010000084.1 GCA_024275935.1 Gammaproteobacteria bacterium | reverse complement strand
TTTGAGCAATGTATGCTTTCAATTTGGCCCGGGTTAATTTTTTAGTCAAAACAATATGTTGGTGCTTATCCACTCCATGTAGCTGAAAACTCTTTTTTGCTAAGTCAATTCCTAACACTTTTACGGTTCTTTTTACGGTATGATTCTTCATGGTCTATCTCTCTCTGTTGATGTTTGGTTTGGAATTTACATCATCGCTCATTTGAAGCCGTTATGGGAGAGGTGGACCATTCCATTAGCAGTGTTGTCATTTGACGATTAAATTTGCATTAATTTGATATCGCCTGGATAGTTCACCCAAGGTTTCATCACCCTTGATGGCAGCCAAGGCTGCTTTTAACTTGAAGCATGGTGAATGTGCTCTACGCTTTCTGCTCATTTTCTGTTCCTCATGTTGTTGATAGTATAAAACAGAAAATAACGCCTTATTTCAGGTTCTAACCTGTTCTATGAATGGGGTACAGCTCTGGTTTAGGCCCTGAATAGTACCCATATAAATTATGAGTGATGCGGGCAGGTGATAATGATTCTCAACCAGACTGCTTATTAGAGGAAAATTAACAGTTTTTGTCAATTTTTGTCAATTTTTGTCAATTTTTGTCAATTTTTGTCAAAGAGTATGTTACTGTGTACCATGCTATACAGAACTTATGGTTTCTTGTAACCCTTTAAGCAAAAATTTTGTATAGCACATAGTAGAGATAGTGATGGTAAGAACTAGTTATTTTCATTCAAAATAAGGAGATACAAATGAAGAGTCAATTTAAGCCTAAACGCTTTCAACTTGGTCAAGGGATGACAGAGTACATCATCATCACTGCCCTTATTGCAATTGCCGCCATCGGCGCATATACCCTGTTTGGTAAGACTATTCGTAACCAAGTTGCTGGTATGGCCAACGAAATGGGTGGTGAAAGCTCAAGTGCATCGTTACAAACAGCTACTGATGCAGGAAATGCTGCGGTAGATATGGCTGAGGCAGATGTCACCCTTGGTACTTACAGTGAAACAGCAGTAGATGGTAGCACGCCTTAGCTGCAAGTACAGCATAGTTAAGAAGGTTACGCTACTATCTGACTAAGGTAAGGCGGGGAGCCTATAGTTTTAGGCTTCCCGCCAGTTACTTATAAGTGTTTAAGAGCGTTTAAGCTCAGGCTTGTGGTCTGCAGGGACTGTGTGCTTGGATGAGCTTAGCATCGGAGCATTTGAGGTTGGCATTGTCTATGAAAATTAACAGTAAAGTAAACCGGAATCAAGCTGGCTCGGTAATGGTAGAGGTAATTATCGTTGGCACGCTGGTGTTGGTGCCCTTGTTTATACTCACGCCGTTGTTGGGCAAATATATCGATACCAAGCAAAAAGTTGAAGTAGCAGCTCGTTATGCCGCTTGGGAGCGTACAGCCTGGTTTGCGCCTGATTCTACCACTGCGGATGGTGCTCGTGGTATCGGTGCTTTTGTTGCACAAAAATCCAACACTCAAATTGGGTTTGAAACCCAGGCCAGGATTTTTTCCGGCAGAGATGAGCCAATCCATAGTGAACAGAATTCTGGTAACGGCGGCGAAGATCTGGATTACATGAGTTATTTTATGAACCGAGATAACTCCGGGGCAGCCAGTCATGAAGCTTTGTTTAAAGAGCCACAAGGTGCTAATAGTGGTCAGTTCGTTAGTAACTCAGCAAATTCTGGAGATGGCGATGCTGTACCGGGTGGGTTCGCAGCCTTTAGCGGTGGCGTAGTAAGTGCTTTAGGTGCGGTGGGAGGTTTCGATTTAAACACCGATGGCTTGTATACCAGCAAAATAACAATGGATGTTAAAGAACCCATATGGTTTGATGCATTCGCCGGTATAGATATAAAATTCAGCCGGGATCACACGCTTCTAGCGGATGGCTGGGGGGCAGGAGGGCTAGATCACAATGAAAAGCTGGTTCGTGGGCTTACCCTTACCGAGCTATTAAATAACCGAGTTTTAGACTTTGCTCAGAAATTGGCAGGAAATGAACTATTCAACACTCTCATACCGTTTGCAAAGGATGTTGCGAAAAACTGCCTAGTGTTCGCAAAAGTTGATGCAGATCAGGTTCCTAACCAGGTGCTGGGTGCTGTTGTTTCCTCTCGCGGACAGTCACAGCCGAGGTGTTAATGATGAAAAAACTTTCTCTATTATTGTTTTTTATGCTTCTCCTGACAACAATTACTGCTTGGAGCATGCCGGTATTTAAGGTTCCAGACTTTATGCAGCTTTCAATAGTGGCTGATAAAATGACGCTGAATGGTCTTGATATGAAGACATATACTTTCGAGTCTTCCAAGCCTGTTGCCGAGATCGAAAAGTTTTACCAGGAGCTCTGGTCTGGCAAGGCCAAACAGACCAAAGTGGTGCCGTGGAATATTCTCTCTTATGCCGATGATGGCTTTTTATATGTGGTGCAAATCAGAGAAGATAACCCACTGAGTGTTACTGGACTGCTTTCTATCAGTGACCTTAAAACACTTAAAAAGAAATTTGTTCGCGGCAAGGGCTTCCCGATGCCTGGCTCTTCAGTAGTGATTAATGATATTACGGGTAATGATTCCGGCAAGCGTAGTCGCACACTGGTAATTGAAAATACCAAAAGCGTGGCTGATAACCTGCGCTATTACCGTCGCCATTTTAATAAAAAAGGCTGGATAGAGCTGGCTGAAAACACTATTGCTTCTGGGCGCAAGCTTGATACATCCGCACTAATAATGAATAAGGGTAGGGATGAGTTGAATATGGCCTTCACTACCCAAAACAACAAGACCTTAATCGTAGCAGTGCAGGTGAGAAAGTGAAACAGCAAATAATCTTTACGAACAGGCAGAAAGGCGTTGCCACCATTAGCTATATTATGGGTTTGATGGCGTTTCTGGTCGGCTTGCTGGCACCAATGTTTAATGGCAAGAGTGCGGTGCAACTATTAGCAGAGGCCATAAAAAAAGATTACGCTGGCTATGAGTATGCTATTAGCGGTAAAGGAAATATCGAAAAATGGAAAGACTACTTAATTGATTAACAGAAAGGGTATTTATGGCAACGAAAAAAAACAAAAAAAGCCTTGGAGGCTCTTGGGGGTTGCTGGGGATTGCGATACTTATCGGGATCGGAGCATTCTATTTAACCAGTAAATATCTGGTAAACAAAGAGGCTGCACTACGCGACTCGTTGTTGGGTAAAGATGCTGGCGCGATGGTAAGAGTTGTGGTGGCAACAACTAATTTGGCACCTGGTGATGTTGTCGGCCCGGAAAATATGGCGGTTGTAGAGTTACTAGGTGAACATGTCTCACAGTTTGCGGTTACTCCTGATATATTCGGCGACTTTCAGGGGCATGTATTGGAACGACCGATGTCCAAAGGAGAGCCGCTTTTAGCTCACTTTATGGCCGGTCGTGTAGTTGCACGATTTTCCGAATTAATTGAGGTTGGGGAGCGCGCCGTCACTATAGAAATTGATGAGCTTGCTACGGATGCCTATATGCTTACTGCAGGGGATTTTGTGGATATTTTCTTGCTTATGGACTTGCCGAGGCCGCAGGTTCCGGGCAGTGTTAGTGTTGGTGGCGGCAGTAGTAGTACAGATAAGATACTTATGCCGTTGCTGCAAAAGGTTAAGATTATTGCGCTTGGCCCCAGGTCTCTGCGCTCTAAAGAGCAGGATTTTATCCGGCCAAGAGCAAGCGATGATGATGGTTACGGTAGTGTAACGGTTGCTGTGCGGGTGATGGATGCAGCCAAGCTAGAAATGGCGCGAGTAACTGGTGAGTTTGTTTTTATGCTACGCAACTCTGAGGATAAAGAAAGCAAAAGCATCAAAGCGATTAACCAAGGCATACTAGCATCCCTTGGTTTGAGTAACTCAGCAACTGGTTTTTATGCATATTATGCGGCTAGTCGGGTTGCAAGTGGCAGCCTTGTGCCGCTTCATCAACAGATAGGTTCAGCCGTTATTCAAGCTAATCAGGATAGAGCGTTTATGAAGAGTGTGCCTTTGGCCCAAGAGATTCTGGTGCCGGTACCAGCAGATAGTAATAATGAAATAGGTGTTGAGGTAGAAGCCAGCCAGTAAGCCAAGTGGAACCCTGCTTAACTATTATTTTGTGTTGCATCAGTTTATAAAAGGATTATATTTTAGTGTTAGTAAAAAGAGAAAAAATTATTCAGTCTAGTATTTTATTCTTCTGCTTGCTTGTGCCAGCATTTAGTGCTTTGGGGCAGCAAGATACCGATGAGATACAAGTTATCCGTTTGCATGTTGGCTCCGTCAAGGCTATGGATGTTGGTGAAATTGTCCGTATTGCTATTGCCAGAGATGAAATACTAGGCTCTACTGTGCTTGAGAATGGGCAGTTGCTGCTTATTCCAAAGGCCGCAGGAGAAACTGACCTGCAAATTTGGAAGCCGGGAGAGAGAACTCTGGTTTACCGAATAACTATTCTTCAGGAAAATATTCTGGCTAAAGAAAGTTTGGTTAATTCCTTAATAAGCTCGTATCCGGGGGTAGCGCTCAGATCCAAGGATAATTTTATTGTTGTGGAAGGTACTATTCCCCCAGAAGAGGCAGAGCGCTTTAAAGAATTGATATCGGCGGTTCCAAATGTAATTTCCTTGGTAAAAATTAAACAGTTTTTACCTAGGAAAATGATAAAGGTACGACTACAGGTGCTGGAGATCGACAAGCGCTTTAAAAAGGAGCTGGGTATAAAGTGGGGCCAAAGCATGAGTGGACCAATTATTGGTGTAGCGAGTGCCTTGGTTCAAAATGATGTTTATGGGATTGTTCCGAGTGATGACTTTGACTGGGAAGATGCTTTGTCAGGGGTTGGGTTGGACGAGCCATTTTTTTTACCGTACATTGGCTTTGCCGGTACTCTGGCCTCCAGAATCCAGCTAGTAGAGGAGAATGGCTCAGGTCGGACCCTAGCTGAACCAACCCTGGTAACTCGCAGTGGAGAGTCTGCTAAATTTCATTCAGGCGGTGAGTTTCCTGTAGTTTATTCAACATCGCTGGGTGACGCACGGGTGATGTTCAAGGAGTATGGGATTCTTTTCGATATTCTGCCGGTGGTAGATGAACAGGATAATATCTTGGTCAAGATTTCATCTGATGTTAGTTCTATCGATTTTGCCTCTGCAGTGAATGGAGTGCCAGGGGTTTTAACCAGAAATACTGAGTCGGTAATTAATGTAAAAAGTGGTGATACTATAGTTATCTCAGGGCTACTTTCTGTATTCGATACAAGAAGACTAAACAAGGTGCCCTTGTTGGGAGATATCCCCTTTTTTGGAGCCCTTTTTAGATCAAAAGAGGTGCTTGAAAACAGAAATGAGTTACTAGTTTTGGTAACCCCAGAAGTAGTTGCGGCTGATGGCAGCAACAACCTTCCAAGTGCGCTTATGAGCAGACATCTCGATGAGCTTCATGGCGTGCGCGAAGGCTATATTGACGATGAATTACTGGATTAGATAAATGTTTGAAATCTCGGTTCATACTCAAGGCGGGATGCGTGTAGGCGACCTGATGTGTAATCAGGAAGAGTGTGTGGTGGGCAAGGATAACGATTGTTTTGTGGTTTTGCAGGGCTGGAAAGTAGCCGCCAGGCATGCTTTGTTGCAAAAAAAAGACGATGGCGTTTATATCAAGCACCTTGAAGAAAAAAAAGGCCTTGAAACACGGGTAAACGGGGAGTTAATAATGGAGTATGGACCGCTTCAGGAAAGCGATGAAATAAGCATTCACTCATACAATATAAAAGTAAAGTCTCTTGGTGTACCTAAGGCCACAAACCCTGTTGCAGAAACTCAACCAGCTACAGGTGATACGCCGCAAAACCCGGCCAATAATACTTCTGAAAACCAAAGTTTGAGCTTCTTTTCAAAAGTTACAAATATCGCTAAAGCTGGCAGTATTGCTGTTGCCTCTTCCATCTCCGAGATAAAAGAGAAAGCGCAGGGAAAGCAACGAGTATTCGGGCGAGAGCCAATCAGTGAAGAGCAGGTTGAGAAGCAAGGAAAAGCCAAGCCGAAGGTAAAAAAAGCAGATAAGGTCACTACTACAGCAAAGGCTCTCACGGCTGAAGAGCGGGCAGTGTTGCTTGCCAGAGAGTGGCAAGGGAAAGTGCATGATGCACTATTACAACAAATGGATTTGCGCCGGGTTAATGTTCATGGGATGTCAGATGACAAGCTTGAGAAGCTAACCAAAAAACTACTGAATGAAGTGGTAAATGACCTCCCCGGCTTTCCCCGGCAGTTGGATAAGCAAGGGATAGTCAAGCGCGTGCTGTCAGAGGCTATAGGTCTGGGGCCGTTAGAGGATCTCCTGATGCAAGATGATATCAGCGAAATCATGGTAAACGCAGCCGATGAGATCTTTTACGAGAAACAGGGAAAAATAAGTAAGTCGGATATAGTGTTTTCAGATGATAGAGCAGTGATCTTTGCGATAGAACGAATCGTTGCCCCATTGGGTAGAAGAATAGATGAAAGTTCGCCTATGGTCGATGCCCGCCTGAAGGATGGATCCAGGGTAAACGCCGTGATTCCACCTTTGTCACTGAAAGGTCCCTGCATCACGATTCGTAAGTTTATGAAAGAGAAATTAACCGGTGAGCATTTAGTTGGCTTTGGTTCGGCAACCCCAATTATGATGGAGTTTTTGCAGAATGCGGTTAAATATAAACAAAATATTGTGGTCTCTGGCGGAACAGGCTCGGGAAAAACAACCCTGCTGAATATATTATCCAACTACATACCTGAGCATGAACGAATAGTTACGGTTGAAGACTCGGCTGAGCTTAAACTTTACCAGACCAACCTGGTGGCACTGGAAGCTCGCCCGCCTAACCAGGAAGGTAAGGGGGCTGTGGAAATTCGCGACCTGGTCAAGAATTGCTTGCGCATGCGGCCAGATAGGATTGTAGTTGGCGAGTGTCGCGGGGGTGAAGCTTTGGATATGCTGCAAGCGATGAACACCGGCCACGATGGCTCGCTTACCACGGCGCACGCTAACAGCCCTCGCGATTGTATTTCCAGAATCGAAGTTATGGTGTTGATGGCGGGCATGGATTTGCCATCAATTGCTATTCGCGAGCAAATTGCCTCTGCAGTGCATATTATTGTGCAACAGACTCGCTTTAGTTGTGGCACGCGTAAAATCACCAGTATCGCTGAGGTTACCGGCATTGATGGTGGCAGGGTGCAACTGGGTGAAATTTTTAAATACCAACAAGCTGGTTATGATGCTGAAGGCAAAGTGCAAGGAGGGTTTCTTGCCACCGGATTGGTGCCAAGATGTTATGGAGAGCTAACTGCCCGGGGTATTCCTGTAGATGTAAGTGTTTTTGATAAAGGGGCGGCAGCGTAATGATATTAATATCGCTGCTATTTGCTATAGTTGCCACTATGTTTGCGATTGTTTTTATCAACTCCTTCAGGTCGGCCTCATCACAATATAAGAGTGATATGGCAGACACTGCCAAAAATGACTTTGCGGCCATGTTTTTGTTTATTGAGCCAGAAAAATTATTGGCTATGAATATGATTTTGGTAGTAGTTGGTGCCTTGTTGGTTTGGCTTTATAGCGGTTTGTGGGTTTTGGCAGTTATTGTTGCAGTGGTATTGCTATATTTGCCGCGCATGTTTCTGCATTATTTCAAGAAAAAGCGCAAGGCTAATATCGTTCAACACTTACCAGATCTCTTGTTGTCCGTCTCCCGTTCTATGCAAGCTGGTACCAGCCTGAACCAGGCGCTTGAAGTTGCAATTGAGGAGGATAAGGGGCCGTTAATTCAGGAGTTTTCCTTGTTCTTGCGTGAGCTACGCATGGGGGTTGATTTTAATGATGCTCTGCGCGGAATGGCCGATAGAATTGATGCTGAAGAATTCTCTTTGGTTACCTCCGGGATGATGATTTCCAGAGAAATTGGTGGCAATTTAGCAGAAACTCTGGATAGGCTAGCAGATATGATTCGGCGTAAGATTGAAATGGAAGGAAAGATTGTTGCCTTGACCTCACAGGGGCGCTTGCAGGGTATTGTTATGACCTTGTTGCCGATACTTGTTGGTTTAGCGTTGTATCAACTTGAGCCGGTTCTGATGGGCCGTATATTCTATGAACCCATTGGCTGGATGGTACTTGCCTTTGTGTTTTTTATGGAGGTCATCGGGTATTATTTTATCCGCAAGATTGTGAATATAGATGTTTAGTGATATTTTCAAATATGCAATTGCAGCGATAGTGGCAATCGCTACCGGTTTACTTATCTACTCAGTAAGCAGAATCCGTAGCGAAGTGCCAGATGAAGACAGGGAATATATGGATCCTGTACCACCTGGCTTGAAACTACTGTGGCCTTTGATTAATGTCTTTGCTTACCACATAGGACAATATTTAAGCGTTGAGTATTTGGAAAGACAAAAATTGTTACTTCAGCGCTCTGAATTAATTTACCTTATGGATCCAGAGCAGTTCTTCGGTCTGCAACTAATTTCTTCTTTGTTTTTTGGGCTGGCATCCTGGACAGGTTACCTGATGCTTGATGCAGACCCAGGCTTTGTGCCACTTATGTTTGCTCTATTTGGTTTTTCTTCCCTTTGATCACACTTAGTGACAGGAAAAAGAAACGCGAAATAAAAATCATAAAAGCCTTGCCGGTTTATCTGGACTATTTGACTATGGCCGTTCAATCAGGTTTAAATCTTAGTGGAGCAATGCTGCAGGCCACAGATAAGGGTCCGGCTGGCCCCTTAAAAAATGAATTTATGTTGGTTTTGCGTGAAATCAGGTCAGGCAAATCCAGAGTGCGGGCGTTTAAGTCTATGGCCGAGCGGGTAAACTTAAAAGAAGTTAACAACTTCGCCTCGGCTATAGCCCAGGCGGAAAAGACCGGCAGTAGTTTGGGCGATATTTTGCAAATACAAGCGGATCAACGCAGAGTTGAGCGCTTCCAACAGGCAGAAAAACTAGCTTTGGAAGCACCTGTAAAGTTGATATTTCCGCTGGTTGCTTTTATCTTTCCAACGACTTTTGCGATCCTTGGGTTCTTGATAGCCATGAAGTATATGTATGAAATATAAACGCTGCAGAGTTTACAAGGCAAAATCAGAAGAAGTGATTTTTTCTGAAGTGCTGATGCCTACTGACTTTTTTTCAAGAGCCAAGGGTTTGTTGGGTCGGCCAGAAATGACGGAGCTTGAAGGCCTGCTTTTTTTGAAATGCAATTCGATTCATATGCTGGGTATGCGGTTTCCAATTGATCTGATTTTTCTCGACTCTTTAGGTGAAATTATTCGCTGTGTGCGGTCTTTAAAACCATGGAGGCTTGCTATGTCCTCAGATTCCAACATCACCTTAGAGGTGAAACAAGGCAGTATAAACAAGCACCAATTGCAGCCGGGCATGCAATTGAGATGGGAGTTTAAATGATTATATTAACCCGTATCTGCATGCTTATCCTAGTGGTGTTGTTGCTGCCTGCTTGCGTAGCAACTACTGGGTCATCACCCAACCGAGTAGCAAGCAAACCCAGTGCGCTGGAGTTACAGCTAGAAGAAAGCTTTATTGCCTACAATGAAGGTCGTTTGGGTGATTCAGAGGCTTCATTACATAAAATACTGGAAATGCACCCCAATTTATCTGATGCCTGGTTTAAGTTAGGCAACATATACTACCGTACCGGCCAGTATGATGCGGCGGTACGAGCTTATGAGAAAACTGTTACTTATGACAAAGAAAATGGTCGTGCTTGGTACAACCTAGCTTTGACCAGAATCAAGCAGGCTGATATTGCATTAAAAATAGGCGCAACACAAATTACCCCAGACAACCCATATTTTGAGCGGCTTGGTGCTTTGAGGAAAAAGTTGAGCCAGAGAGTAAGCTCAGGAGAGTCATGATGGCAATGCGTGAGAGCAGATATAAGATAAGACACCAACAAGGCTCGGTATTGGTAGAGGCGATTATTGCCTTGCCGGTGTTTTTCTTTATTTTATTTGGAATTATTGAGTATAGTTATGCTTACAGAGCAAAAGCTACTCTAAATCTGGCTACTTTTGAAGCTGTTCGAGCGGGAACTTTAAATAATGCCCGGCTTGGCGCAATCGAGTCTGCGTTGGCAAAAGGAATGGTGCCTCTATATATGAAGGCAAGCACAGGCCTTATATCGTTCCAGCAGGCATTGATTCGAGCTAGAGCTTCTTTGGCGTTAATAAAGTCGATGCCAGGATCTACAGACGCTGTAAATATAGTAGCTCCGACAAATTCTACATTTACCGAATTTAGAGAACGAGTGAATGTACAGTTGGCAGGAGAGTTGAGACCCAAGAGTCGGTTTGTCATCCCGAATGATAACTTATATTGGCGCAATCCAGAATTGGAGACGGTAACCATAGACGGCACGCAGAGGGAAGTTACTATCCAGGATGCAAATATTTTAAAGATAAAGACGCTATGGTGTCACCGCCTGCTTACCCCTGGTTTAGATCAGCTTGTATATCGAACCATATTAAATTTTGGTGCTGTTAGTGCGGAACAGAGAGTTTGCAACGCGGTAACATTTGCTGGAGGTCTTGCTGGATCTAGGAACTATTATGTCGCGGTAACTTCACAGTCTGTAATGAGAATGCAATCACCGGTTTTTTCAGAAGGCCAATTGCCTTAATATGTTTACAAAACCCCGAATACTGAAAATCAGTATTAAACAAAAAGAATATTTTATGAAAAATTTGAAACAAAAGTCATTATTCCTAACGCTGCTAATTGCTATGGGAGCGGGTCAGCTATTTGCTGCACCA
>JAJRYF010000083.1 GCA_024275935.1 Gammaproteobacteria bacterium | reverse complement strand
GTATATTCCTTGCAGTTATGACTAATACTATACCGCAAGAGAGCTATCGTTGCAGACTGCGCTAGAGCGCAAAAAGAATGGCGTGCTTATGTGCTTTGCGTTGTTTCGTGTAATTAACGGTTCATTTTCTTTTTTTAGGTTGGGTAAGTGGAACAAAGCCCAACCAGCGATAAATAGGAAGCTTAGGCTAACTTGTTGTTTATATGTAAACTATGTGCCACACAAAATATGGGGTCGGTTTTAAGTGCACAGCGGGGTGGAATAATTACTGTTTCCCTATGCTCAGTAGTTATAATACGCTGGGGTATTGGCAGGCTTGACCAAAACCGTATAGTTAGTATCTGTTTTTCTAAAAATGTCGTGCTTTAATGAGAAATAATATGAAGTTAGCAATTTCAGTTTTATTATTGGGACTCTCCAGTATCACTTCCTATGCAGCTGTAAGTGATAAGCAATTTCAGCAGTTATTGCAACAAGTTCAGCTTATGAGCGAGAGACTGGATAACCTGGAGAAAGATAATGCCAGGCTGCAACAGACTAACACCGAGCTAACTCTGGAAAACCAAAAATTACAGACCGCCAAAGCAGAGGGTATGGAAGTTGCCGTCGAGATGGAGACAAAACTTGAGCACATAGAAAAGCGCGCAGATGCAGCTTCCTGGGCTGAACGGATTCGTTGGCAGGGTGATTTTAGGCCTCGCTATGAATTTATAAACCCCGAGGGTGATCAAAGTAGAAACCGCATGCGGATTCGCGCCCGGGCAAACTTAGTTGCTGATGTCACTCCAAATACAGAAGTTGGAATAGGGATTGTCAGTGGCTCAGAAAACCCGACTTCCAGCAATCAATCTTTGGGCTCTGTGGGCACTACTAAAGAGCTAAAACTGGACTTGGCATATTTTGACTGGTCAGCAACTCCGAATCTTAATATTGGTGGCGGCAAATTCAGAAATCCAATATTAAGGGTAGGTGGACACTCAATCTTGTGGGACTCTGACTGGCGTCCGGAAGGGGCCAACTTACGCTGGCAGAACCAACGCCTCTTTGTGAATTCGCTGGGTACATGGCTTGAGGGTGACAGCCGTAGAGGAACTTCATTTTCCTATATGCTCCAAGGTGGGGTGCTGTTAGAACCGGCCGATAATATTAAACTCAAGCTAGGGGCTGGTTACTATGTTTTCGACACCAAGGGGCGTTCCTCATTTTTTGGTGATGGTGATTTATTCGGTAATAGTGCGAGTTTTATTCCTGGGGTTTATCGCTACAACTATAATGTACTCGATACCTTCGCCGAACTTAACTTCAAGCTCTTTGGCTTACCGGCTATTGTGTTTGCCGAGTATCTGCGCAATTCTGAGGCCCCGACTGACAACACCGGCTACAGCTTAGGTTTCCGCCTGGGTAAAGTCAGTAAAAAGGGCAGCTGGGATTTGCGTTACGCCTATCAGAGTCTGGAAAAAGATGCTACTTTCGGTTTAATTGCGGATTCAGATTTCGGCGGTGGTGGTGCCGATGTTCGTGGGCATGTATTCCGGGCTAACTACGGCATTGATAAGAACTGGAGTGCCGGAATTATTTATATCAATTCGCAGAATAATTTTTCCTCTGGCGACCCCCGTGACTTTGAGCGCTTGCAGCTGGATATACTTTTCAGGTTTAAGTAGTTTTCTGCGGTACCGAGCCGTAACATTATATGACTTCTATACCATACAGTACCAGCATGGTACTATATGCGGATGTTAAGAATCTCCAAAATGACCGATTATGCAATTCAGTTGCTGGCCAGCTTGTATTCTGCTGAACAGTTGCAAACTGGTTCTATGTTCAGTGCTATTAGGCTGGCTGAAAGAACTCATCTTGAAGCACCTACTGTTAGCAAGGTAATGAAAATACTTTGCCAGCAGAATTTAGTGCAATCCGCTCGCGGTGCTCAAGGTGGCTATTTTCTCAAGCGCGATGGTAATGATATCTCTGTAGCTGAAATTATCGCGGCTATAGAAGGGCCAATAGCAATGACTGAGTGTTTAATTGAAGATGGGCTTTGCGGGCAGCAGGCGGTGTGCGATATGACCGCTAATTGGCGCCGAGTATCTGCCGCAGTTGTAGATGCTCTGGCGGCGGTATCGTTGGCAGAAATGGCAAGTCCACTTAACCCCCGTCAGATTACCGGCCTGCAAATTAGAACACTGGGTGCTTGACTATGTCAGAACAACCAAATAGCGTCGCCGATTTTGTTGCAGTTAAATACAAGCATGGTTTTGTCACCGATATTGAAACCGAGGGTTTGCCACCCGGCTTATCTGAGGCTACCGTAAGAGCCATATCAGCCTATAAACAGGAGCCTGAATGGTTGCTTGAATGGCGCTTAGCTGCTTATCGTCATTGGCTGACTTTAACTCCGCCAAATTGGGCCCGGTTGGATATAGAGCCGATTGATTTTCAGGCTATCTCTTACTATGCCGCGCCTAAATCTGATGCCGACCGGCCACAATCACTGGATGATGTTGACCCTAAATTGCTGGCCACTTACGAAAAGCTTGGAGTGCCATTGCATGAACGCGCACGCCTGGCAGGGGTGGCGGTAGATGCGGTTTTTGATTCAGTCTCAGTTGGTACAACTTTTAAGCGTGAACTAGCTGCTGTTGGAGTT
>JAJRYF010000082.1 GCA_024275935.1 Gammaproteobacteria bacterium | reverse complement strand
TTAACTTTGTGCCTAGCTGATGATAACCCTTACTATCGTTTGGCGCACACCAGTTTTTGTCACCGAGGACATGAATCCCGGGTGCTCGCCTGAGACACGCCGTAAACCCATCCATGTGTCTGGTCTATACACCATGGGGGCTCTTCACCCGCATCCATGCGGGTGGAGGTCTCAGGCGAGCCCCCAGAATTCATGCTTGAACAGTTAACGGGACAGTACTGAAGCAATATATTTATTGCACTGCAAATAAACTAGTCTTTCGGGGCAGTGTTGTCTCTAACACTGGCGTATTTTACCCTTGCTGATACTTACGAATATGCTTGGCAATTTCCACCCCAACAGCTTGTGGGTGCTGCATATGCAAGTGATGGTGGCCTTTAATGCAGACTACTTTTTCTACCCGGGCAGCAGTAATTCGTTCTTTCATCGCCGCAACATTTATAAAGTCCGGCAGCGGGTCTCCATGCAGAAGCAATACCGGCGCAGTGATAGCTGCCATTAAGCTCAAGGCTTGTGGTTCGGTAAAACGGTTGGGGTTATCAAGCATCAGTCGAGGGTCGGTAGACCAGCACCAACCGGGTCCTGGGATTGCCGGGTTGAGGCTGCGCTCAACCAAAATTCTGGCCAGATCTAGTTCCAGGTCACCGCTTTTAGCCCGCACCAGCGCTGCCTGCTCGATTGAGTCAAATATCCGTAATTGTTTGTTTCCAAGGCTTTCCAGTGAGCTTAGTGCCTGGCCTAACCGTTGGGCGGTGTTCTCTGCCTTGTCGGTTAATGGCCCCAAACCTTCGATAATGCTTAAAGATTGCAAGGTTGCTGGTCTGGCTGCAGCCCAGAGGCAGGCTATGGCTCCGCCTAGCGAATGCCCTAGCAGGTGAAATTTCTTCCAGCCCAGCTGCGCGGTTGCCAAAGATAAATCTTCGAGATAGTCTACAAAGTGATACCAAAGCTTCCCCGCCCGCCAGTCTGAATGCCCGTGGCCGGGGAAATCTATGGCTACAATTTCGCAGGCAGGAAGGTGCTCAACCAGTGGTTTGAAACTAGCGGCATTATCCAGCCAGCCGTGTAGCGCCAATACTCGTTCAGGATTTTCTATCGCACTCGCGGCTGGCCAGTGTAGACCGGCAATTTTGCCGTTACGGGTTTCCAGGGTGATTTCAGTACATTTACGCGACATTAAACTTTCTCTAAGTTGGCGTAGGCTAGCACCAGCCATTTGGCACCGGCGGTGGAAAAATTAACCTGTACTCTAGCGTGTTCACCAGAGCCTTCAAAGTTAATCACCACGCCTTCACCGAACTTGCCGTGCTGAACTAGTGTGCCCAGGGTGTAGGGCGCAGAGTCATCAATTAATTTACTGGCACGCGAATAAGGGCTGCTATCTACCATTGGTCTACTGGTACTTAATTGTGGCCGAATTTCGTGAATTAGTTCGCTGGGTATCTCACGAATAAATCTGGAAGGGCGATTGTAGCTCTCGCTACCATACATCCGCCTGACTTCTGCGGCTGAAAGAATTAGTTGCTGTCTGGCTCTGGTCATACCGACATAACACAGGCGGCGCTCTTCCTCCAAACTACCAGCATCTTCTACCGAGCGTTTATGCGGAAACAAGCCTTCTTCCATGCCGGTCAGAAATACTAGCGGGAATTCCAGTCCTTTTGCCGAGTGCAGTGTCATTAGCTGCACACAGTCCTCCCAGTTTTCTCCCTGAGTCTCCCCGGCCTCCAGTGCGGCATGGGAAAGGAATGATGCTATCGGTGTTAGCCCAGCTTCTTCATCTTCAAACGGTAGACTGAAGGTATCGGCAGCGCGCACCAGTTCTTGCAGGTTCTCCAGCCGGGTTTCGCGCTTTTCAGGGGGGTCACGATCATAGTGCCGGGATAATTCAGTAGCATCCAGAATTGCCTGCATTTGATTGCCCAAGGTGTAGTCGTTAGTTTCCTCGCGCAGCACCACAATCATGTCCATAAATCCGGAGAGCATGGTTCTGGCGCGGGCAGCCAGCAGGTTTTCAGCCAGCATCTGCTTGCAAGTTTGCCATAGGGGCAAACTTGCAAGCCCGGCTTGTTGGCGTAAAATTTCGATAGTGCGCCCGCCAATACCGCGAGTGGGAACATTGATTACCCGCTCCAAGGCACTGTCATCTTCAGGGTTATGTACCAGCCGTAAGAAAGCTAATGCGTCTTTAATTTCTGCGCGCTCGAAAAATCTTTGACCACCATAGACCCGATAAGGGATAGAGTTTTTTAGCAACTCTTCCTCAAATAAGCGAGATTGGGCATTAGAGCGATACAAAATTGCACAACTGGAGGCTGACTTTCCATTATCCATCCAGCTTTGAATTTTTTGAATTGCAAAACGCGCTTCATCAATTTCATTGAAGGCAGAAAAATACAGCACCGGCTCACCATCTCCGTCTTCAGTCCAGAGCTTCTTACCCAGGCGGCCTTGGTTATTAGCAATAACTGCATTTGCGGCCTGAAGAATATTGCCACTGGAGCGATAGTTCTGTTCCAATTTTATGGTTTTTGCGGTATTAAAGTCGCGTAAGTAAAGCTGCACATTCTCAACCTTGGCGCCGCGCCATCCATAGATGGACTGGTCATCATCGCCAACCACAAAAGTATTATTTTGAGCACCTGCCAGCAGGCGTATCCAGGCGTACTGGATGGTATTGGTGTCTTGGAATTCATCTACCAGAATGTGTTGGAAACGGCGCTGGTAAAGATGTAACAATACCTCGTTATCGCGAATCAGCTCTAAAGCGCGGAGTAATAACTCGGCAAAGTCCACCAGCCCACTTTGCTGGCAATGATTGTCGTAGATGCGGTAGATATCTGTCCACTGGGCAGTAATCGGGTTGCTTTCACCGCCAATATTGTCGGGGCGGCGGCCTTCATCCTTGCGAGCATTGATAAACCACTGGGCTTGTCTTGCTGGCCACTGCTTTTCATCCAGGCCGCTATCTTTTATCAAGCGGCGTAATAATCGATATTGGTCGTCTGAATCGAGTATCTGGAAAGTTTGCGGTAAGCTGGCTTCCTGCCAGTGCATGCGTAGTAAGCGATGGGCAATAGAGTGGAATGTACCAATCCAGAGCGAACGCACATCAGTATTTAGTAGCTCGCGGGTGCGCTCACGCATTTCTCCGGCGGCTTTATTGGTAAAAGTTACTGCCAGAACAGACATGGGCGAAACCCCTTCAACCTCAATCAGCCAGGCTATGCGATGGATTAATACCCGGGTTTTGCCAGAGCCGGCCCCAGCCAGAATCAACAGGTGCTTATTGCTGGCAGTTACTGCTTCCCGCTGGGCAGGGTTTAGTTCATCGAGTATATGGGAGACATCCATTCAAGCTTCGCGCTTAATTGCCCGATGACCAATGTCGCTACGACAGAAGCTGCCTTGCCAATGGATTTGCTGGCAGGCACTGTAGGCGCTCTCACGCGCAGCGGAAACACTATCACCCAGGGCGCTAACACACAATACCCGACCACCATTAGTGATGGTCTTGTCGTTCTTGATTCTGGTTCCGGCATGGAAAATTTTTACATCTTTACCAAAGTTGTTATCTAGGCCAACAACCTCAAAACCACTGGCGTAACTTTCCGGGTATCCACCAGCGGCGAGTACCACTCCTAGTGCTGGTCGTGGGTCCCAAAGCGCCTGCGTCTGGTCTAGTCGGCCATCAATAGCCGCCTCGCATAGCGCACTTAAATCAGATAACAGGCGTTGCATAATTGGTTGGGTTTCAGGGTCGCCGAAACGAACATTGAATTCCAGCACCTTAAATTCGTCGCTAGAATCTATCATCAAGCCGGCATAAAGGAAGCCGGTAAATGGGTGGCCCTCGGCAGCCATGCCGTTGATTACTGGCTGGATTACTTCGCGCATAACTCGGTCGTTAATTGCGGCGGTAACTACTGGGGCAGGGGAATATGCGCCCATGCCGCCAGTATTGGCTCCGATATCGCCGTCCCCAACTGCTTTATGGTCTTGAGATGTTGCCAGCGCCAGGGCGTGCTTGCCGTCTGCCATAACGATGAAGCTGGCTTCCTCGCCAGTCAGGAACTCTTCAATAATTACTCTATGCCCGGCTTCACCAAAAGCATTTCCAGCCAGCATGCTGTCAATGGCCAGTTCGGCCTCGGCTATGGTCTGGGCAATAATCACACCTTTACCAGCAGCCAGCCCATCGGCTTTAATAACTATTGGTGCGCCTTGTTTGCGAACAAAATCAATAGCCGCAGGAATCTCGTTAAAAACCCCATAGGCAGCAGTCGGGATTGCGTGCCTGGCCATAAAATCTTTGGCAAACGCCTTGGAGCCTTCCAGTTGGGCACACCATGCACTGGGGCCGAAGCATTTAAGCCCTGCTGCGCTGAAGCGATTTACTATACCGGCAACCAAAGGGGCTTCAGGGCCGACTACTGTCAGGTCAATTTCATTATCCTGAGCAAACAACAATAGCTGCTCGATATCGTCAGCGGCGATCGCTAGGTTCTCACACTTGGGTTCAACGGCAGTACCGGCATTGCCTGGGGCTACCCAGATTTTGTCTACCCGTGCAGATTGCGCCAGCCGCCATGCTAATGCATGTTCACGACCGCCAGAGCCTATTACCAATACCTTCATAGTCAGTGCCTGAAGTGCCGAATGCCAGTAAACACCATCGCTATATTGTGCTCATTGGCAGCCGCAATAATTTCATCATCACGAATGGAGCCGCCGGGTTGAATAATAGCTTTAATCCCGGCATCTGCTGCGGTATCAATACCGTCACGGAAGGGGAAAAAGGCATCCGAGGCCATTACTGCACCAGCTAGAGAGAGGCCTGCATCGGCGGCTTTCCAGCGAGCAATTTTGGCGGCATCTACCCGACTCATCTGACCGGCTCCAATGCCAAGAGTTTGCCCATTGGCAGCAAAAACGATGGCATTGGATTTGACCATTTTGGCGACCTTCCAGGCGAACAGCAGATCGGCCCAGATATTTTCACTAGGGCTATTCTGGCTCATTACTCTGCAAGCACCTTGCTGAACACTATGCAGGTCGCGATCTTGTAATAGTAAACCGCCACTGACCAGCTTGAAATCGAAACTGACGCTGGCTGACTCAGGCCACTGCCCGCTAACCAGCAGGCGTACATTTTGTTTTGCGGCAAAAACTTCAGCAACTCCTGTCTCAATTGCAGGCGCTATCACCACCTCTACAAACTGTTGCTCGAGTATTTGTTGCGCGGTATTTGGGTCTAGTGAGTGATTAAAGGCAATGATGCCGCCAAAGCTGGAAGTAGGGTCGGTTGCAAAGGCTCTTTGATAAGCCTCGGCAAGATCTTTCCCAGTGGCAACACCACAGGGGTTTGCGTGTTTAACAATTACGCAGACCGGTTGGCTGGTAAATAGTTTAATGGTTTCAAGGGCAGCATCGGCATCGGCAATATTATTAAAAGACAGTGGTTTGCCTTGTACTTGTTCAGCGGTGGCAAGGCTACCTACAGGAGGGTTTTTCTGTCGATAAAAGGCTGCCTTCTGATGCGGGTTTTCGCCATAGCGCAGGGCTAACTCTTGTTCAAACTGGGGGCTGAAATATTTTGGTAATGCTGCCGTATCCGGAGAGCTAAGGTAGCTTGTAATCAGGCCATCATAGCGTGCGGTATGGGCAAATGCTTTACTTGCCAGCGAGCGCCTGGCGGCTAAATTTAATGTTTCTGTTTGGATTTTATCAAGCACTTCAGGGTAGTCAGCTGGATCCACAACAACAACTACATGGGCGTGGTTCTTGGCGGCTGCACGCAGCATGGCCGGGCCACCAATATCTATATTCTCAATTGCATCAGTATCGCTACTGCCGGGATTGGCGATGGTTTCTTCAAATGGATAGAGGTTAACCACAACTATATCAATGGCGCTGATATTGTGTTCAGCCATCACCGCTTCATCCTCGCCACGGCGGGCAAGAATACCGCCGTGGATTGCCGGTTGCAGGGTTTTTACCCGGCCTCCCATAATCTCTGGAAAACCAGTGTGGGTGGAGACATCTATCACCTTCACGCCAGCAGCTTGTAAATGCTTGGCACTACCACCAGTAGAAAGTATTTCGTAGCCGGCCTTAATTAATCCCTGTGCGAACTCCTGACAGCCATGTTTCTCGGAAACACTGATTAGCGCAAAAGGTTTTTGAGATAGCGTATTCACTATTGAGCAGTAATTTTGTATAAGCGCATTTTACTGCGTAGGGTGTTTCTGGTCATGCCAAGAATCCGCGCTGCCTGGCTTTGGTTGCCTGTGGTTTCTACTAACACTTCCTCAATCAGGGACTTTTCAACGGTGGTGATAAATAGCTGGTGCAAATTGTCGGGGTTGGTGGTATCCATATCATCTAGATAATCACGGGCGACTTTGCGGACATACTCACATAAAGGTAAATCAGAAGTGCTTGGCTTGTTGCTCATCTTAGTATTAGTCAGTAGTTACAGGAATCTAATTTCGAAGCCACTAGCAGTTGCCCCCGGGTCACTGAATTCTACAACAACGGGCAGTAAAGTATCAGGGGCAAGACCACGGCTGAGGTCGTTTTTCTCAGGCAAATACTGTCGTGGGTGCAATTGGCGGCGGGCTATTGCTTGCTGGTTGCTGTCCAGCAGGGTGATTTCCAGGCCGGGGAAGCCCTGGCGATAATCAGCACGATTTACCAGAGTAAGGCTTAGAATTAACGCTTTAGGTCTGGAAGGGTGCGGGTGCATATCGCGGCTGAGTAACTGAAACTGTTCGGGATCCCTTTTTTCCTCAATCTTCTTCGGGGCAACCAAATTCAGGCCCTCAGCAATAGAATAAATAGCGGGGCTTTTCAGTAGTTGGGCGCGAAATTGCCAGCTAAAGTTGGCAATAGTGAGTGGAATCAATAGAACCAATAAACTATTCCATAACCACTGGTAACTTTTTGGGGTTAGCAGGTCCAGCTGGTCTGGGTCGGAAGCAGCACTTTCCGGAGTTGCCTCATCAGTCCCATCTGCAATATCTTCCTGGAAGCGGTGCGAAAGGTGGAAAGGGTCACCAGGATTCAGGGGTATTGGCGGGGTTTCATCTGGCTCTGGCCAGTCGTCAAAAAGGTAATTTATGGCGCTGAAAAACTTACCACAACGGCCACACTCCATTTTTCCCTGGTTTTGAGCTATCCAACTGGCGCGTAGCGGGTAAATAGCATGGCAATCTGGGCAGCGAGTAAACATATTTCAGGTTTGAAGTCCTAAAGATTTAATAATAGAAATAGAGTGTAAGCCTAACCGAGATAGAGAATTAGTCAACCGGGTATTGTGAGAAAATAACATCAGGGCATCACATTGTGCCTCTATTTGGGGACTGGGGCTGTGTTTATAGCTTGCCAAACTAGCTATATACATAGTATATTCATCAGTCACTAGTCATTATGACGGTACTATTTTATTAACTTAGAGAGAGGAACAATCATGAAGTTTTCTGCCACTATTCCTATGTTGGCCTTGGCTGTCGCAGCAACCACCATATCCCCTGATGCTTTCGCCGACTATACGGTTAAGTGTGAAAGTTTCCAAAAGAATTACAAAACTTGCAAACTGAACAAATATCATGGCTATGTTCGTTTGGAGCGTAAGCTCAGAAACTCCAAGTCTTGTGTCAAAGGTCGTACCTGGGACTTCAACCGCCGAGAAATCTGGGTGGATGAGGGCTGTAAAGCCGAATTCTTTGTTGAAACTCCTTATGGTTACAACAAGAATAACAATAACTACAACTACGATAGCGGGCGCAAAAGTTCCAGTAGCAGTGATGCCGGTAAGGCGGTAGCAGCTATTGCCGGGATTGCTATCCTCGGTGCCTTGTTAGGTGACAAAGACGGAAAATACGATGATGATTACTACAGCACTAAGTACGATTCGGATAATTATTATGGATCTAGGCATAACTCGTATGTACCCGGCTGGGCGAAAGGTAAGTTTAGGGGTTATAACGAGCAATACGGCGAGCCAGTGAGTATGAAAATTGACTCCGAAGGCAAAGTGAAAGTCAACGCTGGTGGTCAAAGTATGTATGGTTACTATAACGATGACAAAATACATATTGGCAATATTACTTTTGATGTTGTTCGCACCCCGCGTGGCTTTGAAACTCGCCAGCATGGTGACTTTCGTAATACGGTAAGGTACAGCCGAGCCAACTAAGTTAATTTTGCTTGCAAATAAAAACCCGGCAACTGCCGAGTTTTTTTTGGTCGTAGCATACTTGCTGTTTGAGGTTGCGGAATTTCAATAGGTTATTAATCAATGTTTTTGGCCGCATTTCTGCGACTGATTTTTCGGCAAGGACTGGGGTAAAATAGGCGATTGGTGGGTCGATAATTCTTGATTATTAGGCAAACATTCTTTATTCTTCCTGCCCTCCATAGGCTACATCGTCTCTTAACTTAATTCGCGCAACAGAAAGATAGATGGAGTAGTTCTTAAAAAACTAACCTATGGGTACTATTTATCTGCAATTTAACTATATCAGGAGCAAATATTTTGAAACATGTAATTTTTATGCTGGCAATTGGCCTAGTACTTTCGGCTCAGGCATATGCCAGTGATGATGACACAGAAACTCTTCACCCCAATAATGTGTGTGAGAAGTTTGGGCCGCAAACGCCACGCGATATTGATAGCGTAGCCGGGGAAAATAGCACCATATTTACTCTGGCACCGCCTGCTGAAGATATGAGCTTATGTAATATTCATTTCCATGAAGGTGCAGAGCACAAATCAAAAGACTTCTCTATCTATGCAGGCGAAGGCCATGAAGGTCATGGCACTGGTTATTCTTGCGGTATAAGCAAGCAACTGAGCAAGGCTGAGCTTGAACCAATCAAAGAGACTATTTGTGGTGGAGAGCAT
Source organism: Gammaproteobacteria bacterium (assembly GCA_024275935.1). Taxonomy (GTDB): domain Bacteria; phylum Pseudomonadota; class Gammaproteobacteria; order Xanthomonadales; family SZUA-36; genus SZUA-51. The sequence goes on along the minus strand of JAJRYF010000082.1, from coordinate 67,420 downwards.
GGCGATTTGCAGCCTGGTGATACCATTGAAGTGCACTGGGTGCATTCTTCTTGTGATGTAGAGCCTGGCCCAACGCTTGGCTCTTGCCTGTCGGACTCTTGCGCTAACCCTGATTTGCGGGTAGAAACACAAGTGTTTACACTGGTTAATGATCGCAATGCCCTCAATTTTGCCGATTTAAAGCAAGCTAAAGACTTACCTACTGATACTGGCAAGCCAGTTGAATTTACGGGTTCAACTACCGGGCCTAAATACTCCGAGCAATCTTGCTCACCGCTACAGGTAACCTGGAGTGTACGCCCTAAATGCGCCAAGCTTGATATTAATTCAATTGGTGAGTGGTGTAAAAGCAATGTTTTCAATGAATACCACGCCCATGGTGTTCGCAAGTTAGTGACTAACCCGAAATTGCTTTCTCCAATAAAGTAACCTGATTGATTACTGGTTATTAGCATTGCTAAGAAAAACCCGCCACTAGGCGGGTTTTTTTAATTTAATCAATACGGGTTAGAGATTCTGGCTTTACTGTTGTTGGGTGTAGGATTCTTGGGTTTCAGGAGCCATCAGCACGGTTAAAACTGCGATAGCGGGCTAGATCCTGGGCAAAGCTGGTGCGTTCATTTGACATATTGTCTTGTAGTTTGCTTATATTGGCTAACTGCTCAATGGTTTTGCTTTGTTGTTGTTTGATTTGTATAGCGTTATTTGGCGGCACGGCTTTGCCCTGACGCTGTAAGTTGGCAGCTCGTTGAACCAGAATCCCAAGCAGACGACTCTCAGATTCATAAGCTCTGTTAGCGATCTTTATTTCCCCTTCAATGTTATTTAGAACTGCCTGCAAGCGTGCCTCGATATCTTTTTCGGAGCGATAAGTTGCCAACAACAAACGGCTCCGGCGCTTTTCTTTAGATTCCTCAAGCGCAAGCTTGCGCGCGGCTTCCTGTTGCTTTGCCCGGGCCAGTCGTTCTTCTGGAGTAGCAGGAGCGTCTTGTTCGCCAACTACGATGCCGTCGGCGTTAAGCGCCTTATGCCCGCGACTTTCAGGAGGCGTGGCCGTGTAATGAATGGTGCCATCATCATCTGACCATTTATACACAACTTTGGCAGCGTCCGCAGTGCTGGCTAGCCCCAAGCTGGTCACCAGCAGAGCCGAGATACATAATTTGCGTTGGTGAAACTTAAACTCCATACCTCTTACGATAATCCCGGATTGCCTGAATGTCCACTTCAATTTCAGAAGTCTCCAGCCAGCTCAGCAAGTTTTCTAAGGTAATTACCGGTAAAACCGGGAATCCAAACTGTTTGGAGACTTCCTGGGCAGCTGAAGTTTCTCCTTGGCCGCGCTCTTGTCGATCCAAAGCAATAGCGACTCCAGCAACCGTAGCTCCAGCTGTTTGGATCCAGTCAACGGCTTCACGCACGGAGGTGCCAGCGGAGATTACATCATCTACTATCAATACTCGCCCGTTTAGTGGCGCACCTACCAACTGCCCACCCTCACCATGGCCTTTAATTTCTTTGCGATTGTAGGCAAAAGGCATATTCTTACCAGTAAGCTCGCTCCAGGCCATAGCTATACCAGTAGCTAGAGGTATACCCTTATAAGCTGGGCCGAAGAGCATATCAAAGCTGACATTGCTGGCAGCTATGCTTTCAGCGTAACTATTACAGAGCACACGCATACTATGGCCATCGTTAAATTCCCCAGCATTAAAGAAATAGGGGCTTTGACGACCAGATTTTAAGGTGAAACTGCCGAATTTGAGAATTTGCTGGTCAATTGCGAGTTGGATTAAACGGTTTTGGTATGCGTGCATGTCAATTCTAGCGATGATAGGAGTGTAGTTAGTTTAGTGGATGCTATGACTTTCTGCACGCGCAATAAATAAACTTTCTGGTAGACTATAGGCTCAATTCACTTAGCGGAGGGGAATACTATGGGATTCTGGATTACTTTAGCGATTATTGCGGCAATTGGATTTGCGGCTGTTTCCATTTACAACGGGCTTGTTGCCAAGCGTAATCAATATAAAAATGCTTTTGCCCAAATTGATGTGCAGCTAACCAGGCGGCATGATTTGATACCTAACTTGGTCGAAACTGCAAAAGCCTATATGAAGCATGAAAAAGGCACGCTGGAGGCGGTAATTAACGCCCGTAATGCGGCAGTAAACGGTTTGCAGGCGGCCAAGGCCGACCCTTCAGACCCAGAGGCGATGAAGAATTTATCGCAGGCCGAACAAGGCTTGTCTGGCGCACTGGGGCGGTTATTTGCGCTTTCAGAGGCCTATCCGGATTTAAAAGCTAATCAAAATATGATGCAGCTATCTGAAGAACTTACCTCTACTGAGAATAAGGTTTCATTTGCTCGGCAGGCGTTTAATGATGCGGTCATGCTCTATAACACTGCGCGGGAGTCTTTTCCGGCTAATTTGTTTGCTATTACTTTTGGCTTCGGTCCGGCTGAGTTGCTGGAAATCGAAGATGAGAAAAAACGCGAAGTGCCAGAAGTTTCATTCGAGTAAGGAATTCAATCGCCATCACTCCGGTGGTGGCGATATTCCACATATAAATACTATATGAATTTCTTTGACCACCAGGAAAAAGCCCGCAAGCAGACCCGCTGGCTGGTTTTTTTGTTTATTTTGGCGTTGTTGGCAATTGTGCTGTCAATTGAGGTCATTATATTAATGTTTCTTGGCCAGCCAGGCCCGGAAGGTACCCGTAACCTTATAGATCCAGGCTTTCTTGGCGGCAACTCTACGCTTGCTGGTGGTACTGCGGTGGTTACCTTAGGGGTAGTAGGGCTTGCAAGTATGTTCAGGATGACATCGTTGCGTGCTGGCGGCGGCAAGGTTGCGGTTGAGTTAGGTGGGGTCAGGGTTGATGCTGACCCGCGCGACCCGCTACGCCGCAGGCTGCGTAATGTGGTGGAAGAAGTTGCTCTGGCATCTGGGGTGCCAGTGCCGGAAATCTATGTGTTGGAAAAAGAGTCAGCTATTAATGCATTTGCAGCGGGTTATACCCCGGCTGATGCCGCTATAGCTGTAACCCGTGGGACTTTGGAAAAACTTAGTCGGGATGAATTACAAGGGGTTATTTCACACGAGTTTAGCCATATCCATAACGGTGATATGCGCTTAAATATTCGTTTGATAGGGTTGTTATTTGGGATTATGGTGCTGTCACTGGTTGCCAGGCGAGTGCTTTTCAGTGCTCGTTATACCCGTGTTTCCAGATCATCGGGTAATAATAGCGGTGGTGGGGCGCTTATCCTTATCGCTGTGGGAGTGTTGGTTGTCGGCTATGTGGGTATGTTTTTTGCCCGCTGGATTAAAGCTGCGGTTTCCCGGCAGCGGGAGTATCTGGCAGATGCCTCGGCAGTGCAGTTTACCCGGAATCCAGCAGGAATTTCCGGAGCCTTGAAACGAATAGCTATCGAGGCTAATGGCTCTTTGCTGGAAGTTGAAAGTGAAGAGGTTAGCCATATGCTATTTGGCGAAGGCCGCAAGTCCAGCTTGCTGGCTACGCATCCACCATTAATTAGTCGGATTCAGAAGATAGAGCCAAGTTTTGATCCTCGCGAGTTGGAAGATTTAGTCAAAAAAATTAAACGCAAGCGCAAAAATGTGGCTGAAGATGAAGAGCGTCGCCGCGCTCAGGCTGAGAAAAAATCCTCATCTGGGGGTGCCGGAATGTTTGATGTGAATAATCTTATTGATAATATCGGCAACCCGGATAGTAATCAGTTGTTGTTCGCCGCTTTGGTTGCTGCATCAATGCCCCAGGAGGTGCAGTCAGCAGCTCGCTCAGCAGAGTGGGCACCGGAAACCCTGTGTTTATTATTGTTGAATAAGGACCCGGAAGTGCGTGAGCGCCAAATGTTATTGGTAGCCACCAGACTTGGTAGCGAAAGTGAAAAGCAGTTACGCACCTTGCAAAACGCCTTGCCGGAAATTTCTCCAGAGCAGCGTCTGCCACTGGCAGAAATGACTTTCCCGGCATTGAAGCGCCGCCCCCGAGAAGACCTGATGCGGTTGCTGGATACCATTCGTGCGCTAATCAGTGCTGATGGTCAAGTGGATGTGCATGAATATGCGCTGGCAAAAATGCTGGAAGTGATGGTAGCTGATGCAATCTCACCCGCAAATTCCAGTCACGGTGGTCGCAAGTCAGCCAGGTCACTAAAAAATGAAGTTAGTAGTTTCTTGATGGTGGTCGCAGATTTAGGTCATGAGGACCAGGGCAAAGCCATAACCGCATGGCAGGCAGGTATGCAAGAGGTAGGGCTAAATCCGGGGGAATACAATCCAGGTAACTGGCGGCAGGTGCTGGACGCCACCCTGACCAAGCTCGACCAGCTTGCCCCTAAACAGAAAGAAAAATTATTACGCGCAATCGTAGAAACAATGATTGCAGATAATCAGATCAACCTGATAGAAGCTGAGCTACTACGCGCAATCTGCGCCAGCCTGCATATCCCCTTGCCGATGCTTGATTTGTAAGTTAGAGCTTAATGTGGTTCTGCCAATACCTCTATTGGTACATCAGCACCGAACTCAAAAGAATCATAAAATAACCGATCTTCCGGTAAGCCACGGGCAATAAAGGCTCGTTTGGCACTCTCAATCATCATTGGTGGTCCGCTCATATAAACATCATGCCCGGACAGGTCTGGATAGTCTTGCTCTAGTGCCTGGTGCACAAAGCCAGTGCGACCTTGCCACTTATCTTTGTGCTCTGGATCTGAAAGCACTGCGGTAAATTGGATATGGGGATTTTCGGCAGCCCACGACTGTGGTACTTGCAGGCAGTATAGCTCTTCCAGAGTTTTTGCTCCCCAGTAAAGGTGCAGCGAGCGCTTGCTTTGCTTTTGCAATAAGTACTCGATCATGGCTTTTAAGGGAGCAAAGCCAGTGCCACCACCGAGCATTAACATCGGCCTGCTAGAGTCATGCCGAATAAAGAATGTGCCCAGCGGACCTTCAATGCGTAATAAATCGCCTACCTTTAGCTCATCAAACACCCTTGAGGTAAAATCGCCCCCATCGACATGGCGGATATGCAACTCCAATTCTTCGTTATCATGCGGCGGGCTGGCTATGGAGAAAGCCCGGCGCTTTCCGCCCGGTAAAACAACCTCTAAGTACTGCCCAGCCAGAAACTGTAGGTGTTGGGATTTTGGCAGTTTTAATTTCAGTCGAACTACTTGGGTTGAAAGAAAATCTTTACTGGTAATCTTAGCCGGAAGCATACATATCTTGATATCTTTAACAGCGGCGATTTCGCGTACTGATACTTCTAAGTCTGTAAGTGCAACAGCTTGGCACAGCAACGCGCCTCCGGATGTGAGGTCAGCTTTTGATAGCGCTTGTGGAGGATGAAATGGATAATTAACCTGACCTGATAGCAGGCGTCCTTTGCAGCTACCACAGGTGCCGTTTTTGCAACTATATGGCAACATTAACCCTTGCCTTTGCGCTGCCCTAAGAACGGTTTCGTCCGCTCTGGAGTTGAAAGTGCTGCCGCTGGGGTGTAATTGTATTTTGTGTGGCTCTTGCTTTGACATGAGGTGGTGCAGATAACTTCAGTTGGAAGCTGATATTTTAACCTCTCTGGCGCTAAAACATTGCTGTGAATTAGTTTGATTCTTAAATAGAATTGTGTGTATCAAATATTTCATTATATTGATTGAAAAATCAATGGCTTATAGAAAGCGCGCGCTACTGTCTGGGAGTCTGCGGGTTTATGCTGTGTTTCTATCTAGGGGTTAGGGTGTTATTCTCGCCAACTTGTTAGTAACAAATTACATGAATATGCAAATCCAGTCTCTAGACAAGCAAGTAAATATCGGTTCCGGCTGGGGTTGGCTGCACCCTTTGCGTATTCTTTTGCGTCTGCCATTACTGCTGGTGCATGTGTTTTTTGGTCTGCCGTTGATTTATCTTAGCTTTAATCGCTTTGGGCGCGCAATAGAATTCCGTGGGCGGTCTCTGGATGCCCATATGCAGTGCTGGTGGGCGGGAACCTTGTGTGAGATCTTTGGGATTCGCAGACAAACTTTAGGCCAGCCTGGCCCGGGCCCTTTATTTGTGGTGGCTAATCATATTTCTTTTCTGGATATTTTACTATTAGGTTCGGTAGCTAAGTTCAGCTTTGTTTCCAAAGCCGAGATCGCCAACTGGCCGTTGATTGGGTTAGTTGCAAAAATGGGCGATACGGTTTTTCACCAGCGTGGCTCCGGGCACTCACTGCAGGGGGTTGTGGATGCAATTAGCACAAAGTTGCATGCTGGTGGCAGGGTTGCGGTTTTTCCAGAGGGTAGAATCTATTGTGGTGACCATGTGCACCGCTTCCACGCGCGTATATTTAGGGCTGCGATTGAAACTGAAGTAGAAGTGCTGCCGGTGTGCATTCGCTATCTGAAAAACGGTAGCTTGAACCCAAGAATTTGCTTGTGTGATAGGAATGAGAAGTTTTTCTGGAACCTGCTGCGCTTATTGGGTGAGTCAGGCAGTACCGCCCAGTTACACTTCCAGCAGCGGATACCGGCGGCAGGCAAGAGCCGTAAAGAGCTGGCGGCAGAGGCAGAGGCGGCGGTAGTGGCTGATTATTTAGCGCCCAGGAGCCAGAGTGTTAGTTAAGCCTGAGTTTCAGCCCCGGGGTCTGTTGGCTAATCGGCATGTCCAGACTTTATTAAGCAGCAGCAATTATCGCCGCAAAAAGATTTATGGGCGGGCGCAAAGCTTGCTTGATGCCAGTCAGAAGTGGATATTAGATGGTGGGAATGGGATCCGTTTATTGGCTTATTATTCCCCCCAGGAGGAGTTTCCGGCAAAAGGTTTAGTGGTGCTTCTGCATGGCTGGGAGGGTAACTCTGAATCTAACTATTTATTAGCCACAGGGGCGACTTTGTTTAATGCCGGGTATGCAGTATTGCGCCTGAATTTGCGTGACCACGGGGATAGTCACCATCTTAATGAAGGTCTATTTCACTCGCGCTTGATTGATGAAGTGGTCGAAGCGATGGGCGCCGCCTGCTCCAGTATTCCTGTTAGCCCGGTTTTCCTGGCAGGATTCTCTCTGGGTGGAAACTTTGCTCTGAGAGTGGCGCTTAAGGCTCCCGAGAAGCAGATGCCGCTGGCACATACTATTGCAGTCAGTCCGGTAATTCGTCCCCATGATGTGTTAGATGCGCTGGAGAGCGGTTTGCCTATTTACGAGCATTACTTCAATCGTAAATGGGAAAAATCTTTACGCAAAAAACAGGCACTATATCCACAGCTTTACGACTTCAGTGACTGGTATAATATGCGCAGCATCAGGGCTCGTACCGAGGATTTGGTGGTGAGCCATACCCCCTGGGACAACCTGGAAGAATACCTGGCTGGATATTCACTCGAGGGTGAGGCAATGCTGGCATTAAAAACGCCTGCTACCATTGTCGCATCAAGAGATGACCCGGTGATCCCGGTCAATGAAATTGAGAAGCTACCCAAGGTAAAATATTTGCACCGGGTATACACTGAGCGTGGTGGGCATTGTGCATTTTTACTAAATTGGCAGATGCATAGTTGGATTGAGGATTTTATCCTGCAGAGGTTTGAATCCGTATTGCAGGAAAATGGAAAGCAAGATGATTGAACAAGCCCAAGAATATATGCGCATCGGAGAGTTCGCCAAAGCCGAGGAACTGTACCTTGAATTATTGGCAAATGAGCCTGATAACCCCAAAATACTATACCTGTTATCGGTAGCAGTTAAGCGACAAAACAGAAGAGAAGAAGAGCTCAGCTATCTTCAAAAGGCCTATGTTATTTCGCCTGAGGAGAGATTTGTTTTACATGGTCTAGGTAATGCGTACTTGCACCAGGGCAATACTGACCAGGCTTTAGAGTATTTCGAGAAAGAAATTCGTATAGACCCTAATTACCCACAGGGGCATGCGGCGGTTGCTTATACCCACCTGCGTCAGGGAAATTGGCAGCAGGCCGAGCAGTCTGCCAGAACTGCCTTGCGTGCCAGTGATGAGCATCAACCAACGATGCTGATTCTAGCCGCTGCTTTACTCGAGCAAGGGAAGGCCGATAAAGCGATAAATTACTACCAACGAGTGATTGAGATAGACCCTAACAATGGCGTTGCTATGGAAGGTCTGGGACAAGCATTTATGCTCAATGGACAAGCAGCTTTTGCAGCCCAGTGTTGCCGCAATGCTTTGGAATTGGACCCAAGTCAGGCGAATGTACTTCAATTGCTTGGCAGTGCAGAGCAAGCGCAGGAACAATGGGAAAATGCGGCTGAGGCGTATGCGATGGCTCTGGAGTTATCCCCAGAAAGCCTGGATAGCTTGGCAGGGTTGGCAGGATCTTTAAGTCAGTTAGGACAACTGCAGCAGGCCGAGAGCTTGTATATGCGTTTATTAAAACTAGATCCGCAGCGTCATGCTGAGCGCCTGGAGTTATCCAGATTATTTATTAAGCAGGCTAAGTATCGTAAAATTGCCGCTAATTTGCAGCCTTTACTAGGTCTGCCAGCTGATCATCCGGATCGGCTGCAAGGGTATGTAATAGTGGCCCAGGGGCAGTTATTGGAGGATGAGGCCGAGGTAGCTCTGAGAACACTACAGCCAGCATTGGATGGCGTGAGTGTTGACCCGGAAGCGCAGTTACTCCATGTGGAAATATTGACTCATTTGGATCAGCCAGGAAAGGCACTGAAACAATTGGCAGAGCTTCTAATGCTAAAGAATGTGCCTTCTAGGGCACGCTTGATGGCGGTACAGCTTGGGTCTACCCACGGTGAAACAGAGCAGTTGGAGCTTGCTCTTGAGCAATTATATGAGCTTGAACAGCAAGGGAAAATGAGTGCTGCCCAAACGACTAAGGCTAATAAGTTCAGGGTTCGCGTACATCACCGCCTGGGGCAATACTCCCAGGCTCTGGCCGTAGCCAGACAAACGACGCGGGAAGCCGCCAAAATTGTTAACCTGAGTCAGGAGCTGGAATATTCAGGGGTAGAATTTCCGAGCACCGAGGTGCTGGCTCAATTCCCTGCAATCCCGATTGCTGATGGGCGTTCTGAGCCGATATTTCTGCTGGCGTGGCCAGGGACTGGTAGGCAAAAGCTGCTGGCAGCAATGCAAGCTCACCCAGCAATCTCAATTGCAAATGAATCACCACAGAACAGGCGTGAACTTCTGCTTGGAGTGACAAAAAATGATGCTCTTGAGGCCATGTCAGAAACTGATATTAGGTTATTACGCAAGCGGTATTGGCGGCGGCTAAAGCAGGCATTGCCTGATTGGGATGAAGTTCAGGGCGTAGTAGATGCCCAGTGGTTACCGGTGGAAGCTCTGCCGATGGTGTATAGATTATTCCCGCAGGCCCGCATTGTTATTTTAGACCGGGACGAGGCCGACATGGAGCTGAGCTGGAGCTTGTATGGTTACCCTGATATAAGCACTATGTTGCAAGAATACCAGCAGCAATCGCAGTTGCTGATACAGGCCAAAGAGCAAATTCCCGCTAACTTTAGTGAGTTTGATTGGGATCAATTAAGCGCTGCCCCGGAATCCGAACTAAAGCGCCTGTTTGCGGACTTGAAATTGCCCTGGGATGCGGCTGTGATTGAGGCCTTTAAGCGTGCAGATGCGCCTATGGTATTCCCGGCTGGCGACTGGAAGTACTATCAGGGCGAGCAATCTTAGAGGCACGAAAGGTGCTGGTGCTGGGCGCAACTACAGTTGAGTTTGCGCTTACAATTTAAGGGTACCTAGGGTGCGTCAAGCTTCGCTGTTGCATCGGGGATTTCGGATTTGTACCCACCCACTGCATCACTTCCAGATACCCTTAACTTGGCTCCCCGCGCTGGTGGTTCCAAAGTATTTCCTGCCCGCCATCTGCTCTGGCGATTACTCTGGCTAAAACAAATAAAAGGTCCGAGAGGCGGTTTAGATAAGCTCTGTTTACCGGATTTACCGGCTCAGTAACCGCTAGCTCTACCAGTCGCCGCTCGGCACGACGACAAACGGTACGCGCTAAATGACAATGAGCCGCAGCTTGAGAGCCGCCGGGAAGAATAAATTCTTTTAAGGCAGGCAGTTTATTGTTGTAGCTATCAAGTATTTGCTCAAGGTAGTCAATTCTAGAGCTTTCCATCTGTGTAACCCCAGGCATAGATAGCTCGCCGCCAAGGTCAAATAAGTGGTGTTGTATGGCTAGCAGACAGGCACAGATTTCTTCGTCAGCGACGGTGCTTACAAGCACCCCAAGCAGGCTGTTGAGCTCATCTACAGTGCCTAAAGCCTCAACTCTGAGATTAGCTTTGCTAACCCGGCTGCCATCGCTAAGCCCGGTGCTGCCATCATCCCCGGTTCGGGTGTATATTTTAGAAAGCCGGTTACCCATTTTATAGTCATCCTCACAAATAGTTTCACAAGGAGATACAATACCACTACTAGACACACGAGCATATATTATGACAATGCAAACTCCCTTATATCAGGCACATATTGATGCTGGTGCACGCATGGTGGATTTTGGTGGCTGGCAGTTACCAATCAACTATGGCTCACAAATTGATGAGCATAATGCGGTGCGCACAGACGCGGGGATGTTTGATGTATCCCATATGACCGTAGTTGAGATTCAAGGGCCTGATGCCAGAAAATATCTGGCAAAGCTATTGGCCAATGATGTCGCTAAGCTGCAGCAAGCTGGTAAGGCCATGTATAGCTGCATGCTCAATGCCGAGGGCGGCATTATTGATGATTTGATTACCTATTATTTGAATGAGGAGCATTTCCGCGTGGTTGTAAATGCAGCAACCCACGATAAGGACATGGCCTGGTTAGAGCAGCAAACAAGCGGCTATGATGTGTGCGTTAATGAGCGCCGTGATCTGGTTATGTTAGCCGTTCAAGGGCCGCAGGCACGGCAAAAAGTAGCGGCTGTTCTATCTGCCGAAAAATCTGAGCAGGTGTTGGCATTGAAAATTTTTCAGGCAGCGCAAATTGCCAATATGTTTATTGCCAGAACCGGGTATACCGGTGAGGACGGGTTCGAAATCATGTTACCTCCGGATGCTGCGCCCTCATTTTGGGAGCAGCTATACGACCAAGGCGTACAGCCCTGTGGTTTGGGAGCGCGCGATACTCTACGCTTAGAGGCGGGGATGAACCTGTATGGCCAGGATATGGATGAGACAACTAGCCCCTTAGAGTCTGGTTTAGGCTGGACGGTGGCGATTAAAGATGATCGGGATTTTATTGGCAGGAGCGCATTATTGGTCCAGCGTCAGGCCGGTTTGCAAAAGAAATTGGTAGGCTTGGTGCTGGAAGCGAAGGGCGTGTTGCGACCGCAGCAGAAATTACTGGACGCAGACGGCAAACAAGTTGGTGTAACCACCTCAGGTAGCTTTTCCCCCAGCTTGCAAAAAGCTATTGCGATGGCGAGAATAGATATTACAATCGAGGGCAATTGTTTAGTCGATATTCGAGGTCGCCAGTTGCCAGTACGAATCGTGAAGCTACCATTTGTTAGAAATGGTAAAGTTGGTGATGGTATTTTGAGCTAGAATAATAGTACGGGAGATGAAAATGGAAGATATGCCAGAGAATATGTATTACACCGAATCCCACGAATGGGTAAAGCTGGATGATGGCATCGCCACTATCGGCATTACCGATCACGCGCAGGGACAGCTTGGTGATGTGGTTTATGTTGAGTTACCGGAGCTTGGTGACGGCTTTGTTGCAGGTGACCCTTGCGCAGTGGTTGAGTCGGTTAAGGCCGCATCTGATATTTACTGCCCGATAGGTGGCGAGGTTGTGGAGGTCAATGAGCAACTTGCTACCGCACCTGAAACCATTAACGATGATGCCTATGGCGAAGGCTGGTTGTTTCGACTAAAGCCTGAAGACGCTAGTGAAGTGGACGGTTTGATGTCCCCGGAAAATTATATTGCAGTTAATAGCTCTGACTAAGGGTGCAAAGGCCCTGGTGGCCGCTTACCCTAAAAATCCCATTGGTTGACGGCTGATGGCCACGGACGCTATCCAGGCAAAAACTACCAGAGCGGCCATAAATGCGGCCCACTGACCAGTTTTGCTAGAGAGTCGCTTTAATGCCAGCATTCCGAATATAATATAAACCAGCACCCCACCTAGTTTTGCTCCCAGCCAAGCATGGGAATTGGGAACTTGGGCCGTTGCTACCGCCAGCAAAATTCCCAGAACTAACAACAAGGTGTCGTTGACATGCGGAAGAATTTTGGTGAATCTTTTAGTTAACAGTTGTGGCCACCATTGTTTCCAGGTGAATCTGAGAACCAGGCCGCTGATACTAAGTACAGCCAGCAGTTGATGGGTAGACTTGATAAGTGGGTAGTATGTTTCCATGCTGGTCTAAAGATCAAAGCTAACGGTAAGCGCCATTCCTGATGAGCCAAGCAGTGACATATCTATACCCCAGCGGCTATCGGCTCTTTTGTAACCAATAGACGGAAGAAGACCAGGGGCAATGCCCAGACCGTTCATGGGGATTTTATCCTGATATTCATCTTTGTAACCGTAGATCAGGCCACCGCTGAGTTTCAGGTGCCAGTTTTGTAGGGATGCTCTATCTGACTTGAAAGTTTTGCCGACATAAACATACTGGGAAAACTGGTCAAAAGAATTATTAAATAATGAGATCCCATAAAACCAGCCATTATCTTTGTGCATTTCAAAAGCTGTGATGATTGGCTTGTCGGTATGTTCGGGATTAGGGCTGAAGTGAATATAGCTGCCCGCACTTATAACATAAGTGAATTTGCTTTTGTTGGTATCATCAGCCTCGGCATGACCATATACAGCTAATAGAGGTAACAGGAAAAGTATGTACAGTTTCTTGGGCATTATTTTCATTGGGTTTTGGCTTGATATCTGTAATAATTGACACGGGATTATAACTCATTGAGGCTAAGAAATTGGTTAAAGCCTATATTAATCAGGTTAACGAAATAATAATGCAGCTATCGGATAAGGCAGGTTAATTATAGTGACCACAGAGAGTCTAGAGCTACGCTACCGAAAACAAATTGCTGTCTGGTTGCTGGTCTGTTGCGCCTTGGTATTTGCAATGATTGTGCTAGGCGGAGCTACTCGCTTAACCGGCTCTGGTTTGTCGATCGTTGATTGGAAGCCAATTATGGGGGTAGTGCCACCCCTGAGTGAAGCGGATTGGCAGGAAAAGTTCAAGCTTTATCAGCTCTCGCCGGAATACTTGAAAGTAAACAGCCACTTTGATGTAAATGGTTTCAAACAAATCTTTTGGTTAGAGTATTTCCATCGCTTGTTAGGGCGTGGGTTAGGGGTGGTGTTCCTTCTGCCCTTTATGTTTTTTGCTGCGACTGGCAGAATTAAGAAGCAGGAGTTTCCGAAGTACGGCTTGATGTTTCTGCTGGGGGGGCTACAGGGCTTGATGGGTTGGTATATGGTCAAGAGTGGCCTGGTTAGTGACCCAAATGTTAGTCAGTACCGACTAGCCGCCCACCTGATGTTGGCCTTTGTTATTTATGCCTATATGTTCTGGGTAGCTATGGGGCTAATATTTCAGCCAACTGATGGCCGGCGTGATTTGTTATATTCAAAAAGTTTGTGGCTGACGGGCTTGATTACTACTACCGTATTGTCCGGAGCATTCGTCGCTGGCTTAAAAGCTGGCTTTGTCTTCAACACCTTCCCCAAGATGAATGGACAATGGGTGCCCAAAGGCATGTTGGCACTGGAACCAGGCTGGAGAAATTTCACCGAAAACTTAATGACCGTACAGTTTAGTCATAGGGTATTGGCAATTTCCACGCTACTGATGATTGTTGTGTTCTGGTTTTATGCCCGTAACCGGGGCATGCCACCGCGGGCGCGTCCGGCGTTCCACTTATTGCTGGTGACAGGGTTAATCCAGGTAGGCCTTGGAATTACTACCTTGCTGATGATTGTGCCGGTCACTCTGGGGGTGTTGCATCAAGGCGTGGCTATGGTTCTATTCACCCTTGCTATTTATCTGAACCATGCTTATCGTGGCAATGTAACTTGGTAGTTGAATAGCGCTAAATTTTAGGCTTCCGGTATTTGTTGTGGATCAGAGGCTCCTTAAGGAAGCTCTGATCTATCGTGAATCCGAAACTCCTTAAAACCTCTCGGTCCCGCTTGCAGTCGACATCAATATTGTTTCTGGTTTACGCAGGGCGAAAATTCCACAAGTAACCACACCGGGAATGTTGTTAAGAGTGCGTTCCATTCCGGCGGCATCAACCAAGTCTAAATTGTGGACATCCAATATCCAGTTGCCATTATCGGTGATAAAACCTTCGCGCCACTCTGGCTGGCCGCCCAGAGCAACCAGTTTACGGGCAACCATGCTTCGGGCCATAGGAATAACTTCTACTGGTAGAGGGAACTTCCCCAGCACTTTTACCTGCTTGCTTTGGTCAACAATACAAATAAATCGCCGGGCCGCCGCAGCGATGATTTTTTCTCTGGTCAAGGCTCCGCCGCCACCTTTTATCAAGTAACGATTAGCATCGAATTCATCTGCGCCATCTATGTATAAGTCCAGGCTGCCTGCAGTATTGAGATCTAATACCTCGATGTCTATTTGTTGCAAGCGGCGGGTGCTTTCCTCTGATGAAGAAACAGCAGCTTTAATCCGCTTACCGCTAGCGGCCAAAGCTTCAATCAGGCAGTTAACCGTACTGCCAGTACCTATACCCAGAATACTATCTTCATCTATAAAGGCAATAGCTGCTTCTGCTACCTGTTGTTTAAGTTCGTTCTGGGTCATTACGGTTACTCCAAATTAGTTTCCAGGGAAAGAAAAAGTGCCTGTTTCTGTGATTACCATATCCAAGGGTATGTCCCATGGCTGTGCGGGCAGTAGATCAACTCTTTGTAATTCATAAGCAATTCCTACCAGTAGAGGTTTTGGTGTTTGGGCTACTAACCAGCGATCATAGTATCCAGCGCCCATGCCCAGGCGGGTACCATTGTTGCTAAAGGCTACCAGAGGTGCAAGAACTACTTCAATTTTATTACATATTCCTGCGCTAGCTTCTGGCT
Source organism: Gammaproteobacteria bacterium (assembly GCA_024275935.1). Lineage (GTDB taxonomy): Bacteria > Pseudomonadota > Gammaproteobacteria > Xanthomonadales > SZUA-36 > SZUA-51. Next base: position 52,320 of record JAJRYF010000082.1, on the reverse strand, counting down.
CTTTAATGCCAAAACGATTGGTTTGCAGCTTACTTCCGGCTGGCCAATTATGAAAATGCATACGGCCTTCGGTATCTGGGGAAATTCGCGGTAGCGCCAGTTGGCATTGCTGCTGCCGCAAGTAGGCCACTAATGGGAGCAGATCAGGTTCACCATCAATTGGGTGATAGAGGCCGAGATGCGAGAGTTTGGATTGCTGTAGGTAGCTTTTGACCTGCTCGTGTATAAGCAAATCAGCTGCAGTTTTGCGCGTAACGGATAAGCCCTTACGCAGTAAGCGGATTTCTTGACGCAATTTGGAGCGGTTGATAGTAGGAGAGTTCACACACAGATTCCTGAAAGTGTCCTCCAAGAATGCCGCTGTTACATCGGTGACCTTGAACCAAAAGGTCCAGGTGGGGTGGCTCTCCAAACATTAGGCTTTTCGCTTGCGCGAACATGCACACCAGTTACGGGTCTGCGACCCCGAGGTCGATAAATAGGGACAAGGTATATGTCGATGTCACTGGCTAACACCTCAGAGGACAACTAAATAGTAGCATAATTGGCTACCCTGCGAGGGAATAGTGTGGTGTAATCAGTCTTTCTATGCAGTTACAGGAAGGTCAATGTCAGAGAAATATTCAGACATTTTTTTTAATCTTGATAGTGTCGCCCAAAATAATATCATCCCAATTATTGTGTTATCAACCGATAACCTTGCCAATTGGTTAGCAGAGCAAACTCAGCTTACTCAGAACTGGGTAGCGCAGCAGCAGTTCACAGCAAAGCCCGGCAGTTATTTGCTTATTCCGGCTGCTAATGGGGTGATTTCCTCGGTGCTACTGGGCCAGCATGAGCAAGGGGGTATTCGCTTACTCCAAGACTTGCCAGCGGTCTTGCCAGCGGCAAACTATCAGTTACGCGAAGCGGCTGATGTGGATGTGTATCTTGGTTGGGGTTTGGCTGGCTATAAGTTTAGCCACTATAAACAGGCGCCTGCAGATCGACCACGGTTATCATTGCCAGCGAGCTTACAGGCTGAGGTGGCCCGCTTGCTAACCGCTAGCGACCGGGTGCGGGATTTAGTTAATACCCCAACGGAGGACATGGGGCCCGCGCATTTGTCGGCCGAGGCAGAGCAGTTAGCGGAGTCCATGGGGGCAGATTTTAGGGTAATTGTTGGTGATCACCTGCTGGATAAGAACTACCCGGCAATTCATGCAGTAGGTAGGGCGGCAGCTGCGGATAGGGCCCCACGGTTGATCCATATATCCTGGGGCGATAGCGATCACCCAAAGCTAGTGTTGGTGGGCAAGGGTGTTTGTTTTGATACGGGCGGCTTAGATATTAAACCTGCCGCTGGAATGTTGTGGATGAAGAAGGATATGGGTGGCGCGGCCCACGCATTGGCATTAGCGGAACTGGTTATGGGGGCTGGGCTACCGGTACGGTTGGAGCTGCTGATACCAGCAGTGGAAAATTCTATTTCAGCTAACGCCTACCGGCCCGGTGATGTAATAAAAACCCGTAAGGGTCTAAGGGTCGAAATAGGCAACACTGATGCCGAAGGCAGGGTGGTGTTAGCCGATGCCTTGGCAAAAGCCTGTGAAATGGAACCAGATTTAATTATAGACTTTGCCACCCTGACCGGCGCTGCCAGAGTAGCCCTGGGGCCGGATTTGCCGCCGTTATTTTCCAACAACCCGGCAGTATCAGCTGCTATTCATGCAGCCGGAGATATGGTTCAGGACCCACTCTGGCCTATGCCTTTATATCAACCCTATGCTGCTGCCATAAATAGTAAAATTGCTGATCTCAATAATATTAGTAGCGGCCTGACTGGAGCTGGGGCGATTACTGCTGCGCTGTTTCTTGAGCAGTTTGTGACGGAGAATACAGACTGGGTGCATATTGATACCTATGCCTGGAATGATAAAGACCGCCCAGGTAGACCGCAAGGCGGTGAGGCGCTTGGGTTGCGGGCCACCTTTGCCAGTCTTTGTCAGCGCTACTCAACTAAAACTTATAAGCAATAGCTGAGGTGATTCCGTAGTCGCTGCTTGCGCCATCGATCGAGATCGGGGCGCTGTCATAGGTGGCATAAAGGCTTAATTTCCAGAATAGATCTTTATAGAGTTCAACTCGGAAATCGTTCGAGAAGGTAGCTCGCCAGCGACCAAAATCGGTAATGCTGGGGTACAGTGTTAGCCCGGTCCGGAAGGAGCGCTCTGGGGATGAGTAAGTATAATAATCGTAGACTAACGCCCCTGAAGCCTCAAGATTGGTCTCAGCTTCGCCATTACTGGGTATCTCCCTATTGACGCCAAGACCTGCCGAGATTGAGAACCAGTTGTTTTGGGTCCGTATTGGAACCCAGCCATAGCCAGCGCCGACTAGGGCGCGGAAGTCTACACCCAATTCATCATTCTGCTCAATATTGCCGTAGTAAATGATGAAGTTGTTGCGCTTGGTAAACTTGATATGGTTGGCATCAAACAGTGAGCGAGTTGTGGTTGTAGCAGAATCCTGGGTGGTAACCTCGGTGCTAAAAGAGGCCCGAGTGATGGTTTCGGTGTGCCATAGAGTAGAGTTCAGACCTAGGCTGTATTTACCAACATTACTACCTTTGTCCCAGTTAAAGCCAAGGCTGGCGGTGAGATCCAGGCGATCCCAAAAACTAGTGCCAACAGGGTACATGAAGCTGATATCGTCGGTGTGGACGCTGACTTTTCCTGCGCTAGTATCTACCACTAAAATATCGGCATTTTCAGGCTTTATCAGGGGGCCATAGAGTCGATCGCCATCCAGTTTTTCGACTACTTGGCCGGTCTTGCTGACAATTTCCTGAATGTCGTCCCACTCAATAGACACCGTATCCATATGGTCGGTGCTGAGTTCCAGCTTGCCCCGGGTCAGGGACTTGATTTCACCGGTGATGCGGTCACCATTTTTCAGATAGATTATATCTGTTTTTGCCGCCATCACTTCTGCGCTCATGAGTACGGCTAGCAGGCATATAATGATGTGCAAGCGCTTGATAAACATAAAAAATCTCACAGGTCACCTAGCTCTGGATTAATACTGCATACACCTCGCGGGTGCCGCTAGCTCCCTACTACCAATTACCAGTAACAGATAGCATCGGGCCTGTATAACTGAGGTCAGCAGCGCCCCTCCAGTTGGGTTTATCGACACCCAAATCAAGGGTAAAATATTGGTAGCTTAGATCAAAGCCTACATTTCTGAAGGCTTGATAATTTATGCCGATGATGGCATTCCAGAAGGTTCCATCATACTCATCGATGTTCGCACTGATCCAATCTGCGCGAGTATGTATAAGCCAGTTCTTTGCGGGTGAGAATTTATACCAAATGCCTAGGTTAGGGAGTGGGGCGGTGGCCGATACTCGTCTATCCTCAAATTTTTCAGTGCCGTCATCAAGAATGATACTTCCTTTAATAGAAGCGGTAATGGAGAAAATATGCAGACCAAGCCCGGCGCCGAAATCTGAACGCTCATCCTTATAGAACGACCTGCCCAGAAATACTCGACTAATCGCCATTCTGATGCCACTCTTCACGCTGCTACCTTCACGAAAGGTAATGTCTTGCCACTGTACATCTTCAGTAAGGGTTCTCTCGCCCCTAGAGTTGGAGCTGAAGTATTGGCCGCCTAAATACCATTTGCGTTGTGTACCAAATTTCCAAAGCATCTGGGTGTTGAATAGTGTGGCGCTTTCATCCACTCCCAGTCGCTGCCCAAAGTCTATATTCGCCCCAGCGTTAACGTCGGCACCAATTCTGAAGCTCTGGTCTGACTGGAAGGCGCCCATGGAGACAGTAAAGTTGTCAGAAAGCTGTGGGTGATATTCATAATCCCCAGCATATAGATTGCCGCTGACTGTAATCAGAAGGAGTATTAAGCTTGCTTTTATATTCATAGTTAATTCCAGTGTTTTGGCAGTTGCGGATAACATCCGCTTATATCGTCAATGTAAGGAGTAGGGTTTAAGCCAAACTATTCTTCAGTTTTATGCTCTACCGTTATTGCTATAGCTTTAGTCATAGTTATAACCACCAGATCACCAACCGCAGCCTTTTTAAGATTCTCAGGATCGCGGGCAGTAAATTCAGTAACTACGCCATCTGTGCCTCTAAGCTTGAAGGTGTTCTCTTCAAGGTTGATTTCTTCAACCACAGCATTAATTACAATCGCTTCTAGAGCCGCAACACCAGGCATCTCGCCTTCATCGCTAAGGGCTTCAGTGGCGATAACAGCAAGACCGGCTTCGGCATCGACTGCGGCAACTACTTCAATAGATACGCTCTGTACATATTCAACATTCAAGCTGTCGCCAACGCTAACCTGATCAAGATTGCGGACATCTTCGCTGGCAACTATATCTACAGTATTGCCCTCAGGGCCACGCAGGCTTACTTCACGGGTTTCATGATTAATAGCCTCTACAATGGCTGTTAACAGAACTACCTGGGTGGCTGAGATAGCTGGTTTATCAGACTCAGGGGTTGTTTCTGCCACTATTGTTTCAACAATGGCAACTGGCTCAGCAGCAACGGTCTCAACACTTGTTGCTACAACGCTAGGTTCAACTACGGCTGGCTCTACAGATGTAGTTTTGTTCTCACTACAAGCGGATGCGAGCAATACGGTTAAAAAAATAATGGTGGCTTTATACATGAGTGTTCTCTTTGGCTGCATTAAATTTGACATTAAATTTGTTTGATAGGGTCTAAGAAGTATTATACAAGGTATCTAACTGCATGTAGCATTCTATCTTGATTAAAACTAAATTTGCTATTTCAATACTTGGAAATCAACGGTGCGCAGGAACTCATTCGTTGAGCGTAACTGATCGGCATCAATTTCATGCAAAATATCGATAAAAGCAGTGGCAGCAGGTGAGGCCGATAAGCCTTTTCTTCGGATAATATCGGCATGCATAGTCATTTTGGGGATAAAAAACGGTAAGATTTTTAGTATGGACTGATCCATTTCAGCTTCCAGCATCCCTACGGTTCCTACGCCTATTGCATTGCTGCGCGCAATGGTTTGTTTTATCACCGTTTGGTCTCCAACAAATATTCGCTTAAGACTTAAGTCGGGGGAGCGCCCGTCTGGGTCTTTATTAAACAATTTCGTAAACAAGCCTTTAACCCGCTGTGGCATAACTGGCATCATGAATGGGTAATCAACCAAATCTAGTATGCTCAGGTTTTTTTGTTTGAATAAGGGGTGCTCCACACGAGCATAAAAGTAGACTTGCTGACGGTTAAGTTCAATAAACTCTATATTTGAAGATCTTTCTACCTCAGAGGATTCCATTACCACAAAGTCAAGATCATTGAGCATTATTTTATCAGTTAAATCAATCCAGTCGATGATGGTAGCGCTAATATATATGTCCGGGTAGAGTTGGTTGAACTGGGCAATTGCTCGGGGCAAAAGTGCGGTGCCAGCATATGAACCTGTGCCAATATTAAGCGAACCAAACATTAATCCATGGTAGCGGTCGAGCTCGTTCTTCATGGCTGTAGTAGAGCCAGTGATCAGGCGTGCATGCTTGAGGACTATTTGCCCGGCTTCGGTCAGAAAAGCGCCCTTTTTATTTCTTTCAAATAGCTTCACACCCAAGTTTTCTTCCAGTTTCTGGATGCTTCTGGATAAAGCTGGTTGGCTTATACCCATGGTTTTCGCCGCTCTGGCAAAGTTACGGTGTTCGGCAAGGCCCTGTACATAACGCAGTTGGCGGGTATTTAACATAACTAAGATGCATTTATATGATGATAATAATGCATTATATATATAATTTGGTTTGGTTTATACTATTCCGATAATACAATAATCATATCTAAAGATACCCAAAGGAGATTCACATGAGAAAAAGAGTTTATTTATTAAGTGTGCTGACGGCTTTTAGCTTCAGCATTGCCAATGTTTATGCCAAGACCGATAAACCTAATATTTTGGTAATGTGGGGAGATGATATAGGCTGGTTCAATATCAGTGCATATAACCGTGGCATGATGGGTTATAAAACCCCTAATATAGACCGGATTGCCAATGAGGGCGTACTGTTTACCGATGCCTATGGTCAAAATAGCTGTACTGCCGGTCGGGCTGCCTTCATAACTGGACAGAGCCCCTTTCGTACCGGTTTGCTAAAAGTTGGTTTGCCGGGCGCACCTGAAGGCTTACAACCAGAAGATCCAACCATCGCTGAACTACTAAAACCGATGGGGTACATGACCGGGCAGTTTGGCAAGAATCACCTTGGCGATCTGGACTCCATGCTACCAACCAATCATGGTTTCGATGAATTTTATGGCAACTTGTATCATCTAAATGCCGAAGAAGAGCCTGAATCTCCAGATTATCCAAAGAGTGCGGAGTTCAAGAAGAAATACGGCCCTCGTGGGGTTATAAGTAGCACGGCTGATGGCAAAATTGAAGATACCGGGCCGTTAACTAAAAAACGCATGGAAACTGTGGATGAGGAAGTTACTTCCCGAGCACTGGATTTCATGGAGCGGGCGCATAAGGCCAATAAGCCATTCTTTCTCTGGTATAACACAACCCGTATGCATATCTTTACTCACCTCAAGCCAGCATCAGTAAACATTAGTGGCCAGGGAATCTATGGTGATGGTATGGTTGAACACGATGGTATGATTGGTGAAATGCTTGATAAGTTGGATCAGCTGGGAATTGCCGATAATACTATTGTCATGTATTCAACCGATAATGGTGCCGAGCTTATGAGCTGGCCTGATGGCGGTATGCTGCCTTTCCGGGGTGAGAAAAACACTACCTATGAGGGTGGTTTTAGAGTGCCCATGATGGTGCGCTGGCCGGGTAAAATCAAACCTGGGCAAGTATCTAATGAGATTATTTCTCAAGAAGATTGGTTGCCGACTCTTCTGGCTGTAGCTGGTGATAGCAATGTTAAAGCCAAACTACTCAAAGGCCATAGTGCCAATGGCAAGAAATTTAATGTACACCTTGATGGCTATAACTTTCTGCCTTATCTAACGGGTAAAGAAGCTAAAGGCCCTCGGGAAGAGATGTTTTACTTTACCGATGATGGTGGGCTTTCAGCGCTCCGTTTTAACGACTGGAAAATGCTGTTTACCGAGCAACGCGCCGAGGGTTTTGATGTTTGGCAAGAACCACTGGTTACTTTACGCTTACCCAAACTTTTCAACCTGCGTCGCGACCCGTTTGAGCGGGCCGAACACGAATCTTTTGGCTATGACCTCTGGCGAATGGAAAGAATATATATGGTAAGCCCCGCTGCTGCCTATGTTGCAAAGTTTATTGAAACATTTAAAAAGTATCCACCGCGTCAGAAGCCTGGTTCTTTCAATCTGGATCGGGTGCTTGAATCGTTACAGAAGCCCGCAGTAAACTAGCTAGCTTACTGTTATAGATAAGCTGCCAGATACTCAATTTTTGGGTATCTGGCATTTTTTTAAAAGCCTTCGTTTATCGAAAGCTTGAGCGCATAAAAGAGGTAAGCTCCTGGTGCAACCCACCAAAGCTGGCGTTTGCTATGCACTTGGAGTAACTATGAACACACTGGAATCTATTCGCAAACTTCAGTCACGGATGAGCGAAACTATTATTGGTCAGGAAGATGTTATTCAACAGCTTCTAATCGGTTTACTGGCCAACGGCAATATCCTTATGGAAGGTTTGCCGGGCCTAGCAAAAACCCGCGCGGTTAAGGCCTTGGCAAATAATATGGATGCAGAATTTAGCCGTATCCAGTTCACCCCCGACCTGTTGCCAGCAGATATCACTGGTAGTGAAGTGCTATATACAGAAGCTGGCCAGCCTACCTTTCGTTTTGAAGCGGGTCCTATTTTCGCCAATATAGTCTTGGCCGATGAAATCAACCGTGCTCCGGCCAAGGTCCAGGCCGCCTTGCTGGAGGCTATGGAAGAACGGCAGGTAACGGTTGCTGGTACTACTCATAAAATGCCGGAACTGTTTATAGTAATGGCGACTCAAAACCCGATTGAACAGGAAGGCACCTACCCTTTGCCCGAAGCACAAATGGATCGGTTTTTACTGCATGTGTATATTGAATATGGCACTAAAGAGGCAGAGCGCGATGTTATCCGCTTGGTAAGAGGCGAAGAAGGCAAAGCTGGCACAAGTAGCGAAGTTGAGGCAATTTCTCAACAGGTGGTGTTTGCCGCCCGAGAGGAAATCAATCAAATTCAGGTCTCAGAGATTATAGAGAATTATATTGTTGATTTGGTGTTTGCCACCCGTAATCCAGAAAAATACAGCTCGCAACTGGCTAGTTGGATACAACTAGGAGCCAGCCCACGAGGTGCTATTGGCCTGGATAAATGTGCGCGAGTGCATGCCTGGTTAAATCAGCGTGAGCATGTATTACCCGATGATGTCCGTGCAGTGGTACATGGTGTGCTGCGGCATCGAATTGCACTTAGCTATGATGCTAATGCTGATGGGGTTTCGAGTAACGATGTTATTGATGAAATTCTGAAATTAGTGGCTGTGGCCTAAACTGGGGATTGATATGAAAACTTTTACATTGAAACTAATTACAATAATGCTGGTGCTATTATTAGGCGCCTGTGCCAGCCAGGTGAAACCCCAGATAGTAGCGGACCCTTTGCCTTCGTGGAATGCAGGTACATCTAAAAATCAGATTATGGCATTTGTGAGTCGCATCAGTGATCCAGATAGTTCTGATTTCGTCCCGGTTAGTAAGCGTATAGCTACCTTCGATAATGATGGTACTTTGTGGGCTGAACAACCAGCTTACTTTCAGCTATTTTTTATTCTCGACCGCATCAAAGCGTTGGCGCCTGCAAACCCTGAATGGGCGACCACCCAACCATATCGTGCAGTACTGGAAAACGATATGGACGCTCTCCACGCCAGTGGCGAACATGGCCTGATTAAGCTGGCTATGGCGGCGCACGGGGGGGTTACAGTTACCGAGTTTGCTACCATTGTTGAAGACTGGATGGCTACCGCCCGCCACCCAACAACAGGCATGGCGTATAACAGTATGGTGTATCAACCCATGCTTGAATTACTCGATTATTTACGCGCCAACGAGTTCAAAGTATTTATAGTATCTGGTGGCGGAGTTGAGTTTATGCGTCCTTGGACTGAAGCGGTTTATGGTATACCCCCAGATCAGGTTGTGGGTAGCAGTATGGAAACCCGCTATGAGATACGAGATGGTAAGCCGGTGATTTTACGCTTGCCTGAAATTCACTTTATTGATGACAAAGATACCAAGCCTCTGGCTATAAATCGCTTTATTGGGCAGCGCCCGATATTGGCTTTTGGTAATTCAGATGGAGATTTTGAAATGCTTGAGTGGACCACTGCTGGTGATGGTCCAAGGCTGGGATTATTCGTGCACCACACCGATGCCGAGCGGGAATGGGCCTATGACCGTGACTCGTCTATTGGCGGCTTAAGCCGAGGCCTTGATGAGGCTACCGAACATGGCTGGGTTATTGTTGATATGGCCCGCGACTGGTCGGTTATTTACCCCTACCAGATGGAAAAATAAAGCCTGATACTGTATGCGCGAAACGGCCAACTTTAACCAGCATGACGGGGTGTATGTGCGCCTCGATGCCCTGGTTCGTTTACAGTACAAAGCCTCAGGTTTTAGCTTTCTGCCACAGCAACCTATCCATAGCGTCTTAAGTGGCAGGCATGCCTCCAAGTTACGCGGCCGCGGCCTGAATTTTGAAGAGCTACGGGACTACCTGCCTGGGGATGATACCCGCAATATCGACTGGAAAGTCACGGCCCGCACTGGCAAGCCTTATGTGCGCGTTTATACCGAAGAAAAAGATCGCACTGTGTGGTTGTTGATTGATCAACGGGTGGCGATGTTTTTTGGTAGCGGGCAGCGAATGAAGTCAGTGGTGGCGGCTGAACTTGCAGCTATTTCTGCCTGGCGGGTGCTCAGTGTGGGCGATCGTGTCGGTGCTCTGGTAATCAGCGATACCGATATCAAGGTTATTCCACCCCACCGCTGCCGGGATAGAGTGATACAAATTCTGAAGCAGGTGAGCGAGAAAAACCAGGCCCTGAGTGCCAGTAATGAAATCACAGCAAACCCAGGAAAAATAAATCAGGCATTAAAACAGCTTACCCAGTTAGCCCAGCATGACTGCCTGATTTGTTTAATCACCGATGGTGATGGTTTAGATAGCGAGTCGCGCCGTTATATCACTCGTTTGGCAGAGCATAACGATGTAATTACCGCGTTCATATATGACCCATTAGAGAAAGATTTACCGGCCGTCGGCCGGTTACGCTTTGCCGATACAGAAGGGCAGCTTGAAGCCGACACCTCAAACAGTAAATTGCGCCGGGATTTTAACACCAACTTTGCCCAGAGGCTGGAATGGTTAGCTACAGCATCCAGACGATTTTCCATTCCATTGTTAACTATTGATACGCTTGCGCCGGTATCTGAGCAACTGCGTTCAGCCTTAGGCCATCACCGGCCCAGTCGTAGATATTAAATGGCTAAGATCTCAGCAAAAGACCCCGCTAGTCTACAAAATCTTAATGATATAGTTATGCCTGAGGCTATCGGCTGGTGGCCTCTTGCCCCTGGCTGGTACATTTTGCTGGCTGCGATACTGCTTGGTTTGCTCTGGCTGAGCTGGCGTTATTGGCAACAATGGCAGGCAAATGTTTATCGCCGGGCAGCTTTGTCTGAGCTGCACGAATTGGTTGCCAAAATCGAACAAGCTGGGCTACGCGATAGCAGTCTGAGGCAGTTGCCGGTGCTTCTCAAGCGCACTGCCTTGGCAGCCTACCCACGCACTCAGGTGGCGATGTTGAGCGGGCCGAAGTGGTATGAATTTATTAATGCAAGCACCCCACAAGCACTGTTTACTGCCCAACTGATAACCGACTTAGATGCCATTCGCTATCGCACTGGCAAGCTGGATGAAATAATGCCGTCACGCATTGCTGAGCTTACCAGTGCAATTGGCCAATGGATACGCAGCCACGATCCAGCGGCAAAGATTACTACCGAGGGGGCTGGTTGAGGATGCTATTTTTTGCCTCTAGTTGGTTATTACTACTATTACCATTGCCCTGGTTGATTCGGCGTTTGCTGCCAACTCATCATGAACGCAAAACTGCGGTTCGGGTACCGTTTATGCAACGGCTGGCGCAATTAACCAAGTTGCGCCCGGATGGCGGGGCTGCTGTCGCCAGTAGGTCACGATGGCAGTGGTTGATATTGGCTCTCGCCTGGCTCCTAACCATTCTAGCGCTGGCGCGTCCCCAGTGGTTGCACGAACCGATAGTGAAGGAATTGCCCATGCGCGATTTATTGGTGGCGGTGGACCTTTCCGGGTCGATGGAAACCCAGGACTTTACCGATGCCAAGGGCAATATCGTAGACCGCCTGAGTGCGGTTAAACAAGTGCTCGATAGCTTCCTTGCCAAACGCGACGGTGATCGGGTTGGGCTAATACTGTTTGGTTCGGCTGCCTTTGTGCAGGTGCCATTTACTGCTGATTTAGCGGTGGTTAGGGAATTATTGGACGAAGCTCAAATTCGGATGCTGGGACCGCGCACCATGTTAGGTGATGCCATGGGTTTGGCGATAAACCAGTTTGAGCGGAGCGAGGTAGATGACCGGGTATTAATTGTGCTTACCGATGGCAATGATACCGGCAGCCTGATACCCCCGGAGCGTGCTGCTGACATAGCCCGAGATAATAATGTTGTTGTGCATACCATTGCCATCGGTGATCCAACCATAGCGGGCGAACAAGCCCTGGATGAAAAAAGTTTGCAATTGATTGCCAGTATTACCGGTGGTGGATACTTCCACGCTAACGATACCGAAGAGCTAGAGTCTATTTATCAACACTTGGATGATATTAACCCGCGAGAAGTTGAAACTCTTAGTTACCGTCCGTTAAGTGATCTATATCACTGGCCTTTGGCATTGTCGCTTCTATTGACTCTGATATATGTCCTTTTGTTGGAGTTACGCCTGCGTATGCAAGAGCGGGAACTGGCAAAAGATGCTCCGGTATTTCCAGCGGAGGTGGCTGAATAATGGAACTTATTAGCCAGTTCCATTTTATCCATCCTTTGTGGTTATGGCTATGGTTGCCAGCAGGTCTGATAATGTGGTCGGTTTACCATCGTAGTGATTCCTTGCGAGCTTGGCGAAAAGTGATCTCACCGCAATTGCTGAAACACTTGTTGCTTGAAGATGAAAAAAAATCTGGTCGCTGGCGGCCAGTGTATATGCTTGGTATAGCCTGGCTGGTAGGCATATTTGCACTTGCTGGGCCAAGTTGGAAAGCCAGCCCCTCACCATTTATCGAAGATCAGGCAGGCTTGTTCATTGTGCTGAAAGTCACGGCAGATATGTTGGCCGAAGATATTCAGCCCAGCCGCTTGCAACGCAGTGTTATAAAAATTCATGATTTGTTGGAGCTGAAAAACGATTTGCGCACCGGTTTGGTGGCCTACGCAGGCAGCTCACATCTGGTTATGCCATTAACCACCGATCAGGCAATTATTAATAGTTTTGCGGCGGCTCTAGATCCTGGCATTATGCCCCAAACTGGGGATGATCCGGCGGCAGCTATCAGTTTGGCTGGCCAGCGCCTGAAAAAAGCGGGTATTCCTGGGTCGATAGTGCTGATCACCGATGCTATAGATCCTTCGCAGCATGCCGCATTGAAAAAAGCTCAACAAGCTAATGGTATTGCTGTGCATATTCTGGCAGTTGCTGCTGATGCCAGCGTTATCCCACCACTTAACAGCCCGCCAGCGGCACCACTGAATTTAAAGCTGATGCAACAAGCTGCCAATGCACTTGATGGAAGCCTGACTACGGTATCTGCGGATAAAGGCGACATCCAGCAGCTTGCTAGCCGGATTGAGCGCAGTATCAACGCTGCTCCGCAGGGTGAAGGTGAGCAATGGCAGGATGCGGGTTACTACCTACTACCCTTGTTGGCCTTAATTATGCTAACTTTTTTCCGACGGGGCGGCGCAGTGGTGGTTGGATGAGGAACTTACGCAATAACCCACTCTTGATGCTTAGTAGTGCTTGCTGCTTGATGTTTCTGCCGTTTTCCACAGCGCTGGCGCTGGAGTGGGCTGACCTTTGGCTTACGCCTGATCAGCAGGGGCAACGCCTTATGGCTGAAAAGAACTTCGTATCAGCTGCCAGTAAATTTACTCAGGCCGAAGATATAGGTGCGGCCTTGTTTCGGGCTGGAGAATTTGAGCACGCGGCGGCAGTTTTAGGGCGCGCAACCTCTGCCACCGCGCATTATAATCGCGGCAATGCACTTATAATGCTGGGAGATTATGCAGCCGCAATAGATGCTTACCAAAATGCATTAAGCCAGCGCCCAGACTGGGCTGAAGCTAGAGAGAACCTAGAAATTGCCAAACTGCGTCAAGCCAGAATGGCCCCGCCAGATGACGATTTTGGTGGCACCGATGGCCAGCTCGGGGCTGATGAGTATGTTTTTGATCTTGAGTCTGGTAAAAACAAAGCGACTGGTGAAGAAACTGTCGAGACGGCTGGGGCTGAAAGCAGCGAAGCGGAAATGCGGGCGATCTGGCTGCGCAAAGTTGAAACCCGGCCAGCAGATTTTCTGGCAGCCCGGTTTAATTATCAACTGTATCTGCAAAATAAAACCAGTGAAACAAAAGCTGATGCCGATGAGTAATTTATTCATCCGAATCAATCTGCTCTTGGCGGCATTTATTTATCTGCTACCAAATTCTCTTATAGCTCAGGAAAGCCCGCTTGAAACCAGAATAGCGACCAGCATTCAGGCCGAACAGGAATTATGGATGGGGCAGCAAATTACCCTGAACATTGATCTTAAAACTAATGGTCAGAGTTTTTCCGATACTCTCTTTAGCTTGCCAGAAGTCAGCGGTGCATTTCTGCTGCGTACCGATAGTTCTACAATCAAGTTCAGTGAAACTATTAATGGCCAGAGCTGGCAAATTATTCGCTATCCAATTGCAATATATCCCCAAATATCTGGCCAACTGAATATGCCAAAAATCACTGTGCGCTTTAAAAGCACCAAAGGTTTTGGTTACCCGAATGAAGTCTTTGAGTTAAGCACTGAACCAATGGAGTTAATGATCAAGTTACCTCCAGGCGTGAACAAGGGCGAAATGGTGGTTAGCACCGCCGACTTCAAGCTTGACTACCAATGGCAACCGGAGACCACCGAGGCCCAGGCCGGTGCGGCATTTACACTTAGCGTTACTCGGCGGGCAGCAAATATTGCGGCCATGCTACTTCCACCTTTGCCAGTATACGAGCAGGCGGGCCTGGCAGCTTATCCCCAGCCGCCCGAGGTGATAGACAAGTCAAACCGTGGCGAGCTGATAGGTGAGCGCCATGACCGTATTATTTGGGTGGCCGAATCTCCCGGTAAATACAACATCCCAGACATCAGCTTTCAGTGGTTTGACCCCGCTAGCGGTGAACTTAAACAGCAGGTGATTGCTGGTATTGAGCTTAATATCTCAGCTGCGAGTGGAGGACCTGACAAGCTCAATAGCGATACAGTGGGATCCAGCTCTTTCAAGTCTAGACTGATGGTATTACTTATTGCTTTGGGGTTTATATGGTGGTGGTTTAAGCCCCATAAATACTTCCTGGATAAGCTACAAGCAGACAAAACTTCTGAAGCCAGTGCTTATAAAAAGCTGATAGCTAGCTGTAGATCGAATCAAGCGGCAGAAGCTTATCTGGCATTACAGGCATGGCTAGGATACTACGCTGATGCTTTCAGTCAGGCTGATTTAGTCAGTGAAGCTGAGCTCTTAAAGGAGTTATCGATACAGCAAGAGGCAATCGTTCAGGCAGATAACAACTGGCAAGGTGGGGATTTGCTCAAGTTACTGCCTGGCTTCCGGCGTAGGTTAAAGCAACGAAAAGCTGTACAATCAAGCCCTGATCTACCCACTCTAAATCCTTGAGCAGAGATTCCTTAATGCCAATATTTTCCAGACTGCTGCTACTTGCTTTGTTAATGCTACTGGCCACCAGCCTTGCTGCCAAAACCAGTCGCTCAGAATTTATTGGTAGTAAAACCTGTGGTAGTTGCCATGCAAAAGAATTTAATGATTGGCAAGGCTCGCACCATGACCTGGCGATGCAACATGCCAATAAGGACACCGTGCTCGGGGGTTTTAATAACACCAGCTTTACTGCTAATGGCGTGACTTCGAGGTTTTTCACCAACAACAACAAGTTTTGGGTCAATACCGACTCTGCCGATGGCAGTTTGCAGGATTTTGAAATCAAGTACACCTTTGGAGTTACCCCACTACAGCAATATTTGATTGAATTTGCCGATGGCAGAATTCAGACTTTGGGCATTGCCTGGGATACGCGGCTAAAGACTGAAGGCGGGCAACGCTGGTTCCATCTTTATCCGAATGAGTCTATCAATGCAGGTGATGAACTGCACTGGACTGGGCTGCAGCAAAACTGGAATTATATGTGCGCCGATTGTCACTCTACTGATCTAAACAAAGGCTACGACGCTAAAACTAATAGCTTTAATACCACCTGGGCAGAAATCAATGTTGGTTGTGAGGCCTGTCATGGGCCAGGTAAGAAACACCTGCAGTGGGCCAATAGCAGCGCGGAGTTAAAGCAAAGCGATATCAGTATGGGTCTGAACTACTTGCTAGATGATAGAAAGACCTCAAGCTGGGTTATGGATGTAGCCAGCGGCACAGCTAAACGACACCCATCCGCTCAGGGAAATAAAGAAATAGAAGTTTGCGCCGCTTGCCATTCCCGTCGAGGTTTGCTCAAGCCGGGCATAGAAGCAGACGGCTCTTTTCTGAATCATTACCGCCCGGCCCTGTTAAGCCAGGGCCTATATCACTCAGATGGCCAGATTCAAGACGAAGTTTTTGTATGGGGATCGTTTGCTCAAAGTAAAATGCAAGCTGCCGGGGTTACCTGTAGCGATTGCCACCAGCCCCATAGTTTAAAACTGCACGCCCCCCAGCAACTGGTTTGTAGTCAATGCCATTTGCCAAGCAAGTATGCCAGCACTGAACACCACAAACATCGCCCCGACTCGAGTGGCGCCAACTGCTTAGATTGCCACATGCCAGAAACCACTTATATGGTGGTCGACCCGCGCCGCGATCATAGCATTCGTATCCCTCGACCCCAGCTATCTTTAGTGGGGGATGCGCCCAATGCCTGTAGCCAATGTCATCAAGGTAAAAGTACGGACTGGGCCGTAGCACAATTTAACCAACTGTGGCCGGATGCTAAAGCACCTTCACAAAATTGGGATACCGCATTCAGATTGGCAAGGGCTGGGCAACCGCAGGCAGAGATAGCATTGATTAGAGTTATTCGCGATCAAAAAGCACCAGCTATAGCCAGGGCCACCGCTGTTTCTGAGCTAGCTCCGTTTCTTAGCCCGCTTTCTGGCCAGGTCTTGCAGGGCGCACTTGCTGATAAAAGCACATTGGTGCGCTTGGCGGCTCTTGGTATTCTCACTTCATTGCCGGAAGAAAACCGTTATCAATTTGCCGCGCCATTGTTAAAGGACCCGGTGCTGGCCGTGCGTGCCGAGGCTGCAAGAATATCGGCTCCGGCACTGCGTGCTCAAATCTCAGGCGCTGAGTTAAGAACTTTGCAGGCTGCAATCAAAGAGTACATTTCAACCCAGTTAGAAAACGCCGACCGTCCAGAATCGCACCTGAATCTGGGCAACTTATACATGCAAAGTGGTGATCCGCTGGCGGCTGAGAATTCCTTGCTCCAGGCAATCAAGCTGGCGCCTGCATTCGCGCCTGCCTATGTAAATTTGGCGGGTGTTTATAGCGCTCAAGACAATACCAAAGCAGCTAATGATATTTTGCAGCAGGGTATCAAGACGCTTCCAGACAACGCTGTTCTACACCACTCACTCGGACTGCTGCAGGTCAGAGCTCAACGGTTGACCCCAGCTATAATCTCATTGCGAAAAGCTGCTGAGTTAGACCCACAATCGCCGCGCTACGCTTATGTTTATGGTGTCGCTTTAAATTCGACTGGAAAAACGCAAATTGCTCTGGATGCATTAACTGCCGCGTACTTGCTACACCCGCGTAATCAGGAAATTATTTTCATGCTAGCCAGCATCAACCGCGATCTGGGCAATACTACAGAGGCTATTGCCTGGACTAACAAGCTCCTGGAAATAAACCCGGCAGATCAGAGTGCAATAAAATTTAAGCAAGCTCTAGAAACAAGCCAGTAGCCCGGAATTTTAGGTTATAGTCTCCTTAAATAGCATCCTGACTTGCAAAGCCACCGCCTTTTCTATTAAGCTCAGATGGTTAGAAGGGGTTATCAATTGGTGGAGAAAAATAATGAAAAACCATTCTTTGGTTCCAGTGCCGATTTTATTCTGGATAATCGCCGGCCTAGCTCTGGTCTGGAACGCTATTGGGGTAATGGCTTTCGTCGGGCATATATCGATGACTGCAGAAACACTTGCAACGCTACCGGAACTAGACCAACAACTGATTAATGCGACCCCACAATGGGTGAACATAGCTTTCGGAGCAGCGGTTATTTTTGGCTTGCTTGGGTGTCTGGCGCTATTATTTAGGAAAAAGCTGGCGATAAATTTGCTGCTTATTTCTATGCTTGCGGTGTTGGTGCAAATGACGCATATGTTCTTTATTAGCGGAGTCTTTCAGCTAAAAGGCTGGTCAATGGCAGGTATGCCAGTTGCAGTTATATTGATTGCAATATTTCTTTGGCGGTATGCAATTAGGGCGAAGTTAAGACATTGGCTTAATTAGTCAAAGCCTAGACTGTAGAAAAGCCAGCCACCAGATTATGGTGGCTGGGAATGTAGCTAATTGAACTGCTCTTGCATATACTGTATTACAGCATTTATATCGGCGTCGGTAAGGTTCTTGTTACCGCCTTTAGGGGGCATCGCCATTGCTGATCCAGGGCTTTTAAAGCCAAACTTTATATGCTCCAACAGCACCTCATCGGTTTGTGACAGGACCCCCTTGGCATCGGTTAAGTCCGGTGCGCCAGGTACGGTACCCTTGCCGTTTGCGCCATGACAGGCGATGCAGGTTTGGTTATAAACATCTACCCCGCTGAGGCTGCTCTGAGCGACTACAGGCGCAACAGAGTTGCCTTCAAACACCATTGGTTTAATATTGATTGGCACATTAGAGTCTTGCATAAAGGTTAGTACATCACGGGTTTGCTGGCCGGTTAAGCCAGCCCGCATACGCATATGAAAAGCGGTGCTGATCCACTGGTCATCGCGTAAATCTGATGGATTGCGCGCATTGTGACAACGCGAGCAGGTATCGGCCCACACTTTGGCTCCGGCAATTGGGTCGCCAGGCTCAGGGAAGGGAGTGGCGGTAGCCAACCCGGGCGCCGCGAGGCTAAAGAGCAGGCTCATCAAAAAGAGCCTGGTTTTGCTTGTATATAATAATTTCATTATTTTCTCCTCAATCAGAAACCGTAAGCTAGCTGTAAAAGCCAGCGGTTAATATCAGCGGCGCTGTCTTGCTGGCCGTTATTAAACTCATAGGTAAATTTGGCAATCACATTACTACTGATTAAGTAATTTATGCCAACGCCCCATTGTCGTTGGTCTTGGCTTGAGTGCGGGGAGTCGAAGTCGGTATACCGAATTACGGGTTCAAATTTTGTCTGCGGGATTAAATAGGATGCCTGTGTGTACCAAGACTGCCAAGTTGCACCCTCAGAGGCAGTTATACCGACATTGGCTGCGCCGATTTTTGACTGAATATATTCGCCGCGTAGTTGCAAGCCGCTAAGAGTCCAGACAAAATCCGCACCAAATACAGAATAGCTACGCGCTTGTTCAGCATGGAGGTCAAAGCCATCATCACCACCGCCATCGCCGCTTCCAGGGCTCAGCAGTTCGCTGGCAAACTTGCGGGCCGCGGCTTCACCGTGACCGGCTTCAACTGCAGTTACCGAGGCTTTGCCGCCGGCAGCAGAGATTCCAATTTCCAGTTTTGGTAGTGGCAAAAAGCCGAAGCGACCACCAATTACTTTTTCGCCGTCAGCATCCGTACCCAGGCCTTCAGCAACAATGCCTTCTAATTCAAACTCACCATCTTCAAAGGTGGAGTTTAACTCTGGACCATTACTGATATAGGCTGCGTAATTGGCGTAAGTGCCGCCAAGTTTGAACCCGCCGCGGGCTTGAACACCCACTTCAGATGTTGGGGCTGCGCCATCATGACCGAAGCCTGGAGGGGCGGTAGCCAGCTTGTTAATCCAGGAAGGGTGCAAGTTTTGTCGGAATTGGCCAATTGGGCTGAGGAACTTACCTGCAACCAGAGCGACATAATCATTTAGGAAATAGTCAATAGTCAGATATTCCAGGATGACTTCAGTATTGCCATCTGCATCTACTAGAAACTCCAGCTCTGATTCCAGCATTACCTTGTCACGGTATTGAAAATGGAAAATAGGAGCAAATCTGCCAACTCCAAAACTGCCATCGGGACCACTGCTGGAGGTATACCCAACATCGGCGTAACCCGACATATGGATCAGCGTATCTGGGTGTTTCCACTCATCTGCCTTGGCGACATCCTCTTTGAGGGTGGTGACTTCTCTTTCCACCTGGGCTTCTTTTGTTGACACCTCTTGTTTGTACTCTTTGAGCTCTTGCTGTACTCCCAATAGCTGTTCTTGCAATATTTGCAACTGTTGTTCCAGTTTGTCGTACTTCTCATCAGCCAGTACCGGTAGCGACAAGACCATAGTCGTTGTCAATACCAGCACCCGCACTGATGCACGCTTTATGATTTTCATTTTCAATACCTCCATTGGGTATCAATAGATTGGTTTTTTCCCGTTTAAGGGTTAAATTTATGGTGGCGCTAAATGGCTATAGCTGCCCGAAGGTCAGGCAGTTGGTGAGGTGCGTATGGGCGGGCGTAACTTGGTTGGGAGGAGTGGCTGCGGGATCAAGTTGGGGGTAAAAATTATATTGCCACTAGAATAAGCGGTAATGTTGATATTTAGCGCAGCAAGCAATGCCAAGCTAGTAGTGTGCAGATTGTTACAATCGAAACATTGGCTATCAGTTAGACAGCTATCCTCACAGCAGTCTGCCACACAGGCATCTTCAGTGTCCGCATCGTGCTGGCAATGGGTAGACCGTTCGACTGGTGACTGCACTCCAAAGCCAAGCTCTGAAAATGCCATCAGGGGGTTGCTGATCAAGGCGAGCAATACAAGGGTTTGAATAATACGAATATTCAAACCTTTTCACCAGCTGTAAGATTATCAATAACCATGCAATCATTGTAGGCTACTAAAAGAGAAATTGCTTGACTTAAATCAGTCATTATTGAATACCCCAATCCACAAATAGAGGCGCGATATGATGTGTATAATGTTGGTTTCTCGGCTCAGGCTCCCGCTTCGCTCTACTTCCCCAATGGATGGGGAAAACAATAACCCCAAGAGACAGGCGCTTATGGGTATAATTGTCCGAATGCCAAAATTAAAGAAAACTAAAGATGGTTAAATTTCTCAGAATCACGGTCCTTGTAGGGACTTTGTCGCTGCTCGCTGCTTGTGATAAAGGGCCTAGTTCGGGTCAAGTTGAGTTTCAGCCAAGCCTGTCGGAGTACTTTGGTGAGCCTCGTGCTGACATGAATGTGCTGGTAATCAGCTTCGATACTCTGCGGGCCGATGCCCTCGGGGTGTATGGCTTTAATCGTCCAGTATCACCGAATATAGATGCCTGGGCACAGCAGTCGCTGGTGCTGGATAGGGCCTGGAGTTCAGCTCAGGCGACTCCTACTTCATTTGCTGGTGCCTGGACAGGCATGTATCCATTCCGGGTTTTCCGTGGCTGGAATTTGACAGACCAAGAGACTTTGGCGCAAGTCTTTGCTTCAGCTGGCTACAAAACTGTTGGGCTGACTGATAATCAGCAGCTGATGGTTGAAAGGGGCTTTGCAGTTGGCTTTGATGATTACCAATTGCTTGAATCAGGTGACGATGATGAATTACTGGCTCTGAGCCTGGACTGGCTGGAGAATAATCACCAGCAGACATTTTTTGGCTGGTTTCATTTTCTTTCTCCACATACGCCTTATACCTGGAGAGAGATGTCTAAGCAGTTTTATGAAGAGGGCTATGAGGGGCGCTTCCAAAAAACCACCAAAGGCCGATTTGAGGTCAATTCGGAAGCCGAGTTAAAGCGAGTGCGCGATCTGTATGATGGCGAAATATTTTATGCAGATAGTTTATTCCAGCAAATTTTGGATAAATTATCGGAGTTGGGTATAGCAGATAAAACTATCGTTGTGCTAACTTCCGACCACGGTGAGGAGTTTATGGACCATGGTGGTTTGCAGCACGATAGTGTGTATGAGGAAATTATCCGGGTCCCGCTGATTATTTATCATCCGGACCTGAAAGTTGGCGCTCGCAGTGATTTGCCGTATTCAAATGTTGATCTTTATCGCAGCCTTCCGGCGTTAGTAGGGATTACTACTGATAAAGTTGTAGACGGAATAAATTTTCTGGAGCCCGTGCCGTTGCACCGAACTGTTATTGCTACGGCAATGACCGATAAGTTGAGGCGCGAGTTTGGTTTGGTGCAAGGTGATGACAAATACCATCTTGACTGCTCCCCGGAGTTTGCTGAGCGGCTGTTTAATCTAGTTAGTGACCCAGGTGAAAAACAGAGCCTGGCACTGGATAACCCGAAAAAACTGGAGCATATGTATGAGGCCCTGGAGCTGGTAACCGGTGGCGACCCTTGCAAGGTTATACGCGCTGCCGTGTCGGGTGAAAGTGTGGAGAGCAATCTTACAGATGAACAGTTGGAACAGCTTAAATCACTGGGGTATATTCAGTAGCTTGCTTGCACAGAGTGGGAGCTTCTAAAATGTATAAACTGCACTAACTGAAAGCAAGGATACATCGCTGGAGCGAGCTAAATCGAAGTATTCATACTCTGCACGCACTGCAAAAGAACTGAATTGGAGCTTTGCTCCTATACCGTAGGCAGGATCAAAGCCGGAATCAGAAAGCCTGATGCTATCACCAGCAAGCTTTAAATTCCAGCTACTCATCCCGACTTTGGCGAAAACCCCAAATGGCCCAAACTTTAGGCCAGCCAGACCAAAGGCATTGAGGCCGGTTACGCCGACATTAAGGTTCTGATTGCTCGGATTGCCGAAATCAACATAGGATATTTCTACCGCAAGATCGACTAGCGGTACTAAACCAAAATTGTAGCCACCGAAAATTTTATAGGCAAAATCACTTTCATCAAAATTTACCGCCTCAACCGGTGCATCTCCCACACCAGCGCCAATATAAAAACCACTATCACCACCAGCAAAAACACTAGTCGGTAGTAGCAGAAAAGCGCCGCTGAAGATTATAAGTAGTTTTTTGGTGATGTTCATATTTGCCTCTTAGTAACAACTAAAGTTTGAGTAGGTAAATTTTACCGTATTTACTGGACACGAACCTAAAAAAATGATGTTCTTAAACCTTAGCAAACCAGAGCCCCCTTAAAGTAATAAAAAACTAATTACAGCTATAAGTGTAGTTACTAAGCTGAGAACTACTATATAAAGGAAGCCAATACCCAAGTATTTCACGCTGGTCATTAGCCAGCCCTGCTGGTAATAACGCTTCAAAGCAAGCCATAAGTAAATACCCATCCAAATCCACAGCAGAACTGTTAACCACCCGGATATAGTAAATAGCCAGCCAGCCTCGGAAATCCAACCGTTAGCAACGGCAGCGCCCATACCGGTAGTGAAGAGTAATATTATGATTGCTAGTACAAACAGGAAGCTATGGTTGTACAGGGCGAAAATCAGGTGCTCGGTATAGTAGCGCTTAGTAAACACATAGAATGCTTTAAGTAGCAGAGCAAAAACAGGTAACAGGGCGAAGATGGTCATTGGTAGCAAGTCGAATATTTTGTTGGTAATTAGGCTTGGGTCCTCTTCAATGGCTGCGGATTTTATTTCAGACTTTGCTAGCTCGGCATTAATCCAGCTGTTTAGAGACTGCGGCAGGAACGGTAAATCAATATCTTCCGATGCCCCGCTTGCATCGCTTTCTAAGTCAATTTTAAAGATAGGCTCAGCCCAGTTGTGTTCTTTATCCTCTGCATCGGTTTGAACTTTGGTTTCGCTGGATGGAGGGATGGACTCTGTAGTTACGGTTTTAGCATGACCAATAGCAGACTCGCTGACCGCCTCGCTAATGCTCAGGTTAGTTATAAAACTTGCTAGAACAAAAAATATAATGCTGGAAAACAGGTAGAGCCTGACCGGAGAGGTATACCTGAAGCGCCGACCTTGCATATAGTCTGTGGCGATCTTCCCTGGCTGGAATAAAAGTGGTTTCATGGTGCGGGTAAGGCGTGAATCATAGTCTAATAAATCACCCATCATTTCTCTGAGTAAGGCCGGAAAGAAGCGGAAAAAGTTTTTATCCGGTTGCCCGCAATAGTGGCAGTATGGGCCTTGTAGTTCTGTACCACAGTTTTGGCAACTATCGGAACCAGCCAGCCGATTCTCGGGTACGGTGAGTTTGTTTCGGGTTTTTGGGTTAAGCTCAGTCATTGTTTATTAACATCTGGTTATGCCGCATCCAGCCTATAGTTATTTCTAATAACTCATCCGGTGCGGTAGTTTGGTAGTTTAGCTCGTTTCTAGCCTTGGAAGAGTCACAAAGCAAGTGATTGGTGACCATTGCTGCCGACTCAGGAGTTATGTCGGGTTCTTTATTGGTAACTCTAGAGAGCCATTGGTTTATTCGCCCTAGCGTGCGAATCACCACCGCGGGGGTTTCGGTTTTTGGCAGTTTGCGACCAAGTATGTGTGCGATTATGCGGGAAATTTCCAAATAGCTGGCAGTCTCACCTCCGAGTAGATAGTTGGCCCCACTGCTACCAAAGTTAACAGCGGCTATATGCGCTTTGACAACTTCCCTTACATCGGCAAATGAACCGGCACCAGGCGGTACCCCGGGGAGTTTATCGGTATCTATCAGCCGAATCATCCGCGACCAGTTATGCTGGTCATGTGGCCCCAATATATGCCCGGGATTGAGGATGATCGCATCCAGTCCGTTATCTTGGTGGGCGGCTTTGACCAGTTTTTCTGCTTCGCGCTTGGTTTTAATATAGTTAATCCAGCTACCTTTATTAACCCATGGCGATTGCTCATTAAAGCGGTCAGCTTGAAAGCCCCAAACTGCGAAGCTGGAAGTATGAATAAAGCGGCCCACCTGTTTTTGTAAAGCGGCTTTAATAACATTACTAGTGCCCTGTACATTAATAGCATATTGCTGAGCGTTATTTTGATACCAGAGATTGGTGCTTGCAGCCACATGGAATATTGCCTCACATTGGTTCGGGATAGCTGCGAGAACGGAGTTATAATCAGTTATATCACCAATTGATTTTGTTATCGGCAGGTTTTGCAGGGGGTTGAGACTAGAGCTAGGGCGGCAAAGTATATGCACCCGCCAACCCTGAGCAATGAGTTGCTGGCATAAATTAATCCCGACAAAGCCACTTGCTCCAGTTACCAGTGCTTGTTTCAAATTCATCTCCCATATATTCGGGTACAATGGCTTAAAAGAATAATCATATGCCCCATACTATCACTCATCAGCCAATTCCTGAAATGCGCCGGACTCTATATCTGGCCATGCCGATTATTATTGGCCAGATTGCCGGCGTGGGTATGAGTTTTGTTGATACGGTTATGGCGGCCAGGCTGGGTGCACTGGCGTTAGCAGCATTACCGATTGGCGGGGCAATCTGGATGACCGGGGTGATGTTCGCTATTGGGTTAATGTTGGCATTAACCCCCGCAGTGGCGCAACTTGATGGCGCCGGCAAGAACAAGGAAGTTGGGGCTGTTACCCGCCAGGCAGTTTGGATATCAGTCGGGCTTATGGGTTTGCTCTGGTTGTTTTTTCGATTTGCCGAGCCGATAGTAGTATGGCTGGATATTGACTCTCAGATTCGGCCAATTGCCCTGGGTTATCTGGAGGCTATTTCCTGGGGTATACCAGCAATTTGCTTACTGCTGGTGCTGCGGTTTTTTTCTGAAGGCACCGGTCATACCAAACCCACTATGTATATCGGTTTTCTTGGACTATTGGCTAATATTCCACTGAATTATGTGCTTATGTATGGGAAGTTGGGCTTTCCGGAATTAGGCGCTATTGGCTGTGGTTATGCCACCGCGATTGTCTTGTGGTTGCAGTTGTTATTGATCTGGGTATATACCCTAAAGCACTCTCACTTTAAGGCTTACCAGCTTTATTCGGGGCTGCAGAAACCAGATTGGGATGAAATTCGGCAATTATTGGTGGTAGGCATACCAATTGCGATTATGATTTCAGTAGAGGGTAGTTTGTTTGTCGCAGCGGCGCTGCTTATTGGTAAACTTGGGCCCGTTCCCACCGCCGCCCACGGGATAGCTATTAACTTCTCATCACTGCTGTTTATGATTCCGCTCGGTCTGGCGGGTGCAATTACTACCAGAGTCGGTAATGCAATTGGCAGGGGCGATCCAGTTGGAGCTCGTTATGTAGGCATAAATGGAATTGTTTTGGGCTTGTGTTTTCAGGTAATTTCGGCATTGTTCATGTTTTTCTTTGCCGTGCAGATAGTATCCATTTACGGCAATGTTGATTTAGAGGTTAGCGCATTGGCTGCACACTTGCTAATTTTTGCAGCAATATTCCAAATCTCAGATGGTTTGCAGGTTTGCGCCGCAGGCGGCCTACGGGGCTTGAAAGATACCAAAATTCCGATGATTTACACCATTATTGCCTATTGGGCAATTGGCATGACGCTGGCTTATTATCTGACCTTCACCAAAGGTATGGGGCCAGCTGGAATGTGGATAGGGATGATTGCAGGCTTGAGTGTTGCCGCCGTTTTGCTGGGCGTGCGCTATTGGCGTAGCTCAACTTTATTGATCAGCAATCATAACCAGTCGGCTAACGATTCGATATAATTGCTCGGTAAAATAGGCCCGTTAGAAAAGGTGATATGCTGTTTGGTGACCGCCGGAATTGAGCTAAATAGTAGTCGGTTTTCTTCGATGCTGGCATTTTCATCATCATCAGCTGTGATCAAAAGTATTGATTGTTTGGTTAAGAGATAGGTAATGTTTTTGGGAGCCACCAGAGCAGTTTTGTCATCGATGAACGGTGGCACAATCGAGACTATGGTATCCACGCGTTTATCAACCGCACCAAGTAATAAGCTGATTTGGCCACCCATACTATACCCAGCTACAGTTAGTTGATCGCTATCCAGGTCTGCCTGATTCTCAATCCAGTCCAGCAATACTCTGTGGTCAAGCACGGTAAAACGGATCATATCTTCGTAATAACTTTTATCTCCGAATAAATGTAAGTCATTCATGATGGAGCGAAGTGGCCTGGTGCGTACTTTTCTGGAGCCGTGGTAGCGGGCATCAATGGCTATAACCACATACCCTTGTTGGCTTGCCAGAGCGGCAACTTTATCGACAGTTGGTCTGTTTTTAAGTGCGCTTCCCCACCAGCGGGGGTAGCTTCGCCCCATGGCGTGTATGCCTATAAATACCGGGTAGCTTTTTGCCTGCAGGGAAGGGTAATTAATTGTTCCGTTGACCACCTCCCCATCAAAGCTGGTGTATGAGAATAAATACGAGCGTGGCCCGTCCTTTTTTAGTTGGACTTGAACCTCGGTGCTGGAGTCATACTTGTATTTGTCTAACAAAGTTGCTGGTGACATCGGCTCAGGGTCAAGGGCTATACAGATGTACCAGATACCGAAGAAAAATAAGCTGCCCAGCGGTATAAAAATAAATATTTTTCTGTTCATCTTTATTCCCTCAGTGCGGCTAGTTACGGTTTATTCGTACCCGTAGTTGCTCGAACTCCCGTTGGATGCTAGAGACCTCAGATTCATTGTTTTTGCCGGAAAACTCGGAGATTCGTCGCTGTTTCAACACCAGGCTAGCAAGAATATATGCCAAAACCGAGATTTTGGTAAATAGCAACAAACTAAGCAGCCACACCCCGCGAATAGCCCACTTGCTGTATTCAAAGCGGTGCCCAAGGCCGGCGCATACGCCGGCCACCAGGCCGTCATCGGGGAGGCGGTATAGTCCTCTGGTTAGCATCAGGCAGTTGCTGTCTTGGCAGTTTGTGGGTGCAGGTTTTGCTTCATTGCATCCAGTTCTGCCTCAATCGCCAGCTCATCAGCGTTGCTAGTTGTGGTCTTAACCGCGGGAGAGAAGTAGCGTTGGGCTTCGTCTTCGGCAGCTACTCTGGCTTCCAGGTTTTCTACCTGCTGCTGTAGTTGCTCAAACCGATTCAGGGTGCGCTGCATGCGCATTTGGCCGCGACTTTGGGGCGGCAAACCGTTAGCATCCGAGCTTGGGCGGTTCTTGTTGCGCCAGTTCTTTTGTAGCTCTAATGACTGCTGGTAGCGTTCTTGCAGAGTTTGGATGTCCGCTTCAATGCTGCTGATACGATCGCGCAATACGCTTAGTTGGCGTTGTTGTTCTACTAGTTGCCGTTGGCAGATAGACTTTTCTTGTAGGCTTCTACGGGCGGCAGTTTCGTTATCTGCCAATAAAAGCTTTTCAGCCTTGCCTTCCAGAGCAGCAGAATTTTTCTTTAGTCGGCTCACTGAAGATTCCAGAACCTTTACCTCGGTTAGCATCTGACTTAAAGATTGTCGAGCTTCGGTTCTGGCATCTTCCATTTCCCGAATCAATGCCTTTAGCAATTTGTTGGGATCTTCTGCCTTTTCCAGCAAAGAATTTACATTAGCGGTAATTATGTAGCGTAATCTTGAGAAAGCACCCATATTGGTCTCCTGTTAATTTGTGATTGATATCTCAAACTATATAATGCAGATTTCATGCCATATTATTTTTTGATATAAAACAATTGCTTATGTGAGCTAGAATATAATTATATTACCTGAATGGCGAAATTGACGAGAATTTATCGTTTCTGCGGTGATATGACCGATGGCCCACTCTCTGCTAGCCTCAATTTGTTAGAATAGCTACAAATCAATTGTAATACTGGAGTAGGCAATGACAAATCCCAACGGATCAATGCTAGGCAGAGCCTGGAGAGGCTTCTGGCGCGGGGCTGATATATTTCGGAAGATAATCTTAAATGTGGTGTTTTTCTTTTTCTTTTTTATTGTAGTGATCGCGCTTTCGAGCGGTGATAAAAAGCGTGTTATTGATACTAATACAGCCCTGATCCTTAATCCTAAAGGGATGGTAGTAGAAGCGCGTTCCGGGCAGCCCGGACAGCGGTTTCTGGATGAGGCCATGGGTAGGGAAGATTCAGAGACCCAGCTGCGGGATATTGTTGCCGCAATTGGCAAGGCAAAAGATGATGCCCGCATTAACCAGTTAATTATCATGCCTGAGCATATGCTCGGTGTGGGACTGGCAACTTTGCACGAACTGGAAGCTGCTATTGCGGATTTCAAAACCAGTGGCAAGCCAGTTATAGCCTATGCTGAAAACATGAGTCAGCATCAGTATTATCTGGCGGCGATGGCTGATGAGGTTTGGTTAAGCCCATTTGGAGCGGTGTTGATTGAAGGTTATGCCAGCTATCGTAACTTTTTCAAAGAGGCGCTGGAGAAATTATCGATCAAGATTAATTTATTCCGGGTAGGTACCTATAAATCTGCAATGGAACCTTATATTCGTAATGATATGTCGCCAGCTGCCAAAGAGTCGGGTATGTATTGGCTTAATTCCTTGTGGCGGCAATATTTACAAGGGCTGGCAAAAAGTCGCGGGTTGGAAGAAACCGAACTTGAGGCGATGATTGGGAACTATCCAGAAATTCTTGAGCGGGCAGAAGGTAGCATGGCTCAGGCTGCGGTAGACATGAAACTGGTTGATCGGTTAATCACCAGACCAGAGTTTCGTAGTGAGATGCTTGGCCGTGGCAGCAAAGGTAGTACTGCTGATAGCTATAAAAGCATTGGATTTAAAGATTATCTAAAGGCCGCCCCAGTGCTAGGGAAAGTCGCAACAGCACTAGATGCCAAAATTATAGCTATTATCGTTGCCGAAGGGCCCATAGTTAGCGGTAAGCAGCCAGCAGGTGTTATTGCTGCTGAAACAGTGGCCAAGCAGATTCGGAAAGTTGCTAATAATAAAAGCCTGGATGCCTTGGTATTGCGGGTTAATTCCCCGGGTGGTAGTGCTTTTGCTTCCGAAGTAATCCGGCGGGAACTGCAAGCGGTTAGAGACCGGGGCAAACCGGTGGTAATTTCTATGGGCGATGTAGCCGCCTCAGGCGGTTATTGGATAGCCACATCTGCTGATCAGATTTGGGCCGACCCAGCAACTATTACTGGCTCTATTGGTATCTTCGGTATGCTTCCAACTTTCCCGGAAACCTTGGCGCGCATGGGTATATATACTGATGGCTTTGGTACAACAGAGATGGCTGGTCTGCGTCTAGATCGGGAGCTTGACCCTAAAGTCGCCCAGGTTTTCCAGCGCTCCACTGAACGGGGCTATGAAGAGTTTTTGCAACGGGTTGGTGCTGCTCGCCAAATGACCAGAGATGAAGTTGATGAAGTTGCCCAAGGGCGAGTTTGGAGTGGTGAGCAGGCTCAAGACCGTGGTTTAATTGATCATATGGGTGGCCTGCAAGATGCGGTAATTGCTGCAACTAAACTAGCTGGTGGTACCGATGAGTATGTAATCAAATACCAAGAGCCTGAGCTGACAGGATTTGAGCAGTTTATGCTACAAATGACCAGCAGTGCAATGACCCTGTTGCCAGCAGAGTTATTTGCTACCTCAACACTCTTGCAACGGCCATTAATTCGTAGCTTCTTGACGCAGCTGGAGATTTTGGCTAACTCAGAACCAGGCTTTGCAACCTACGCTCATTGCATGGCGTGTAACCTGGATTAACAGAGCTCGCGGGTAGAGAGTCTACCCGTGAGAGCTTACAACCAGCCATTTTCTCGGGCGGTGCGGAAGGCTTCAATGCGATTTGATGCACCAAGTTTATGCATAGCTTCTGTGAGGTAATTGCGAACAGTGCCGAGTGTTAAGTTAAGCGCCTTGCTTATTTGTTTGTTGGTTTTTCCGGCCTCAGCCAAGCGCAAAATTTCGCGCTCTCTATCGTTTAGCGAATCAGGTAGCACCCACGATGCTTGTGATAGTTCAGGCGCAATCACGGTGCCACCACTTGCGACGGTGCGGACTGCTTGTGATAATTCATCGCTAGAGGTATCTTTGAGAATATACCCGGTTACGCCTGCATCTCTGGCGCGCTGCAAATAACCTGGGCGGGCAAAGGTTGTTACAATTAAAATGCGGATATTGCTATTCTCTCGTTTTAATTTCTGTGCCACCTCAATACCTGAATATTTAGGCATTTCAATATCGGTAACAAGTACATTTGGTTTGTGCAACTTTATAAGCTTCAAAGCCTCAAGTCCGTCGTTGGCTTCAGCAACCACCTCAATATCATCTTCCAGAGACAATAAGGCTGCCAAAGCACCCCGCAGGAGCAATTGATCTTCGGCAATGATAATGCGTATCATGAGTTCCTCCCGCGCATAAATAATTTTATATGCGTACCATTATGCATATCAATATCAACGCGACCCTCAAGGTTTTCAATGCGCCTTTTTAGCCCTGTAAGCCCTGCGCCGAGTAAACAAGAACCGCCTACACCATTGTCTTTTATAGAAATAACTATCCCTTCTTGGCTTTGCACAAAAGAAAGCTCCGCATTCTTGGCTTTTGAATGACGAACAATATTAGTTACCGCCTCGCGGATAGCTAACCCCAGGGTTTTATCTTGTTGGTCATCTAGATTAGGCAGGTCACCCAAAATATCAAGCTCTATACCGGCGGCCTGCAGAGCTATCTTGGCTCGTTCTACCTCAGTCTTTATTGTCGCCGTGTTCATTCCCGATACGGCTTGCCGTACATCGCCCAGTGCAGCTCTGGCTTCATTGCGAATCTCACGAATTTCGCGGCGTGCTCGCCCAATATCTTTATCCAAAAATTTGTCCGCCACTTCTGCTTTCAAGGCCACCATGGTCAGTGTATGCCCCAGCAAGTCATGCAAGTCGGCTGCAATTCGCTCACGCTCTGCAAGGGTTGCTCGTTGTTTGTCCAGAACACTGGTGCGTTCTAAATATTCCCGGTGCTCTAGTTCTTCAGCATTCGCCATGCAGCCTATTCCTGTCACTGCGCCAACGAACAACACCATTACAACCTCAAACCAGTTGCTTGTATAAAAATAAGATAAGGCCAGGTAACTAAGTGTCAACAGCAAGAGTATAATGCCGGCACGCTTTGCTGGCCTTTGGTAGCCAGCTTGTACAGAAGCATAAATATGAAAAACTCCGTGCATGCCGTTAAAGGGAGCAACAATGAAACCGATTGCTTGCATAGCAATTATGGCGCTGATATATTTTGGTGTTGTCTTATTAAATGCCACATAATAGATAGGTAAAAACACGGCAATTGCAAGAATAACTGCAATGATATCCTTGGTTTGTGGGCCTTTAAACAACCACGGTCCAAAATAAAACAACAGATAAATAAGATAAAACGCAGGGTTTGAAGCAAAGGTGCGCTTTCGTTTTATGGGTTCTAGCTTATGTGCTTCATGTGTCATTCTCTAAAGATAACATTATCTATGTCATAATCAAACGATCCGAGTGCTGGTCCGGCCGTAATTGCAAAACCTACAAATGATTCTGACTTGAGCCCAGAAAAGGTCTCCATATCAAGGCTGATAGTTTCCCAGTCGTGGCTCACATTAAAAGTTTGTGCTGGCGGTATTCCTGCCATGCCTGCCGTAAACATCAAGGCTGTATATTTGCCTGGTGTTCCGCGTATCTGAAAACTGATAGTTTTATAGGCCTCAATGTTGCGTGCGGCCTGGTCTGTGCGGGCAAAATATGCACCTGCCCAAGGAAATGAAAATCCAGACTTAATCTTTGCCTGAACACGCAGAGCGCCGCCTGTTTCATCAGCACCATTTTCTATATGATAAAGCATGGCTTCAGAGTTTCCATTTGCCAAGCGGTCATCCGTACCTTCCCAGATGAAGCCCTGTTTGGCCAAATCTGTTGACGGCAGAATATCTGTATCAAATGTCCCAAGCAAAGACGATTCTAATGGCTGATGGGCCGTATTATCTGATCCTTCTGGTTTCTCCCGCTTTGCCTCATACCCATTTTTAATGATTTTATCAATAAAGAGGCTGCGGGAAATATCGACATCAGGTCTACCCGTTACAATTACAAAGTCTGCACGCGCACCAACTTTAATGCTGCCGCGACCTTTTATGCCAAAAGCTTGGGCAGGAGCAGCCGTAGCGGCGCTCAGGGCGGCCAACGGTGTTAAACCTGCACGCACAAGCAGCTCCATTTCTTGATGCAAGCTTGCGCCGTGAGCCGTCCCTGGGTTGGGAGCATCTGACCCTGCCAGAATAGGAACCCCAGCCGCATACAGTTTTAGTGTGTTTTGCATACCAATATCAAAATCAAAGCCAGGCCAGGATGTGCCAAAATTTGTCGCCAGCCCCTGTTTTTGTAGTGTTGTTAAATAGGCTGTGACTTGTGGGTTTTCAGTAAGGGCAGCACCAGTTTTCTGACCATCGACTGCCGCTATAACGGTGAGTGTCGGGATGACAAAGATTCCGTCTTTAACGGCTTGAGTAATAAATCTTTCTGTGACGGGCTTATCGGCAAATATATGCACGAGCCCATCAATACCGGCATCAAGCATTTCCTGTGCGGCCTTTAGTGTGGAAATATGAGCCACCACCATGACACCTTGGTCATGACCGGCCTTTATTATTGCGCTTGCCGTTATAAGATCAAGGCTTTTAATGTAATTATTGTTCGGCATATAAACCAGCTTGATGTAATCAGAGCCCTCCGCAATACGGTTTGCGACCCAGGTATGAGCTTCATCAGCTGTGGTGATTGTTTCTACTGAAACAGGAAATTGTGTACCGTGACCGCCTGGTACCGTTGCCAATATGCCTGCGCTCCATAAATCACTGGCACTTGTATTGGTGAGGCTCTGGCGTTTATCTTTCATGTTCTTGAGCATTACGGGGCTGGTGAACATATCCAAACTTGTGGTAACCCCAAAACGCAAGCTAGCGCGTAAAGCTTCGCCATAAACATGGGTGTGGGAATCTATCAGTCCCGGTAACAGGGTTTTGCCGATGCCGTTAAAGGTAGAAATACCTTTTGGAATTACAATCTGTTCGCCCACCTGTGTAATGATGCCATCTTCGACAATCAGACTGTGATTTTTCAGTACTTTATAGCCATCAAAAATGCTAATATTTTCCACCGCAAATGAATTGTTCGAAAACACCTCATTTTTATGTGTGGGTGTAGGTAGAAGAAGTATAACCAGACCTAATAGAGCTACCAAGGAGCTTATGGTTATAAAAAAAACTCTGTTTAACATGATGATTTTTGTCCTTGGTTAATTGCGCTGTCTGGCCCAAGCTAAATACGCCAGGCTGGCTAAAAAGATGGTCATAATCTTCACTTACATTTGATATGCATTTTATTAGTCCACCACCGGCAAGCTCCCGGATTTCAGCAGTCACCCCATCAGCAATAATTCTGCCTGCTTTCACAACGACAACTCTATCAGCGAGTACATCTGCTTCTTCCAGATAGTGTGTGGTTAAAATGATGGTGCGCCCTGTTTTCGCGAGTTTGCGAACTACATCCCAGAGCATACGGCGTGTTTCCGTATCGAGACCTGTTGTAGGCTCATCGAGGAACACAAGATCAGGGTCTCCAATAATTGCCAAAGCAAATTGGACACGGCGCTTTTGTCCGCCAGATAGTTTTCTATACTTCTTGTCTGCAAACTCTGTGAGCTTACAGGTATTCAAAATTTCGTCTATGTTTTCTGGGTTTGGGTAGTAACTAGCAAAAAGCGTAATGTGCTCTTGTGGAGTAAGTAAATCTGGTAAGTCAGCATCTTGAAGCATTACCCCAATCCGCCGTTTTGAAACAATACTACCTGGCGCCTCACCAAATATGGTTAGCATGCCCGAGCTTTGTTTACTGAGACCAAGACAGCAAAGAATAAAGGTTGTTTTGCCAGCGCCATTTGCGCCCAAGATGGCCGTAACACCGCCAGGTTTAATGCTTAAATCTATATGTTGTAGAGCGTAGTCATTATCAAATTTTTTCGATAGGCCCTGCGCACATATTACAGATGTATTTGGGCTAGCGCTTTGCAAACTGAATGAATTCATGATTGTACACACACTTTTTCTAGGAGGTTGTACTCTACGCGGTTGCAGACGGGCTAGTAATTGACTGACCTCATTAAAATGTAGTGACATATGTCATCAATGAAATTTGATTGGCAGGACTTATTTACTCAGAGGGTTGTTACAGAGCTCGCGGGCAGAGAGCCTACCCGTGAGGTAATTCTTACGAACTGTGGTCAGTTAGATTGCATCTTCAATCATCTGTATGCTTAGCTCTTCAACCTCAGTAGCAACTTCTTTTAAGGCATCGCTATCGCTTAGCATACCCAGCAGTGCCGCAGGTAATATCATCCCGATATAGTTGTCGCCAGCTTCGGAGTACACCGAGATACGACAGGGTAGGGCCATATTCATGCTCATGTCGGTTTCCAGCACTTGCTTGGCCTTATGCGGGTTACAGACTTCAAAAATAAGACAGTCTTCATTGAACTCCACACCTTTCTTATGCATGGTTTCGCGCAGGTTGTGAATATGTAAAACCCCGAAGCCATGCGCTACCACAGCAGTTTCAAGGTCGGCGCTTGCCTGTTTAATGGATTTATCAGTTTTGCGGATATATTTCATCTAGGGTTCCAATTATTGAATGAATATCGTGCATTCTACCTAATCAGCACTAAAACAGGCAATATATTAGTTGCGTATGTTGCAGTTGGTTCTTGGATGACGCGGTAGTTCGTCGTTCCGGGGCGGCGAATAGCCGAACCCGGAATCCATGCGGAGGAACTGGATCCCGGATAATGCTACTCGCATTTCCGGGATGACGAAGAGCTGGTGGTTCCCGGATGACGGCAAAAGGGCACCTGCATCACAACTCAAACCCATCAAGAAATATTAAATCCAGGTTTAGGCTATCAAAGAACTCAAAAGCCCCAATATCCAATGCGCCATCAACGGGGCGTGCTACAGTGTTTTGGTGGAGCTTGTATTGTTGTATTAACTGGTGCGCTGGCAGTACTGCTGACATAAGTGCCCCAGCAGAGTTTCTGGCCACCGAAGTGCTTAATAGGTCAAACTGCTGGGCATTGAAGTCGTTAAATAATGGATCTAGACCCTCAATATTGCCACCGTTATTATTGATTGTGCCACTAGGTGAGCAATGGCATTCCCGCCAGCCAGTTTTTAACCAGTTGTTATTAAGATTAAAGGTCCCATTGCCACTAATCATCGCCATTGAGCTACCGCTAGCAGTATTAAAAATGATGTTGTTAAACATATGTGCGGTTTCATCATTGGTAGATAAACGCACTAAAGTTGTAGTACCAGAACGGGTGGAAATTATGGTGTTGTTGAATAAATACAAATCACCTTTACGGTAATCAGCAAAGGTGCCGCTGTCACCACCATAATGAATTATTTGTGAGTTTCCAGCACCATCCGGCTCAATTAGAATGTTGCCATAAACGAAGGTTTCGGAGTAATTTGGGTGGTTTACCAGCACTGATGAATCCTCAGCATCAACGAGATCCAGTTGCCGGTTGCCACTTTCTATCCAGTTATATCTAACCACCAGGCCAGCAGAGCGGTCTTTCAGGTTATTTCCCAAGGCACCGCTTCTTAGTGGCCCAAACCGATTATATTGATAGGTGATGTTGATGGCTGCAGTGTAAGTATTGTGCTCATAAAACCTACCAACTATGCCATTATCAAAGATATGGTTGGACTCGATTAAGATATCCTTAGTTTGTCCTCCGTTGGCAGCGATAAATAAACCGTTGCCAGAGTCTCGCAGGGTGCAATTACGAATTATCAGATTGGCGGCTTTTTCCACATAAATGCTGGCTGCATTATTGGAGTAATTCTGGGTGCTACCATTGTCATCAGTGAATTGATATGGGGGCCTGCCGGAACGGATTTCCAGATTTTCAATCACAATGTATTGGGGTAAACCATCTGCTGGTGTGTTGGAACCACCAACCTTAATTACCCCACGAGATTCGTTCCAATAATTCAAGCCAGCGACTGTGACCGCGTTGTTGCCGTCAATTACCGGTTGTTGACCAGAGCCATTGCTAACCCCAATTATGGAAATCGGTTGGCTTGGAGTGCCTTGTCTGTTGATTACCCATTTTTCTTTATATGGCTGTGCCCGCCAATGTATATATACGGTGTCACCGGCAACCAGCGTGGCCCAGGGAGCATCGGCAATATTAGCTAGAGGCTGACCAGGGCCAATGTGGTATTCGGCGCTGTAGCCGCAACTTGAGAATAGTAGCAGAAATATAAATAATCTCATGGTATCGGTATCCTTCCCGATTTGTGTTTAGTGCATCATTTACAGGGTGTTGGTTGTTAGTTTTTCGGTTGAGAGCGCTTGCTTTCCACCCAGCGCATTAACGGCTTCCATTGCTGCCAGTCTCTTTCAGCCAGGTAGCGAGGTAAATCAGCGACACCCAGGCCTTTTTCGGCAGCTCTTACATAGTTCATGCTAGCCCGCAGGTGAGCTACATAGGGAGCGCGGTATTTGCCCAGGAAACCGGTTAATTCCCGATAAATAAGCGTGTTTTCTTTAACTCTATTAGCTATCAAGCCAACCTTTACTTTGCCCTTTTGGACGGGGGCTAAAGAGAAAAGTTGTTCCAGAAAACGCCAGGAGGCACGCATATCTATGGGTGAGGGCAGTATTGGCACCAATAATGTTTGCGAGCGACGAACTAGTTGTCCCAGCTCTTTACCATGCACCCCGGCGGGGGAATCCAACACCAATATATCAGTGCCACGACTAGCACGAACCTGACCTGAGCCATGGTTGATTAACTCGATTTCGGGGTATTCCTCAGAGCGTAAAGCTCCCCAGTCGGTAGTAGATTGTTGTGGATCCAGATCTGCCAGAGCGACCTTATAGCCATCCCAGGAAAGGTGGGATGCCAGACAGGTGGCAATAGTGGTTTTACCACAGCCCCCTTTGGGATTAATAACGGTGATAGTGCGCATGTGTAGACTCCCCAGTTTAATGAATATTAACGACCAACCACATCTGGTAGTCCCGAATGCATGGTCCAACGATTTGACTCTTCATCATAACGCCATTCCTGGTTCCAGCGCAGGCTGCGCTCAACCGGATTATGGGTGTTGTACATTTGCAATAGCACTTGCTGTCGGAATAAAACTTGATCAGCGTCCATCTCTTGTTGCGTCACCGTATAGCCGGTTACCCGGTATTGCTTTAATCGTTCGACATCTAGCTGAGTGATGTTATTTTCAGCTATGTACTCTGGGGCGATCATATTCATTGCGCCTTCAAACTCACTCCAGCGGATTAACTTTTCCATCTGCTTGAGGCTGACTTCAAATGACTTTTCGCGTTGCGGGGTAGCGCAGGCGGTTAGCGCCAGCACCAGTATAATCAGAGTAAATTTAGTTAAAGCTTGCATCTAGTTTCCTTATTTTAGGGCAACATAACGGCAATTAAATTCTGTAGTCACACCAGTTTCATCGCTAATGATAGGGCGCAAACTTAAGCTTGCTTTCCCGCGCCGATTCAGGGTCTTAAAAAAGATATCAAGGGCCTCTTTATCTGGAATAGAGCAGCTTATTAGAAGCTCTCCTTTTAGCGCCCGATGCCAAATCAACTCACCTTTATGGATCACAATATCACAATCATACCCGTTTTTGCGGGTTTCAAGCCAAACCAGCCCCCAACCTAGCAAAGTCATGAGGGCAGCTTGTGAACCGCCAAAGGCAGTACCTTTGTCGTTTATGTTCGGCGCTAATGGAGCGCGGGCGCGTAAATAGCCGTGCTTAAACTCAAGAATTTCCAGTTGCATTGCCCGGCTCAATGGGATTTGAGTGTCGATAATGTCCCGCAGAGACTGCAACCATTGTTGGTTAGAGCGGGGGCTGTTGGGGCTATTCATACACACATTGTAACAATTTTGATCGATATAGCGTGTATGCTGTGAGCTCCCAGCTTGGTATAAGAAGAAAGCATGAATAAGCACAGCCCGAGAGCGGGAATTTCAAGATTAGCCAAGGCAATGATTCCCAGAGAGCTGGCTACCTGGTCTACCGCTGCAATTATGCTGGCGGCGCTTGAGGGCGGCCTTGCCGGAGTGGTGGTTAAAAGTGTATTTGATGGGCAAGCATCAGCATTGTGGGTAAATCTGGCGGTGGCGCTGGTGGTTGGCGCCCCGGCTTTTGCCAATGTGTTTAGCTTTCTGTTTGTGGCCTATGGGCATGGGCGCGATAAAGTCAGGCTAATGAGCCTGTCTATTAGTGGTTGCGGCTTGGGCTTGTTGTTAATGGCGGCATCTCCTGTAAGCTCGTTTGGATTATGGATGTTTACTGCGGGAATGATTCTGGCACGAGTGTTTTGGTCCGGGGTGGTCACCTTACGGGCTTCTGTTTGGCGGATGAATTTCTCGCGGGATGTGCGGGCGCGAATTACTTCCAGGTTAATGACCGCATCCGCACTGGTAATGGGCCTGGTGTCTGCTTTAATTGGGTTCTGGCTGAATCATCAGGCGCTGGCTTTTCGTTGGATATACCCGCTAGCGGCACTGATTGGCTTACTTACCGCCTGGGTTTACCGCAAGACTCGTGTCCGTGGTTCCCGCCGCTTACTTCGGGATGAACAGCAAAGCCGATCTCAAGGTGTTGGGCGATTTACGGCGATGGCTGGAATTCTTAAACGCGACCGTAAGTTCCGTAACTATATGCTGGCGATGATGTTGTTCGGTAGCGGCAATCTGATGCTGATGGCGCCATTGATTGTGGTGATTAATGAGCATTTCTCCCTGCCGCGCTTAGATCAGGTACTAATCACCTCATCTATTCCCTTGGTAATGGTGGCAATCAGTGTGATTTTTTGGGCCAAGCTGTTAGATTCGCGCCATATCCTGGAATACCGGGCGCTACATTCATGGTCGTTCGTTGTGGCACTTGCCAGTTTTGCCTATGCAGCAATTAGTGGTGATACCATGGGCTTCTGGCTCGGTTCAGTGTTACTGGGCATTGCCTATGGTGGCGCAGTACTGGGCTGGAATCTGGGGCATAATGATTTCTCAAACGATAAAGACAGTAACGCGTATATGGGTATCCATGTCACCTTAACCGGCATCCGTGGTGTAGTGATGCCAACATTAGGCGTATTACTGTATCAGGGGCTTAATGCCCTCAACCCGGATCTTGGACGCTTAGCCTTGCTATTACCATTTACGCTGGTGGTCGCTGGAGCTATATCGTTTGTAGTGCTTGCCAGGCAGCACCGGCAATCTTAAAGCTGATCTTCTCCGGCACAGGCTCCTTCGGTGGTTTGCAGCACACCATTACTGTTGGCGACGCATTCATTGGAATAGGTTTTGCCATCACAGCCGCATACCGGTTGGTAGTGCATGGTGCACATGGTTTCCTTGTTTACAGGCCCTAAGCAAGGCTCTTCCTTGGTCACTGGCGCTATCACTTCCGCTGATTCAGTAACTGGCGGTTGTTGACAAGCTGTTATCAGTAGCATGACTAGCAGCAAGAGTAGGTATTTACCAAACATAATTTTCTCCAATAATAAGTATCCAACTTACTGCCAGCATTACTATTGCCAGCAGCACCATAGCCGAACCCAGGTCTTTAGCGCGGCCGGATAGTTCGTGTATTTCATCCCCGATTCTATCCACTACAGCTTCCAACGCACTGTTAGCAAGCTCGACAAGTAATAACAACAGTAGCGGCAAAATTAGGAGTAATAGTTGAATGGTGGATTGCGCCAGCCAGATTGCCAGGGGAATGCCAATGGCTGTAAGCAGCAGTTCCTGACGAAAAGCTGACTCGTGCCGGTACGCGGCTTGCAACCCTTTCCAGGAGTAGCCGGTGGCATCAATTATTCTGACAATGCCGGTTTTGCCGGGTTTCATAAGCTGGTTCCGAGGGCATCAATAATGTTCAGTTTGCTGTAAATTGCAGTCAATGACAAGTTCTCAGCTGTAGCTTCTGGTCATTATTTAGTGCTTTTCTAGCATGTGGAAAAACAGCATGTTACTATCGCTGACCAGTTCGTTACCAATAAACCAGTCATCTTATGAGTAAACCCCAGTCCCCGCAGAACACTCTCAGCTTGCCAGACTTTAGTTCTATCAAGACTGCAGATATTGAAATAAACATTACCAAGCTGGTTAGCGCTTATCAGTTAGGGTTAAGCTCGCTTGAGCAGTTAGCTGATACTGCAATTAGCTTCTCTAGCCTAGTCGATGCCGAGTTAGGCTGGTCGTTGGCCATGGATGAATACTGGTCACCAGTATCGCATTTACATTCTGTAGCAGATGCCGAAGAACTGCGCTTAGCTTATGATAGCGCGCGCGAAAAAATTGCCAAGTTTTTTGCCGAACGAGGGCAAAATCAAACCCTTTACCAGCGCTGGGAGAAGCTTCGCAACAGTGATCAGTTTGCTCAATTGGAGCCAATCCAGCAGCGAATCATTGACCTTGAGTTACGCGACTTCAGGCTTTCCGGGGTGGCTTTGGAAGGCAGTTCCAGTGTCCGCTTCCGTGAGTTGGTAGAACAGCAAAGCCAGCTCTCATCTAAGTTCTCAAATAACTTGCTTGATGCAACTAAAGCCTGGAGCAAATTGATAGTTGATGCCCAAGAATTGGCCGGTCTACCAGCAAATGAATTAAGTCTGCTGCAGGGCTTGGCTACGGCTGCAGGAAAGCCTGAAAATAGCTATTTGCTTAACCTGAGCCAACCAGCATATATGGCCGTTATGACCTATGCGGATGCGCCCAAATTGCGAGAAGAAATGTATCGGGCTTTTGCTACCAGAGCATCTTCGCAGGCATTAGATGAGTCCTGTTTGCAGTTTGATAATAGTCCGTTGTTGTTAGAGATATTGACTGCTCGTAAGCAGATGGCTGAGTTGCTGGGTTTTAGCAATTATGCCGAGTTAGCTCTGGAAACCAGAATGGCCGACTCTGCCGAGCAGGTAATGGAATTCTTGCAACAACTGCTTGAAAAGGCCAGGCCCGCAGCAGTTGAACAGTTTGCAGAGCTGCAGGCCTTCACCCAGCAGGCGGGTGGTCCAGATAAGTTACAGGCTTGGGATATCGCCTATTGGTCAGAAAAACTACGCCAGCAACGCTATGCCATTAGCGAGGAGCAAATTCGCCCATACTTCCCCGCGCCAGCTACAGTTGCAGGCTTATTTGAAATTGTCGAAAAACTTTACAGCATTCGCTTTGAGCAAGACAACTCGGTTAACCGTTGGCATCCGGATGTCGATTTTTATCGTGTGTTTTCAGCCGGCGGGGTGGAAATAGCGGCTGTTTATCTGGATTTATATGCCCGTGATAACAAACGCAGTGGTGCCTGGATGGATGTTTGTAGATCACGCTATTTACGCCATGATGCAACCATGCAATTACCAGTGGCATTCCTGACCTGCAATTTCGCTCCTCCACAAGGTGATGTGCCATCACTGTTAAG
The DNA here is from genome assembly GCA_024275935.1 of Gammaproteobacteria bacterium. GTDB lineage: Bacteria > Pseudomonadota > Gammaproteobacteria > Xanthomonadales > SZUA-36 > SZUA-51. The sequence goes on along the minus strand of JAJRYF010000082.1, from coordinate 10,499 downwards.
CCACAGCGATGTGGAAACCTTATTTCATTAGTGTGGGCATTGTTTGCACCACCTATTGACTAAAATATCTTATCCGCAGTTAGGCGGTATTAATGGGGTAGAGTGGGATGCGGTGGAGTTGCCCAGTCAGATTTTGGAAAACTGGTGTTGGGAAAAAACAGCTCTGGATGGCTTTGCCAAACATTACCAAAGTGGTGAAAGCTTGCCCGCTGAGTTATTTAAACGGATCAATAAAGCTCGGCACTTCCAAAAAGCCATGCAGCTGGTTAGGCAGTTGGAGTTTGCGCTAACTGATATGCGCTTGCACCTGGAGTTTGACCCGGATAACCCGCTGGATCCGCATAAGCTAATGCGCGAAGTCCATCAGCAAGCCGGAGTTACCCCAATGCCGGAATATAATCGTATGTTATGTGGTTTTGGGCATTTATTCGCAGGTGGCTATGCGGCTGGCTACTATAGTTATTTGTGGGCAGAGCTGTTATCAGAAGATGCCTTTGCACGGTTCAGTGAGGAGGGTATATTTAACCCACAAACTGGTGCTGATTTTCGGCGTGAGATACTGGAGGTTGGCGCTTCTCGGCCAGCAGCAGAATCATTCTCAGCTTTCCGCGGTAGACCGCCTCAGATAGGCCCTTTATTAGCAGCTTATGGAGTAGAGAAATGAAAATAGCCAGCTGGAATGTAAATTCTTTGAATGTCCGCTTGCCGCATGTACAAGCCTGGCTTGAGGTTGCCCAGCCAGATGTATTGGCGTTGCAGGAAACCAAAATGACTGATGACAAATTTCCGCTTGAGGCGCTTGCCGAGGTCGGTTATCAAGCTGTCTATGCGGGTCAAAAAACCTATAATGGGGTCGCCGTTCTAAGCAAGCTTAAAGCCAACGACCCAACAACGGATATTCTTGGTCTGGATGATCCACAACGCCGGATTTTGGCGGTTACAGTAGCAGGTGTAAGGGTAATTAACCTGTATGTAGTTAATGGCTCTGAGGTAGGTTCAGAAAAGTTTGCCTATAAGCTCCACTGGTTGGAACAAGTAACCAAGTTTATTCAGAGCCAGTTACAGGAGTTTGAGAAAGTGGTGGTTTTGGGCGACTTTAATATTGCCCCCACCGATGCCGATGTCCATGACCCTGATGCCTGGCGCGACAAGATTTTATGCTCAGTTACAGAGCGCGAAGCCCTGGCAAAAATAATGGACCTGGGTCTGACGGATACTTTCCGTATGTTTGAGCAACCAGAAAAACTCTGGAGTTGGTGGGATTACCGCCAGGCGGCTTTCCGTCGGAATATGGGTCTTAGAATCGACTTTGTACTAGCGTCCAAAGCTATGGCAGACCGTTGCACCGCAGCCTATATTGACAAAGAACCGCGGCGCCAGGAGCGACCTTCGGATCATACTCCGGTGATTGCTGAGTTTGATTTGTAGGGTCAGGTTTAAGTGGTGACAATTCTAGATTCAACTCTATAGATTGGGTGGTAGATATACTTATCGTGGTATAAATACGGATATGAAATTTACCAATTCACTCTACAGGATGTATATCCTGGCATTAGCTGCATTGTTACTAGCTGCGTGCGCGGGAAATAAAACCAAACCTCAGGAGCCGCCCCCAACAACTGTGTTTCTGGATAAAAAAAATGGAATCCACTACAACGGGCGCCTAGACAAAGCGGCCAATGAGCAACTGTTTAGCCTATATGAAGAATCCATAACCAAGCCGGATACGCTGGTTATTTTTAGTGGCGGTGGCAGTGCTTTGCTTGGTATGGATTTGGGGGACTGGGTTTATGAGAATGAAATTAATGTCGTTGTCGATCAACTTTGCGCCTCATCTTGTGCAAACTATATTTTCACAGCTGCAAAACGAAAAGGCTTAAAGAAAGACTCAGTTCTATTGTGGCATGGCAACTCCTGGCAGCCGGATATGGATGCGCTTGTACGCGCAGGAAATGAATCCAAAATTGCCTGGAGAGAAAGGGAAGTCAGTTTCTTTGAAAAAATAAAGGTTGATTATCGGATTGCAATTTATGGGTTTGGGAGTGCTAGCGCAAGTTTATGGGAGTACATCCGGGCATTTTTCACTTTCAAGCCAATTATAGTTCACGGCTTTGATTATTCGATTGAGGATATGGAGAAATTTGGTGTCACTAATGTACACCTAATTGATGGCCACTGGAACTGGCGTAAATACACCGATCATTATAATGTAACCCGCGTTAAGCTCAGTAACGATGAGCCTTGATTAAGTTGACTCAAAACCCCCGAGAAATTAGACTGCTTTTTGCTGCATTGGGTCATGCGGCTGGGTTACTAAAAAGAATGAGTTTAGTGCTATCATGCTGCTATCGCCTTACCCGCCCACGGTTTTACATGTCAGTTCAGTCAGCTAGAATAATTTAGACTTATGGGTTTTGCATTCAATTTTTGACTAAATAAATGGTGACAGTGAATGAAGAGATTAACACGGTTCTTTTTGATTCTTGTTCTATTAGCAACGCTTGTTTATATAGGTATCCACTTCTCAAGGGAGGATGAATCTAGTGAAAGTCCCGTCAAAAAACCCACAACTGGGCAACCTTCAAGTCTTCACTTAAAAGACTCATCGCAAGAGAAAGTCCTAAGCGAAGTTGAAACTATAAACCAGCAACCGGAAAATGCACCGGCAATACTAGCTGATGAAAACCAGTCGTTGTTACAGGCTGCGTTGGCGGGGGAGTTGGCAGCGGTGATGGACTTTCAGAAGAAAATGGTTCAATGTCGAAATAAAGACTATTTAGTTGAAGCTGCTCGTGAACAGAGTAAACAGATGAAGGCGCAAGGTATGCCTGAAGAAGTAGCTAATATGTTGGAGGCGGGTTTTTTTGTAAGAGCAGCCGAAAATAAAAAGAACATGTGTGATCAGTTTTATCAACAGCTCAATGTTAATCAGCCAGAAGGCATTACAGATGAGGAAACTAATCTGCGGGTTCTAAGCTCGATAATTGATGCGGCAGATACTGGCAACCCCATGGCGAGGTTGCTATACGCGCTTTGGGCACCGACTGATAGACAAAGTTTTCTTGTAGGTACTGCACTGCTCGAATATGAACAACGAGCGATGGAATATACACTCTTAAATAAAGTGGAGGAGCCACAGTTAGCTTTGTTTGCATTGGGTAGAAGTTACACTGGCCAGGGGTATTTCACCCCTTATCGTCGGACACTTGGGGGTGCTTATCTGGTAGCTTCTGGAATTTGCGGCTTAAATGACCCGGTCTTGGATCAGACGCTTAGTATTTTTTTTACTGGGCAGTGGGCACAGAGAGGGAAACAAGGTTTAGAGCTAACTAGTAACAAGGAGGTTAATGAGCAGGCCCTTAATATAGCCAATGAGTTCTGCCCGGATTTTTTGCTTAATTCTACTCCGGGCCTGCGTTAGCACTCATACATAAAGGACCTGCCTGGGAGTTGGGGTATGCCCCAACTAGCATGGGCTATAAAGCAGGTAGCCTTTAATACTGGGGCACAGAATCATCAACCTCCAATGACCAGGCATTAACTCCACCAGCTACATTGTAGATATTGGTAAAACCTTTACGCCGAAAATGCTCAGCTGCGCCTTGTGAGCTATTGCCATGATGGCAGATAAACGCCATGGCGGTGTCTTTGGGCATGGATTCGAGTTTTGCCAGCATGGCCTTATCCAGTGGCTCAGAGCCTGCAATAGTTGCCAATGCGCGCTCATTCTCATTACGAATATCCAGTAACAGAATTTCGCTATTAGTAAGTTTTTGCTGTAAGTCAGTAACTGTCAATTGGTCAACCGGCTTCGGGGCTCCTGGCAGGTCGATTTTCAAGCCTTCACCTTCCAGCGTGTCTACCCAGTCAATAACCGCACCTTTGGCTTTTTGGGCAGTGGCAATATCCATAAGAATTACCATGCCGTTGGCTTTAACTTCGATCTCGTGGCCTTCAGCAGGGCCTAATTGGAAGCGAGCTTGCCAGCCGTTGTCAATGCTAAAGTGTAATGCCAAATCAGAGTGACCACTCATAGCCTCGCTGATATTTTTAACTGCCAGGTCGGTGATTTGAATCTCTGGTGGCGTGCGGTCAGGTTTTGCTTGGCCCAACATCTCGTGCAACTCGCCGGAGTTGAACATTCCGGTAATAATGTCACAGCCGCCGATTAGCTCACCACTTATATACAGTTGCGGGATTGTGGGCCAATCGCCGTAAACTTTGATGCCTTCGCGGATAGCTTCATCAGCGAGTACATTAATTGTGTGGTATTGCGGTAAAAGCTGGTTTAGCAGGCCTATTGTTTGGGCGGAAAAGCCACACATGGGTTGCTCAGGAGTACCCTTCATAAACAATACAACTTTGTTTTGTTGGAGGTGGTTTTCGATAGTTTCGCGGGTTGTGTTGTCAAGACTCATGGGGTTCTCCGAGTGTATTTTCTGTTGTTCTACAGATGGGGTTGGCGGGGTAAAGATTCAAGCTTCATCCCATTGATAGTCGAAGGTGATTTCTTCACCTTCGGGAATATCCCGCAAGGCATATAACTCAGTTTCGTAGAATTCGGCATTTGGCTTTGAGGAATGGTTCGGGAAGCGCATTTCATTGTCACCGTTTACGCCTTCCCAGCGGTCGGCTTGCTCATTCCAGACCCACAATACATGCATATCGTTGGCCTGAGTTGGCTTGCCTGCGTATTCACCAATCAGGGTGTCAGCGGGGATATCAGTACGCGCAAATAATCCCCGGCCATGGATAGGCGATTCATTAACGACTGCTAGTGGATTGGTATTGTAGTTGGTTTTCATAAATTAGTACTTAGTCGGCGGCCATCGGCATCAATACAGAGGCCATTATACTTATGTATTGGGTAAGTTTTCGGGTAGCGCTCCTGGATCAACGCTTGCAAGTCCTTTAGTCCGGTTTGACTTAAAGGGTAATAGTTGTAGTGTTGGCCGGCGGTTAGCACGCTGATAGCTAATAAGCCCAGTTGTGGGTCCAGATGCATGGTTATGCTATCTAGTCCCTCCCGTTGACCTGCGTCTTCGCAATAAAGGTTGGTGTTTATATCGTCAGTTTGTAACAGCTCTACTCTAAGCCCGTGAGCCTGCAACAATAAAGTGAGCTGGCGATAGCTGTTAAGCCATTGGATATACTGTGGCTGTAACTCAGGGCTGTTAGATTGGTTTTTTGCCCAGCTGTCAAAGCTGCGAAATTGAAATTCGACCACGCCGTTGGTATAACTAAGTTCCGGGCCATTCTGGACTTCCAGTTTCTGACTAAAATTCGGAGTTTGCAGCATCTTCTCCAGCCAGCCCCAAACAGCTTCCAGGCCAATAGTTTCCAATTGCAGGTACAGCATTGCCAGAACATCATTGAGAGTCATGAAGCGTATATGTGCGATTTTTTGCTCCAGCTCTTCCTGCAGCCATTGGGCGCTGTGTGCCGAGAGTTGGCCTTGTTCCAGAAAATGATGCTCCAGTTGTTCAGCCAATGACTTGATAAGTTCGGCAGGCCCGCTAAGTTGAAGTGGAATCAGGCGAAAGGGACCAATGGGTAAATTAGCATCAGGTTGTAATTCTAGTTGTGGCAGCGTGCCATCATGAGCACCGAAGGCCAACATCCGCGGCTGAAACTGCTGGCCGCTGAAGCTGGCTTCTAAAAGCTCTGAAAGCACTCGAAACAGAGGTAGTCCGGGGCGGATTAACTGGGCTTGATCATAAAGTGCTGCGCTGGTGGTAATTGCGGTTTTAGCAATTCCCTGATCAATAGCGGCCAGGTCGGCTGCCAGGTGCGCCAGCAACTGTTGGCCGCTGGATTTGTTAAAAACCACGGGCGTTAGGCTAAGCTCATCGGCCGCGTATTCTATAGCGACAAATATGGGCAAATGAAGTAGCTCATTATGATGGCTGATTTCAGAACTATGCATGGGTTATGATATTTGCATGAATAAAGATAAAATAAACTGGAAGTGGTATCACTTTGATGACTTAAGTACGCGGCAACTTTACCAGATTATTGCTCTGCGGATGGATGTCTTTGCGGTTGAACAAAATTGTGCGTACCAAGATCTGGATAATAAAGACCAGCAGGCCTGGCATCTGTGTGCCTGGGATGGAAATTCGCTGGTTGCATATTTACGCTTACTGGCCCCTGGGGTCAAGTATGTAGAGCCTTCCATTGGGCGGGTGATTATTAGCGCAACTCACCGTGGTAGTGGCTTGGGCAGAGGGTTGATGGAGGAGGGTATGAGCGGCACAGAGATGCGCTTCCCCGGGGCTGGCATACGGCTTTCAGCACAACAACATTTAACCGAGTTTTATTCCAGCTTGGGCTTTGTAGCGACTGGAGATGTATATCTGGAAGATCAGATTCCGCATATAGAAATGTATAAGCCATCTTGATATAAGGCCCCTGTGCAGGGGTCTTATTAGTGTGCTTTCCTAGAAAACTGAGAAAGATGAGCCACTAGTGCTGCCGCCTGTTGTACCTCTACGGCGACGACGACGCATACGGGAGTGGAGTTGTTTGCGGCGATTCTCCAGCCAGTCTCCGCGCTCCAGATTTTCGGCCACTTCGGTGCCAATTCGACTGCCCTCGGCAGCCCGATAAACCAGGAAGTCGCGGTAGGCGGAAATCTCGTGTTGTAACTCTTGAGTGACTAATTCAATCATAATGGCATCATCAAGAAAGCCTAAGCCCGGAATGTCGTCTGGAATCAAATCTTCTGGGTCGGCGAAATAAGACAGAGCATGTAGAACCCGTTGCCGATCTTCATCGTTAATGCCCCAGCCCTTGTCTTGCAACATGGCAATTAGGGTTTCCAAACGATTGATTCGCTCGCGAATAAAGTTAGGAGCGCTAGTATCGCGCACATCTTGTAACAGTTGCCGTGCTTGGGAAATAACTTCATCTTCAGCTAAAGATGTGGTTTTATCCCGAATTTTTTTCATCACCTCGCGGAAGTGGTCAAGATCTGTTTCGCTTAGTTCAATGGTAATTTCCATTAATATTTCCTCATTTGCTCAAATTAAAAACCAACTTAGTGGCCTGCTGACCCACTCGCGCGGTCATGATTTAGTCTGGTATTGCCAGAGATTCCCGCCAGCCTGAAGTGTCCGGGTTTTCCAGGGACTGCAAATACTTTTCCAGCTTGCTTGATATCAGATTTTTTGCCCTTAGTGCCACTGACGAACTGGCCAGTTAGGTGATAATCAAGGCTCTTCAAACTGCCGTCACCTAACCTTTGCAAAAGCTTCATAGCGCCAGTATTGGGTGTTCCCACCCAACTTATTTGTTCGGTCCCCTTGCTGTCAAGGCTGAGGTTTAAGAGTTTGTCGCCATTGAAAACATCTATGCCGGCAAGTTTAAACTTAAAGCTAATCTGGCTGTTGAGCATAGCCTCAAGATTTATATTGCGAATTTGCAACTGGATTTGTAATTGTTCTTGTTGGATTTGTAGGTCCGCAATAAATACTTGTGGTGGCTGGTTGCTGATTTTGCTTTCACCACAGGCGCTCAGTAAGAAAGCTAACAGGATGCACAGGCTGGCTGTAGATAACTTATTTTTCATAGTGTAGACATTTTACCCAATGTTCAGGGGATTTGTTGATATATGTGGTTGCAGGAGCTTTTTGTTGGCAATCCCGGGTAGCTACCGGGCAGGCAGGAGCGTAAACACAAGCTGCTTTCAAGGTTGGGCTGCTATCTGTAGCAGGGCTTTTTCTGGTGAATGTTTGGCGTTGTCCAGCTCCCGCAGCGGCTAACAGGTTTTCAGTATATGGATGGCATGGGTTGTTAAATAAAACCTTATTCTCGGCTTGCTCTATAAGTCGGCCTTGATACATTACACCGATTGTATCTGCTATAAATTGGACCACCGCCAGGTCATGGGAGATAAACAGCATGGTAAACCCAAGTTCGCGCTGTAGCTCTCTGAGCAGGTTGAGTATCTGCGCCTGGATGGGGGCATCGAGTGCAGATACTGGCTCGTCGGTAATCAGGAAGCTTGGGCGGGAGGCAAGAGCGCGGGCGATCATTGCTCGTTGTTGTTGACCGCCAGAGAGTTGGTGTGGGAAACGGGGTGCCAAATTTTTGCTTAGCCCCACCATCTCCATTAAGTTTTGCAACTGCTGATGGCGCTGTATTGGGGTGCCGATGTTATGTACATGCAGTGGCTCTAAGATGATTTCGGCAATGCTATGGCGTGGGTTCATTGCCGCCTGTGGATTCTGGAAGACCAGCTGCATATCTCTGCGCTGAGCTCTTAAGGCACGCTCATCAAGCGCATAAATTTGGTGCCCATCAACTATAACCTCACCTTTATCAGGTTGAATTAAGCGTAATAACGCTAGTGCTAGAGTCGATTTACCGCTGCCTGATTCGCCCACTAGGCCATAGGTACTGCCCTTAGAAATATCAATGCTTAAATCATCAAGGGCCAGGGTCTGCGTTGGCCCCGGGCCTCGCCAGTACTTAGTTAAGCCTCTGGCACTTACCCCGGTAATGCTCATATGCTGTCCTCAGGGCAGGGTCTGGGGTTAAAACAGGCGAAGCGTTGGCGCGGGTCACGGTCGTGATTTAAGGGTGGCCGTTGTTGTTCACAGAAGCTATCTGCATACCCGCAACGACTTGCAAAATTACAAGCTGTGGTAACGGCGCTTAAATCTGGCTCGCCTGGCAGGCTAACTAACAGGTCGGGACGCTGTCGATGGATTTTCGGTATGGCTGCTAATAAGCCGGCGCTATATGGGTGCCGCGGTTGGGCAAACATCATCTCTTGTGGGGCATCCTCTACTACCCGGCCCTGATAAATAACCAATACTTGTTGGCAAATTCTGGCAATTGCTGTGAGGTCGTGACTAATAAGCAGTATTGCCAGTTGTTGCTGTTGCTGCAAACGCCCCAGCAGGTCGAGTATTTGTAATCTGGTTTGGGCATCCAAAGAAGTGGTGGGCTCATCAGCTATCAATAGCTTTGCCTGCTTGGCCAGCGCCATTGCCAGCATTACCCGTTGCTGCATTCCGCCAGAAAGCTGGTGTGGGTAGAGCTTGGCCACGGTTGCTCTAAGCTCTACCAGCTTGAGTATTTCGGCGAGCTTGATTTGTTGATCGCGATTCCGCCGCAAGCCTTGTCGCCTGATTACTCGAATAATTTGACGGCCAACGGTAATTACCGGATTTAATGCCGTTTGCGGATTCTGGAAAACCATCGCTATCTGATCCCGCGGAGAACGCCGTCCAGTTGGGTTGTAGAGATCAACCGCTGAATCATTTATCCGAATCTTGCCTTGCCAGTCACAGCCCGGGGGCAACATTCCCATCAACGCGAGTGCCAGCGTGGTTTTACCACAGCCGGACTCACCAACTATGCCACAGCTACCGCCAGGCTGGATTTCCATGTCGATATGCCGGAGTGCAGCGATAGAGTCCATGCCCGGGTAGCGGATACAAAGGTCGGAAATTTTAACCAGTGGCTGCATCAAGTAGTCCCTTGGCGGGGGTCTGTAAGGGACTGGAGCTTATCGGTTATCAGGCTGACAGAGAAGACCAGCATAAAGAGTAATATTGAGGCGCTGATAAAGTTCCAGTAATGGCCGTTTATAACCTCCTGGGTGCTTTCAGCTATCATCAAACCCCAGCTAATGCTACCGCTATCGCCTAGCCCAAGGAAGCTGAGAATTACCTCAGACTTGATTGCAGAAATGAAGATTAAACTAAACTGTACCAGTAATACCGGGAGCAAGTTCGGCAGGATATGGCTGCGCAGGATGCGCCATGGTGGTAAGCCAATGGCCCGGGCTGAGAGAACAAAGTCGCGCTGCTTTAAGCGGATAACTTCGCCGCGTATAAGGCGTGCCATGGTGGTCCAGAAGGAGGCGATCATAGCCAGTTCCATTGACCAGCCAAGCTGCCGGAAGGCAAAGGCCATAGCGGCTACAAACAGGTAGAACGGAATAGCTTCCATTACCCCGGTTAGCCACAGAATAACCGCACTTGGCCAACGCCCGGAATACCAACCTGCCAGTAAACCAAACAGCACCCCTAAGGTTCCGCTAATCAGGGTTACCGTAATACCTATGCGTAGGGAGTTCCAGCTTGCCTGTAACGCCCGTGCGGCAATGTCCTGGCCTAGTGCGTTGGTGCCTAAAGGGTGACTTAGACTAGCCCCAGCATGTCGTTCGGGGCCTACAGCCTGCCAGGCTGGTAGTGGGTATATGGTCATGATTAGCAGCACAATTGCAAACGCTAATAGCGTTGCCGAGCCGAGCTGCAAAAAAGAGAACTTAGAGCGTTTAACTACTCTGGGTAAGGTCATTTTATCCCCACCCTGTAATTAGCAGGTTCAGTGGTAGTCTGCGGCCATGAGTACAGAGAGTTTGAGGTGATCCTGGGGTCTAGTTTTGGGTAGATAAACTCGACCAGCCAGGTAATCAGGATTACCAGAATGGCAGATAGTGAAACGACGGCATTTAATACCGGCTGATCTGCACTTACAATTGC
>JAJRYF010000081.1 GCA_024275935.1 Gammaproteobacteria bacterium | reverse complement strand
ATGATGATATATGTAGCAATGGCAGTTATGGGCGCCATCGGCATGATTTGGCGAATTCGTATTGCTGAAATCTTGGCAATAAGTAGTGCCCCCATTGGGGCTGCGTTTACTTTAATTGCACTTATAAGCGGTGCAGTCTGGGGCAAACCTACCTGGGGTACATTCTGGGTCTGGGATGCACGCCTCACTTCCCAATTGGTTTTACTATTTCTTTATTTGGGGATAATGGGCCTGCACTCAGCAATTGATGAGCCGCGCAAGGCCGCTCGAGCAGCCGCTGTGCTGGCTCTGGTCGGGGTAGTAAACTTACCAATTATTCATTTCTCGGTTGAGTGGTGGAACACTCTACACCAGGGAAAAACCATAAGTATTACTGGCGAGAGCAAAATGGACACCAGTATGCTGATTCCATTATTAATTATGGCAATAGCCACCAAGTTTTACTATGCTGCCGCCCTGCTAACTCGAGCACGCAACCGCCTACTTGAGCAGGACCGCAGAAAAGCCTGGGTTGCCAAACTGGCCGCTGAGGAAAGATTATGAATCCGCATACACCATATATTCTTGTAGCTTACGCAGCCGCCAGCGTGATTTTATTATTCACCGCCATCGCCCCTATTCTCGCTGGCAGCAAACTCCGCAAACAAATCACCAAGCTGGCTAAAGTTGCCAGCCACCACGATACTAATTCAGGTTAAAATCATGACACCCACTAGAAAAAAACGCCTTAAAGTAGTTTTACTGATACTCCTCGGAGTAGGCACAGCAGTTGCGATAGCAATTAGTGCGCTTCAGGAGAACCTGCTTTATTTTGTCTCGCCCACAGATGTTGTGGCCCAGAAAATGCCTGCCGAGAAGCAGTTCCGCCTTGGCGGCCTGGTCAAAGATGGCAGCGTTATTCGCGCCCAGGAAAGTTTAGAAATCCAATTTGTAGTTACCGATGGAAGGGCGAATGTAGCAGTAGCATTTAACGATATACTGCCAGATTTATTTCGCGAAGGTCAAGGTATAATAGCAATCGGGGCACTGGATAAGAATGGGGTATTTCAGGCTGATGAAGTCCTCGCCAAACATGATGAGAACTATATGTCTCCGGAAGTTGCCGATGCTTTAGAAAAAGCTGGCCACCCCGACGCCCAAAAGGGGAAGCAACCTTGATCGGAGAACTAGGCCAGCTAGCCCTGATACTTGCTACCCTCCTGGCAATCGCACAAACAGTCTTTCCGCTAATTGGTGCTTGGCTTAACAATAACGCTTATATGCAGGTAGGTCATAGTGCCGCCTACGGCCAATTTGTATTTGTCGCCATAGCTTTCGCGCTTCTAACTTGGGCATTTATCACCCAGGACTTTTCAATCTCCTATGTTGCCAATAATTCCAACCTGCACTTACCAATGCTGTATCGGTTCTCGGCAGTTTGGGGGGCGCATGAAGGCTCTTTATTGTTTTGGGTGCTAATTCTAAGCCTCTGGACGATACTTGTAGCAATAACATCGGCCCGTAAAAACAGTGTTTTACCCAAAGAATTTAGCGCCAGGGTATTGGCTGTGCTGGGGTTCATTAGCCTCGGCTTTCTCTTGTTTGTAGTATTTACTTCAAACCCATTTACCCGAATTTTGCCGGCCCCCATGGACGGCGCCGACTTAAACCCACTACTACAAGACCCTGGCCTAATCATTCACCCACCAATGCTATATATGGGCTATGTGGGTTTTGCGGTAGCCTTCGCCTTCGCGATTGCCGCATTGATAGGTGGAAAAATGGATCGTGACTGGGTTCGCTGGAGTCGCCCCTGGACTCAGCTTGCTTGGGCCTTCTTAACCTTTGGTATCGCTCTAGGTAGCTGGTGGGCATATTATGAACTCGGCTGGGGCGGCTGGTGGTTCTGGGATCCAGTAGAAAACGCTTCCTTTATGCCCTGGATTGCCGGCACTGCGTTGTTGCATGCCCAGGCAGTTACAGAAAAACGCGGGGCCTTTATCGGCTGGACGCTACTGCTCTCAATCACCGCATTCTCGTTATCGCTATTAGGTACTTTCCTGGTCCGCTCAGGGGTACTAACTTCAGTCCATGCCTTCGCTTCTGACCCTACCAGAGGGGTTTATATTTTAGCCTTTCTCGGGGTGGTAATTGGTGGCTCCCTGGTGTTATATGCCCTCCGCGCACCCAAAATGACTCGTGGTGGTGGCTTCTCCTGGTTTTCTCGCGAAACTTTAATTCTAATAAATAACCTAATACTAATCGTAGCCATGGCTATGGTTCTGCTGGGAACGCTCTACCCCTTGATTGCAGATGCCTTTGGTTTAGGAAAAATCTCAGTCGGCCCGCCCTATTTCGGCTTGATGTTTGGACTGTTAATGATTCCGCTGGTACTAATTATGCCGCTAGGCGCATACGGTCGCTGGAAACAGGACAAACTCAGCAGAGTAAGTCGACAACTACTTCTACCACTACTGATTAGCGCGGCAATTGCCGGCTTGTCAGCCTGGTTTATTGACAATGCTAATCTACGCACTATTGCCGGTGTATTTGCCGGCAGTTGGCTTATATTCGGCTCTTTAGCCTATGCAATACAACGGAGCATGAAGCAGCGCCGCAAATGGCTGCCGGCTGGCGAGGTGGCTATGGTTATCGCGCATATCGGCGTTGGCATATTTCTGATTGGCGTCTCAATGGTTGAAACCACCAGCATCGAAAAACATATACCAATGAGTCCAGGTGATAGCTTTCAACTGGCAGAGTATAAGTTTGAATTTACTGGTAGCGAACACATTGAAGGACCAAATTACAGCGCTGATCGGGGCACTTTTATAGTTACCAAAAACGGCCAGGCGGTAACTACTTTATACCCTGAAAAGCGCAGCTACAGAAGAGGCCAAGTAATGACCGAAGCAGCTCTCGACCCAGGGCTAACCAGAGATTTATATGTTTCCCTAGGCGATCAAATTGATGCTGAAAATCAACGCTGGGCAGTGCGGATATATAAAAAACCCTTTATTCGCTGGATATGGCTAGGTACTTTGTTTATGACTTTTGGTGCGCTGGTGGGAATGACTGATCGGCGCTTCCGCCGCAAGAACACCGACAAAGCGGTCTCAGCATGAAAGCTTTACTACCGTTATTTATTTTCCTGATCATTGCTGGCTTACTAGCGGTTGGCTTAAAAAATGCCGATCAAAAAAGCCTGATTCCATCGCCGTTAATAAATAAACCAGCACCTGAGTTTAGCCTGCCATTGCTAGGGCAACCTGAAGTCAGAGTTTCTAAAAGTGACTTACTGGGCACAACCTACCTGCTAAATATTTGGGCTAGCTGGTGTGCCGCTTGCCGGGTCGAGCATCCATTTTTGAACCAGTTGGCAGAATCAAAAGTACTGCCAATATATGGCCTTAACTGGAAAGACCAAAATAATGAAGCAATCGCCTGGCTGCAGGCATTGGGTAATCCATACGAGCTAATACTCTATGACTTTGAGGGCAATACTGCGATTGATTTCGGAGTCTATGGTGCCCCAGAAAATTTTATTGTAGATTACAACGGCCAGATTCGTTACAAGCATGTTGGGGTCCTTAACCAGCAGATATTCGAGACTGAAGTTGTGCCCATACTAATCACTATTAAAGCTGAAAGAGATGCACAATAAACAACTCATTTATCTAATCATTCTCCTGTCTGGACTGTTGGCTTTAACTGCTCTAGCAGCCCCACCGTTGAAATTCGACAGCCCCGAACAAGAGCTTCGCTTTAATTCTCTGGTCGCCGAGTTGCGTTGCCTGGTTTGCCAAAACCAGAACCTGGCAGACTCCGATGCTGAGTTAGCGCAAGATCTTCGCCGAGTAATTCTTCAGCAAATGCAAGCTGGCCACAGTAACCGCCAGATCAAGCAGTTCTTAGTTGAGCGCTACGGAGAGTTTATTCTCTACCGTCCACCGCTAGAAAAATCCACCTTATTGTTATGGCTTGGCCCACTGGTATTATTATTGACTGGAGCAATTGCAGTCGGCATGGGTATTAGTAAACGCACCAAACAGTTCTATGATGAGAGAGGCAGCAAATGAGCACCACTTTCCTGATCTTTGCGGCCTTTATGGTAACCCTGGCATTACTGTTTCTGCTCCTGCCTCTATTACGCGGCAAGCCCTCATCCGCCATTGTGCTGATACTCCTAATTAGCTTACCGGTAAGCAGTTGGTATGGCTACCAAATGATAGGTAATAAGGCCGCATTAGATCCACAGAATCTGCGCCAGCAAGCAGTAATGCCCCAAAGCATGGAGGCTGCCATAGCCATGTTAAAGGTCAAACTCACAGAAAACCCAGAGGACCTTGGAGGCTGGCTATTACTTGGCAAAAGCCTGCTTTCCACTGGCCATCCCGACCAAGCTGTAACGGCCTATAGAAGCGCTCTGACACTAGAACCGGACAGCGCATATATTAAGATGGAGCTGGGTAACGCTATCTTAAGTAATAGCCAACCACCAATATTCCCCAGTGAGGCTAAAACTTTAATCCAGGCAGCATTTGCTGCTGACCCTAGTTTGCAAAAAGCTCAATGGTTGCTGGGAATAGCCGAAGCCTCCATTGGAAATAATCAACTAGCACTAGATTTATGGCAAGACTTACTGCCCAAGTTGGAAGCTGGCAGCGGTATCGCTGCCACTGTTGCCGAGCAAATAGCAGAAGTTGAGTCCAGACTTGGAATAGAAACAACAAGTGTTAATGTCCGGCTTGAGATATCCACATCTGTTACCGCCAAGCTTACCGAGCAAACTGTACTATTCGTATTCCTTCGCTCAGCGGAACAAGGTGGCATGCCTTTGGCGGTGAAGCGCATCCCTGCCCCGCAGTTTCCTTTGGAAATAAAGCTTACTGATGCATCAATGCTACAGGCAGGCAAGTCACTGCAAGATTATCCTGAATTATTACTAAGCGCCAAGTTATCCATAACTGGCACGGCTGATATTAATGCAGATGACCTAAAAGCTCCAGCCATACTTATTAAACCCGGCAACCCAGGGCAATTTAGCCTGCTGTTGCAAAACACCATCGAGGAATAAATCATGAAAACCACAAATCGCCTTGCCTCTTTACTAGTACTGGCACTCACTAGCCAACTAGTTTTTGCAGTTGAATTTGAAACCACCAAACTGAGCGATAGTTTGCACATGATTAAGGGTCAGGGCGGCAATATTGCGGTTTCCGCTGGTAGTGACGGGGTTTTTATAATTGATGATCAGCTTGCACCAGTAACCACAGATTTACTGGCTGAGATTAGAACTATCAGCCAGCAGCCAATCCGTTTTATCATTAATACCCACTATCACTCTGATCATGTAGGTGGCAATGAAGCAGTCAGTAAAAAAGGCAGTGTGATTGTCGCTCATGATAATGTCCGCAAGCGGATGACTTCGGAGCAATGGAGCAATTTCATGCAAAAATCTGTACCCGCCTACCCTGCTGGAGCGCTACCAAATATAACTTTCAATGACCAAGCCACTTTACATTTTAATGGTGAAAGCGCCACTGCCTACCATATTGCCAATGCCCATACAGATGGTGATGCCATTATCCATTTCCCTGTAAGCAATGTTATTCATATGGGTGATATCTGGTTTAACGGGCTTTACCCGTATGTGGATTTGGATGCTGGCGGCAATATTCGGGGTTTCCAAACTGCTGTTACTAAAGCGATCTCACTGGCCAACCAGAGCACCAAAATCATCCCTGGGCA
The DNA here is from genome assembly GCA_024275935.1 of Gammaproteobacteria bacterium. Classification (GTDB taxonomy): domain Bacteria; phylum Pseudomonadota; class Gammaproteobacteria; order Xanthomonadales; family SZUA-36; genus SZUA-51. Next base: position 34,460 of record JAJRYF010000081.1, on the reverse strand, counting down.
TGGCCCGCTGGGAACATTGGCTGAACTCAAAGCCTATGCGGAATTCATCAATGAGGCTGTAAAGAATGTAGAAGCATTAATTGCCGCTGGTAACAGCCTGCAACAAATTATTGCTTTAAAACCAACTGCTAAGTGGGATGAAACTCTGGGTAAGGTTTGGATCAAACCGGATCAGTTTGTGACTATGCTCTATAACTCATTGGTAGGTATCAACGAATACAAACAATAGCTAGATAAGCCTTCGGCTGAAAGCTGCTTCCCGCCGGCACGGGAACGACGAAAAACCTGCGTCATCCCGGAATCACGAACAGTGCTGTCCGGGATCCAGTGCCGCTACCCAGATGCGCGAAGCTACTGCCATTAGCTCACCCGCCTGGATTCCGGGCTCGGCTATTCGCCGCCCCGGAACGACGGTATTGGAGCTAGGTTTGTGTCCCCTGCCACCATTAACGACCACAAATCATGCCCACTTTGAAAATACTTTTTCTCAAAAGGACTTACGGAACCGGACTCTAGCTCAGCCCCAGACAACCGTTCCACCACTGGTAACTGACCGGTAATAATCTCTGTAGCCAGCGCAAACTCATCCAAATATATCTTCCAATTACTACGCACTTCTATCGGTGCGCCTAATTTAAGTAGAGTAGGAAATACTGGGTGCCCATGCCAGCGACGCTTAAAATGGGCGGACTTTGGCCATGGATTCGGGTAGTAAATACAAATTTTCTCAGGTATCAGCTTATATTCTGCCAATAAACGCCAGAAATCTGCTACTTCAGCCCGCAATAAAGCCCAGTTATCCCGCTGTACCAGGCCGTTGCTAAGGCTGTCCTTTTCCCCGACAGTCAACTCACCACGACCTAAACGCTGTGGCGACTTATCTATTCCAAGCACAAATTTATCCGGATGCTGTTGCGCTAAAAGTAAGCTGCTGGCACCAGTGCCACAACCAGCATCCAGGATAAACCCGGACTCCAAACTGCTCTGGCAAGCACCCAGAAAAGCATTAAAAGCTTCCCTAGTGTGCGCTTTTATAGGCTGCTGCCAAAGATTTTGGGAATGTCGAGCAAGTACCTTATTAAGCGACTTATGGCTGCTTTTCTGTGATGATATGATTTCCCGTGAGCGCATAGGCGCATAATACCCCATACACAATGACGATTGCCCCTGCTTAGGGTAATATTCGTCTAAGTAATAGTCTAAGTAATAAATAAGAGAAGCCAGTGTTTAGCAATATACCCTCGGGAAGTGAAATATTTACCAGTGATAAGCCGTTTGCATTTCAGCGCGGCGGCTGCCTACCAAGCCTGCAACTGGCTTATGAAACCTTTGGCCAGCCAAATGCCGACTGTAGCAATGTGGTATTACTCTTTACCGGCCTATCACCGGCCGCCCATGTGACTTCTAGCTCTAAGGACCCATCTCCAGGCTGGTGGGAATCGATAGTTGGAATCGGGCGGCCAATCGACACCAATCACTGGCATGTAGTGTGTGTGAATTCGCTGGGAAGCTGCAAAGGCTCAACCGGACCTGCCAGTATCAACCCTGCAACTGATAAACCTTGGCGACTGGATTTCCCTGAGCTGACGATTGAAGATATTGCCAGCTCAACAAATTTGCTCTTAGAGCATTTGGGGATTAAAAATATTGCTGTAGTTGTCGGCCCATCAATGGGTGGAATGACAGCATTGGCCTGGTTAAAGCAGAATCCGGGGCGCGCTTCTCACTTACTGGCAATTTCTACCGCAGCTGCAGCCGAGCCTTATGCGATTGCCATTCGCTCGCTGCAGCGAGAAATAATTTGTGAAGATCCGCACTGGCAAAATGGTGCTTACACTGAGGCCCGCTGGCCACAAAATGGAATGCGCTTGGCGCGTAAAATCGGCATGGTCTCATACCGCTCATCAGAGGAGTGGCGAGGCCGTTTCGGTCGTGATAACCAGGTTCGCTATCCAGCAACTGCCTGGGGTATGAACTTCGCTATCGAATCCTATTTACAGGCCTCGGCAGAACGGTTTATCGGGCAGTTTGATCCAGCTAGTTACATCGGTCTTTCCCGGGCTATGGATTGGTTCGATATCACTCGTGACCCCAGCAAACTATGCCATTCTACAGACCTTCCCGATACTGCCAGAGTCGCCTCTGCATTAGCTGGCACCGAGCTTAAATCAGCTTGTATAATTGGGGTTCAAAGTGATCTTTTATTCCCGCTACACCAGCAACAGCAACTAGCAGATGCGTTTGAAGCATGCCATTCGAGAGTTGAGTTCCATGCCCCTTCATCGCTTCAGGGGCATGACTCATTCTTAGTAGATTTTGATAACTTTGGCCCAATTATCAGTCAATATTTCCGTAACCTTGACTGTTAGCCTCTAGCCCTACATACTAAGCGCCCTTATACCCCTGCCGGGGTGGCGGAACTGGTAGACGCGCTGGATTCAAAATCCAGTTCTGGTAACAGAGTGGGGGTTCGATTCCCCCCCCCGGCACCATTTCATCAACATTTAATACTTGAGCCTGTTTATTTGGCTAGATACGCTGGCGTACTTATAGCAATCTCAAGTAATATGCCAGTTTTAATGATGATAAACCTATGGCTCAAAAATCCAGTTACACAAAACAAGATATGCTCGACTGTGGTGAAGGGCTATTATTTGGCCTGGATACCGCCAAATTACCGCGCGGAAATATGCGCATGGTGGACAGAATAGTCGATATCACTGCAACTGGTGGCAGCCATGGCAAGGGCAAAATAATTGCTGAATACGATATTCATCCTGAGCTTTGGTTTTTTGATGAGCATTTCCTCGGGGACCCAGTTATGCCAGGCTGTCTGGGAGTGGATGCTCTCTGGCAACTAGTAGGCTTTTTCCTTGGCTGGCGTGGCAACAAAGGTAAAGGTCGCGCACTCGGTGCGGGTGAAATAAAATTCTTCGGCCAGGTATTGCCAACGGCAAAAACAGTTCGCTATGAACTGGAAATAAGTCGCCTGATAGAACGCCGCCTGATTATGGCGATAGCCGATGGCAAGGTATTTGTTGACGAACGAGAAATCTATACAGCCAAAGACTTAAAAGTTGGCATGTTCCAATCTACTGATTACTTCTAAGCAGCGTCTACTACTTACTGCGGCAACTATACTAACCCTTAGTTTGCCAACCCACAGCTTCGCTTGGGGAGCAGATGGGCATGCGGTTGTTGGAAAAATAGCAATTGAGTCAATAGATACTGAAACCAGAGAGTGGCTTGAAGAAATAATTTTAAGCACCAGCCCAAGCAGTCTTAGATTCGCCTGCAACTGGCCAGATATTGTGCGTGAACTGCCGCAGTACGACTACAGCCGGCCATTCCACTATGTCAACTTGCCCCGTAATGCCGGTAGCTACCAACGAGAGAGGGACTGCCATGACGGTCGCTGCGTTACCGAGAAAATAAAATATTTTGCTGCCCGCTTAGCTCAAGAACAGCTCAGCATAGTTGAGCGAAGTAAAGCCTTTAATTGGCTCTGTCACCTGACTGGCGACCTACACCAGCCCTTGCACGCCGGATTCTCTGATGACCGTGGCGGTAATACTATTACCGTCAACTACCATCAAGATCAAGTCCGTCTGCATCAGCTCTGGGATAGAGCGATAATCACCAAACTCAAACCTAATTGGCAAAGATTCGCATGGGAGCTGAGTAGCAGTATCCCCTCGAAGCAAGCCGTCAGTAGTCAGTGGAATTTATCAGCAGTGGATGAATGGACCAATGATTCCCACCAGCTAGTGGTGGGCAAAGTTTACCCCGAGAAGCTTACAATCAGCACACGCTATGAGCAGCAATCTCTTAAATTGATTGAAAAGCAATTAAAACTGGCAGGTTTACGCTTGGCGAAAATACTCCAGGCAATCCGTACCGGTCAGGTAAATCGGGATAGTCTAAGAAATAACTAATTTATTGAGGGAGGCTATAGCTCCCTGACCACACGAAAACCAACCCGCGAAAAGCGTGAGGCTGCACCCGCCGATAAACGCGCTGCTGTGCGTGCCTGAGCTGGGTCTGAACTCCACGAAGCTCCACGAATAACCCGCCTGCTACAACCAGGGTTAACCCAGGCGCTGCTATCAGCTGGTGCCTGAGCATAGGTGCTATGCCAGCAATCCTCAACCCATTCGCTGACGTTGCCGCCCATATCGTAAACCCCAAATGGGTTACTAACAAAACTCATTACTGGAGCCGGCCCCCAATAACCATCGCCATACCGACCAAATCCACCGGTCCAACGACGGCGTGACTCAGATTTATCCCGGTCGCCTGTCAAGTTAGCAACTACATTGTCTGGAGCCCCATCACCCCACCAGTAAGCGGTCTGACTACCAGAGCGCTGAACATATTCAAACTCAGCTTCTGTCGGCAGCCGATAAGTGCGTGCGGTACCCTCAGATAACCATGCAGCATAGGCTGTAGCATCATTCCATGAGACATGAATAACCGGTAAGTCCGCATCAGCATTATCGCCGTAAAAATCATCTCTCCAGTTGACCCCTTCCTTTTCTATCAAGGTTCCGGTTTTTTCATCATATACCCTTGACTTGCCTGCGTTCTCGGCATCTGTACGGTAACCAGTAGCATCAACAAATGACCTGAACTGCGCTACGCTAACCTCATGCTGGGCAATCGCAAAGCCTCGTAGAATACTGACGCGGCGTTGAGGCTGCTCATTTTTAACTGCATTCTCATCACCAGGAGCAGAACCCATAAGGAATTCCCCAGCAGGGACCACAATCATATTCGGTGCTTGCCCAGTGCGACCAGCAGTGAATGCTTCAGCAATTTGCTGCCCAGGCTTGAAACCACCGTACAGGCGTGCATCAGCAAGGCGTACGCGTAGAGACTCTACTTCTGCATTGCTATGGCCTAATGCCACTAATTGAGTAATAGCTGTTTCTGCCTTAGCAAAGTCACCATTATCAATGGCAGCTACTGTCCCAGCATCCAAACCTGTCAGCACATCGGTCAATAAAGCGCCCACTTCAGTCCGCGCCGAAGCCACTACTGCAGAACTATTCGGGATAGCTTCAGCCTGATTTAATAATTGCAAGGCTGCCTCATAATTACCTGCAACGGCTTCTTCTTTGGCAATTGCAATTGCCTTATTCAGCAATGAGTCCATGCCTTCAGCCGCCGCCTGGTTTTCCGGATTATCTGCGAGCATAGCCGTATAGCGGGAAAACGCATTACCGCTATCGGGCCCGAATAAACGCCCGGCTTCGACATCGGCAACTGCCTCACTCAAAGCTTGATTCGTTGCAACTTGTGCGGCAATCCCAGCAGTCACGCCATTTAATCCGGCCTGCTCTGAATTTACCGTGGCTACTGCCGTTGACAAGCGCCTGGCTAAACCCAACTGGCCTGCTGCCAGAGCCTGATTTGCCTGTGTGACCACATCTGCAAGTATGGCGTTGCGTTCCGTTAATGCAACAGCATCTGCCGGATCCAGCGCCAGACGCACTAAAACATCTTGTAGTTGGCTATCTTGCTCTGCATTAGGTAAAGTTACATCAGGAGTCTCAATTTCGGCAGCTGTTGGGGCGAGAACTATTGGCGCGCTTAAATCTAATGAAAACTCTTCGGTTTGATCAATCCCAAGTCTACGCACACTGCGGCGTGGAGCTTCAGCAGGCGCTGCGTCGTCAGCGACAAGCTCAACAATCTGAGGGTCTTCGGTGGTAATCTCGGGGCTGACCGAATTTACTTCAGCAACAACCTCCTCTGCTAACTCTTCAGCAACGGCCTCCACATCTGTACCGGCAACAGAATTGAGGCTTTCAACCTGATCTTCGACCGCATCAGTTGCAAGCTCAGTCTGAGCCTGCTCTTCAGCTGGCTCAGCTTGTGCCAGAACAGACCCAGGCAGAGCAATCAACCCTGTAAAACATAAAGCTAATACAATTTTATCCATACCGTAACGAACTACTGACATAACGCTTCCCTGACTTATAATTAGATTTCCGCTGTATACTTGCGGACATGTACTTTATAACAGGCTCACAATACCGCAGAAATTGCTTGACGACAAGTGATTATAAACACTATAAAATGCTGAAATAACAATATCAAACACAGATTTTATCACCTATGACACAAAGCCAACAGTTAGCAACCGCTAAAACCGCTGCCGAGCAGCCTCAAATTCTTTGCACCGACAAGGACTTATCCGCCGCCGAGGGGCTTTGGGCAGGTACTGATGTTATCGCTATAGACACAGAGTTTGTGCGTGAGCGCACCTATTTTGCAGCACTTGGCTTGATTCAAATTAGCAACGGCACAACAGTCTGGTTAGTTGACCCTCTGAATATCAGTGATTTTGGGCCATTACAGAATTTATTCACTAACCCAAGTATTTTAAAAATCCTACACTCCCCATCAGAAGACCTGGAAATTCTACAGCAATACTTTGGCTGCCTGCCCGAGCCAATGTTTGATACCCAGCTTGCCGCCGCCATGCTTGGACAAGCCCTGCAGATTAGTTATCAAAAACTACTATTATGGCAACTGGAAATAGAAATCGATAAGGGCGAGACCCGCTCAAACTGGCTCCAGCGCCCACTACGCAAGTCCCAGCTACATTATGCGGCGATGGATGTTAGCTACCTACCTATAGTCTATCAGCAGCTAAGCGTACAGCTGCATTCGAGTGGTCGCTATGATTGGGTGACTCAAGACAGTCAGTTACAATTATTTAAAGCCAGGCAAGAAGCAGATATTGATAGTTTATATTTGAAATTCACAGATGCCTGGAGGCTGGATGACAGGCAACTAAGGACGCTGCAGAAATTATGCCGCTGGCGTGAAGAAACTGCCATTAAAAATGATCTCCCAAGAAGTTTTATTCTTAAAGATAAAGAGTTAAGCCAAATTGCGCGCTGCCTACCTGACTCTATTAGCTCACTCAATCAGTGCGCCGAGCTACATCCAAAATCTTTGCGCCTGTATGGGGAAAAAATTCTCCACATTATTACCACTCTAAGCCATAAGCAAGCTGATAGCGAGCCTGTCACCAGCCCACTTATGCCACTAAGCTCTACAGAAAAAGCCTGTCTTAAAGAGGTGAAAGAAGCCGTCAACAACATTGCTGCCGCGCATGATCTTGACCCTGCCAGCCTTGCCAGTAGGCGCGAACTTGAGGCGCTAATCAGGCAACGGCCCTTAAACAATTTGCCAGCCAAATTTAGGGGCTGGAGGAAATCCTTACTGGACGCGGAAATCACTCTCATTAACCAGCTTACCAGGGCTTGAAGAAATGTCAAATAAATCACTAACACCTATTTTACTACTACTAATGTGCCAGCAATTAATTGCTGCCGATGCCCCACCGGAAGCTGAAATATTCTTGCTGGATTTATCTGTAGATAATTCAGCACCAGTCAATATTAGCCAGCACCCAGGATATGATAACCAGCCGGCATTTAGTGCTGATGGCCAGAAAATCTACTACAGCCGTAGCGATAACAACCAAACTGATATCTGGTACTACGATTTACCCTTGCAACTGCAAATAAGACTAACCAAAACACCTGAGAGTGAGTATTCACCGCAACCGGCACCACATGAAAAAAGTTTAAGTGTAGTGCAGGTAACAATGGATGGCGCCCAGCACTTCACCCTGCTAGACCTTGATAGCGGGGATTTCAAGGTACTTGCCAAAGAGCTTAGCACTATTGGTTACTACAATTGGTACTCCGGTGGCTCCGCCGCCTTGTTCCTGCTACCAGAACCTTTTGAGTTGCGCCTGTATGCCAGCGAGGGTGAACAGTTATCAGTGGCTACCCGCATTGGCCGTGCGCTCGCTACTCATCCTGAAAGCGGGCAGCTCCTATATGTAGACAAATCCTCTGAGCCATGGAAAATAATGGCCTTCTCGCCGCCGGATAGCAAAACCGAAGTTGCCAATTTATTTCTGGATCAGGAGGACTTTGCCATTAGTTCCAGCGGTACTTTGTGGACCACCATGGGCAGTAAGATATACCAGCGCCAAGTTACTGATGACCGCTGGCAGCTAGTTACTGATTTGCGCGGATACGGCCTAGAAAATCTATCTCGTCTGGCAGTTAGCCCAGACGAAAGTAAATTAGCGCTGGTAAATAGCAAGTAACGCTGCTGCTAAGAGGCAGGCAAAAAATGCCCGCCTCTTAGAAATACACAATCTTTAACTCACTATTTAAAAGTATCGGCTGACTTGATAATCTTTACGCTTTTCACATTCAATGGATAAGCGGCAATTTCATCATCTTCCGTCAGCACATCTTCAGACAACCCCGATTTCACCACATTGGCGTACGACATTGGCGATAGCGTGTTATTAATCAAACTATCCGCTAAGGCTTGCGCCTCACTGGTATCGGTTACGATGGTGACAAACATATTTTTGGTCTGCCAGTGTTTGCGAATGGCACTATTAACCTCAGCCAGAGTGGTTTTTTCCAGCAAAGCATCCAGCTCCTTCAGGTAATCATTACGCCCATAGAAGCGTGAATCCATCAACCAGCCTAGCTGTTGCGCTGGACCCTGAGCGTAAAGTTTGCTGTAGCTACGCAGGAAGGTTTTGGTAGCCTCAAACTCATCCACACTCATGCCGTTCTTAATTAGCAAGTCAAATTCCCGCAGCGCCAATCTGAAGGCAAAGTGGGCGTGACCAATTTTGACATCCGCCAGCTCCTCATACTGTGCCTGTAACTGCTTAGCAATCTGTACCGGGCGGATCCAGATGGACCAATAGTTAGACGCACGGGGTACACCGGCAGGTGGCAACTGGTTACGGCCACCATTGCTGTACCATTCGATATAAGAGTAATCACCATAATTCATCGACCGGGTCTCACGAATTTTCTGATACAGGCGAGAATAGGACTTACGATGCTCGCCTATCCATGAGTTGGCAATCATTAGCGCAATAAACTCATCATCCGCACGGGTAATCGCCAATGGCGCACCAGTGAATATGGCAGAACCAAAGGTATTATCTTTGGCAATAATTTCCACTTCAATACCATTGGGGCTGCGCGCTACAGATGGCTTTACCTTGGTATAGGCAGTGGCCGGTAATTTTTCCATGTCGGCTTTGAAGCGTTGCAACAACTCATCGCTATAGTTGCCGGCTATTCCCAGCATGACATTATTACGGGTAAACACCTTGTTGTAATGAGCCTTGATATCATCCAGACTAATGTTTTTAACTGTAGCCGAGGTTCCCTGTATCAGGCTTTGCATATTACCGCCACGGAATAACTGGTCTTCAAGGGCAAACTTGCTGTAGTCTTCATCAGAAGATGCGCGCACCACCTGATCTACATAATTCTGCTGAGATTTCATTAAGCGAGCAAAGTCTTTCTCGTTGAAATCAGGTGATAACAGCACGTTTTTCAGTAATGGATAAAACTCACCAACAAAGTCTACGGGCACCTGAAAGAAAAAAGAACTGACTTGTTTATCGACCCCGGAACCGTAAAACGCAGCCCATGGTTTCATTTTACGCTGAATATCAGCGTACTCCATAGCGCCGGCACCGCCTCCAGTCATTATCGCCGCAGTTGCATAAGTCAGACCCTTTTTATCCGCAGGATCGGCTATCGAGCCATTATCAAAGCGTAGCATAAAGACTACTTTGTTAGCCTGTGGCTGCCGATGCTCAACCACCTCTATTGCAAAAAGTGGCAGCGCGAATGTCAACACCAGCAGGGAGATCATAGTATTTCTAAACAGTCTCATTTCAATGCTCCTTTTTCATCAGCGGAGATAGTGGCAATTGTCAGGCGCTGCTGGCGCAAGTATTTCCCGGCAACCCGTTTAATATCCTCCTCACTCACCTTGTCATAAAGTGCGTAGAGTCGATTCAGTGATTCCGGGTCTCCGGTTAACTGAATATAATGGCTGAGTGACCGGGCAATAACGGTCGGGGTATCAATCGACATGGCAAAGCTATATTTTATATTTGAGCGGGTAGTCGCCAATAATTGTGGATCAACACCCTCTTTTGCGACTTTTTCAATCGCTTTCTCTATTTCTTTCATCACATAGGGAATATCAGCCTTGTCCATCAACGATGCTTGCACAGTGAACAGACTGGGATCCCTACTATCGTGAGCTCCCCCGCCAAGAAAGCGCGCCTTCTGTTCATCTATAACCAGTTTTTTATACAGCTCGGAAGTATTCGAAAAAACTATCGATGCCAGCACATCTAACGCCGGCATATCCATGCTGCTATCAGAGAAAGCCGGCACTTTATAACTCAAGGAGATGTATGGCGGGATACTGCCATTGCTCAGGTGTGTATAACGAGTTTCGGTCTGCTCTGGCTCCACCGGCACTTCGGAAACATAGCTGCCGCGCTGCCATTCACCAAAGTATTTTTCTGCCAGCGCATTAACCTGCTGCTGACTGACATCACCAACTACCAGTATGGTGTTGTACTCTGGGCGATAATAGCGATCAAAAAATTCACGCGAGTATTCAAACTGATTGGGCATATTAACAATATCTTTAAAATAGCCCATGGTGGTATGCGAATAAGTGTGAGTGGTAAAGGCAGTTTCAACTAGTTTTTCTCGCAACTGCTGATAAGGTGAGGCAAAGTTCTTGGTGTACTCGCCTTTAACTGCACCAGCCTCAGTCTTAAATTCGTGCTCAGAGTATTTTAGGTTCTGAAAACGATCTGCTTCCAGCTCAAACATTAGCTCCAACTTTTCAGCATTACCAACCATATGGTACTCAGTCCGATCCTGGCTGGTATTAGCGTTAGCCGCAGCGCCTATCGACTTCAGGGCTGCACTGTATTTTTCCTTAGGGTATTTATCCGTACCGCGAAACATCATGTGCTCAAAAAAATGAGCAAACCCAGTAACTCCAGGCTCTACCTCATTACGGGCACCCACCCGGGTAATAATATAGAAAGCTGCAAGTCCCGGGGAATCAAAGGGTACTGTGACTACATTCAAGCCATTATCTAGCCGGTGCTGATGGATTGGGTATGGCAAGGTTTTACCAGCTGCCATAGCAGTCGATGGAGTAGCTAGGAGCCACCCCAGAAATAGAGCGAAGACAATTTTTTGCATGAGAATCACCTTTGAAAAAAACAAATATACAGCCTTGGTGTGCTGAACACAACAAACCTATGCCCTAAAGCTGTACGCTATTGATGCCGGAGTGATGTTAACTTCATCATACAAGGCGATTACATAGGAGGTGAACATGGGATGGGCATGTTGGCAACCGCAATGCCTTGCTACTTTTGGGAGCTTATTTTTACCCATTAAGCAGCACAAACCAATCGGCAAAATGCTGGGGTTCGTGTAGGATGGTTCTGAAGATGTGCATGTCCAGCCAAAACCACGGCAAAACCACCAAACCACGGGACAGGCACTCGGAAGAACCATTACCATTTTTGCCACGAGAGAAAACCTCGCATTGCCGACAATAGTGCGGGTAGGTTTACTTGGTTTTTATTCGTCTTTCCGGAAAGTGCACAGCACTTATTCGTAATCTAGAGCTTGCAATGACTTACTAGATACCGGATCAAGTCCGGCATGACGATATTAAGTTAACGGGATAACAATGTTTGGCAACATATAAATGACTACGCACTTGCAGCACTCAGTGTACTAACTAGATCTAAGCTGAAACCCACTAATCTCTGCCTGCCCTGCCAGAAACTGAACATATTGGCTAAAAGACTGCTGCCAGCTCTGCCTGGATAAGTGATCGGTAATCCATTCCTTTACAGCCTCAAAGGGTAACTGCTTACCCTCGCTGCGCTTATGCACCATAAGCAGGTGATAACCGAACTCACTGGCTATTGGCTGAGGCGAAATATCACCTGCCTGCATCTCCAAAAGTGCTGCCTCGAATGCTGGCGTGGTCTGACCTGTTGCAATTTGCCCAAGATGACCACCAGTCTTAGCTGAAGAGCAGGCAGACTCAGCGGCTGCAATGGTGCTGAAAAGCTCGGGGCTTTTCTGAATCCTATCCAAAGCCTTCTGCGCTTTTGTAGCTGCTAAATTTCTTGCCTCATTGTCATCTGCTGAAGCAGGGTAAAGAATGTGGGAGGCTTCAAATAATGGGGCAGTAAAAAACTGCTGCTTACTACTGGCATAAAAGCCCCTGCAAGCATCTTCATCAGCTTCAATAACCTGCATTTCCTGTGCCAATAAGTCCCCCAAAATTTCATCGGTTTTAACAGCTGCCGCAGCCTGCTCACAAAGTTTTATCTCGACCGCTCGTTGCAACAACAGCTCTCGAATAACCAAGGCTTGCGTCGCTTCGTGCTGGGCACTTTGCAAACTTTTTGCCGGGTGATACTGCACTTCAGAATTTATTTGTTCTGCTGTGATTTTCACCCCGTTTACGCTGATCTCTGTGGTAGTCGGCATAACTTAAGTCTCCCGCTTACGAACAATTTGGTAGGGCCGAAACACAAAGCCCACTGGCGCGCTAAACACATGCACAAGGCGGGTAAACGGCCAGATAAACATAATAAACAGGCCCAGTGCTATATGCAGCTTGAAGACTATATCTACATCTGCCAAGAACTCATGTGCGCCACTACGGAAGGTGGCTATGTGCTGTGCCCAGTTCATGAACTTGACCATCTCATACCCATCCAGGTGTTGCAGGGATATAACGATGCTGTACATACCAAGGGAAAGCTGTGCCAGTAGTAATACCAAAACCGCAATATCAGCAAAGGAGCTGGTTGCCCTAATACGCGGGTCGAAGAGCCGCCGATGGAGCAGCATTATTATTCCAATAAAACAGAACACACCTGCAATCCCGCCAGCAGCTATCGCCAGTATTTGTTTCGCACTATGGGTAATTCCCAATGCGTCAAAGATTGCGATAGGTGTAAGTAGCCCCACAATATGCCCAAACAGGATAGTAATAATGCCTAGATGAAATAGCACGCTGCCGACTATCAATTGCTTACGGCGTAATAACTGGCTTGACTTGGAGCGCCAGGAGTATGGATCGCGGTCAAAGCGTAACAAACTGCCCAATAAAAGTACCGCAATGGCAATGTATGGGAATATCTGGAACAGAAAGAAATTCATCTGCGCATCTCCTTTTTATCCGCAGACCCGCTAGTTACTTCAGTGCTTAGCAAGTTGATGCGACCAGGTGTGTTACTTGTATTATTTGTGTTATTTATGTTGGGACAGCCTGCATCAGCACCAACCCCTGTGGTTTGTAATGAATTCTCAAAGGCATTTTGCTCTTCCCAAGACTCATCCAGCTCAGTAAGTGTACTGGCTGCCCCGGCCGCCTCTTTAAGCGCCGCTGCTACTGCCTTTTCATCCGGTTTTTTAAGCGCTGCCGCAACTAATGCATCAAGCACCGCAACATAAGGGGATTGCCGGTTTCGAAGGCGGCCAGAAAGCACGCCCAAAACATTGGCGATTTCTCCCAAGTTCTGCGCAGCTTCACTGACCTCAAGCACTGAAAGGTACTCAAGGAACAGTGGCAAAAAGTCCGGCATTTCCTCAGTACAAATTAGTAGACCAGCATCCTTGTAGACACCGGATAAATCAGCCAGTGCCTGGCCACGGTCACGAGAATCTCCATGTACATGCTCGAACAAATGCAGACACAAAGAAGGCGTGCGATCGAACAGAGCGACAAATTCTTCCTGTAAATCAAGAATATCCTGATCTGTCATCCACTCCATCAACCGATCCAAGGGCTGCAACGACTCTTCCGAGAGCCATTTTTCTTTTTCAAGCAGTTGGCGAAATTCTGGCAGTGCTGCAACCATCTGTGTGTTTGGGTATGTCAGGAGACAACCTAAAATCTTTAATGTTTTCATCATCTATATCCTGGTTACTTACTTTTGCCGGTACGGCGACCTACAGATAAACTGGTTTCGCCCTGTGTAAATAAGGTATTCACGCGGTTGTCCTTACCGGATCCACAGCGCCCACGCCAACTCTTGGGGTTTTCGAATAAATCTAGCTCACTATTGGAGTGGGTGGAGCAACCATTGCCGAAACTAAAGCCGCAGGATCCGCTTTCTCCATACGCATCCAGTGTCTCCTCTCTATGCCCAGTTGGAATAACATAGCGGTCTTCGTAATTTGCCAGCGCCATGATTTTATACATGTCCTTAACCAGCTCTTCGGTTAGACCTACTTCCTCCAAAACCGCCAAATCGCTACTACCTTCAATCAACTCACCACGCATAAAGTGACGCATGGCTATCATGCGTTTAAGCGCCAGCACTACCGGCTCTTCCTTGCCGGCAGTTAAAAGATTCGCCAGATACTTCACCGGAATCCTTAAGGAGTCAATATCAGGCATAATGTCGTTGGTCTGCAACTTACCAGACTCAACCGCATTCTGGATGGGAGAGAGTGGCGGGACATACCAAACCATAGGTAAAGTTCTGTATTCTGGGTGCAACGGTAACGCCACCTTCCAGTCCATCGCCATTTTGTAAACCGGTGAATTTTGTGCGCCCTCTATCCAGTTTTCTGGAATGCCATCTCTACGGGCCTGAGCAATAACTTCTGAGTCGTGAGGATCAAGAAAAATATCGCACTGCGCTTGGTATAGATCTTCTTCATTGGGAATACTGGCAGCAGCCTCAATCTGATCGGCATCGTATAACATAACGCCAAGATAACGGATACGCCCGACACAAGTCTCAGAGCATACCGTAGGCTCGCCGCTCTCCAGGCGCGGATAGCACAGCGTGCATTTTTCAGCCTTACCAGACTTCCAGTTATAATAAATTTTCTTGTATGGACAACCAGAAATGCACATACGCCAGCCCCGACATTTATCCTGATCAACCAGTACAACGCCATCTTCTTCGCGCTTATAGATTGACCCTGATGGACAAGAAGCCACACAGGTTGGGTTCAGGCAATGCTCACACAGGCGCGGCAAATACAGCATAAATGTATTTTCAAACTCACCATACATTTCCTCTTCCATGTCTCTGAAATTGTAATCTTTCCGCCGATGCTCGAATTCAGTGCCAAGGATTTCTTCCCAGTTTGGCCCCCAGTTTATTTTCTCCATCCGCTTGCCAGTAATCAATGACCGCGGACGAGCTGTGGGCTGGGCTTTTGCCTCATTTGCATTTTGCAAATGGTCATAATCAAAGGTAAAGGGTTCGTAATAATCATCAATTTCCGGCATATCTGGATTACCGAAAATCTTGGATAGAATCCGCCAGCGACCACCTTGTTTAGGCTGAATCTTTCCACCTGACTTGCGCTGCCAACCACCATTCCATTTATCCTGATTTTCCCACTCCTTGGGGAAACCTATGCCGGGCTTGGTTTCCACATTGTTAAACCAGGCATACTCCGTCCCCTCGCGGGAGGTCCAGACATTTTTGCAAGTAACCGAGCATGTATGGCAGCCAATACATTTATCCAAGTTCAGCACCATACCTATTTGTGCGCGTATTTTCATTATTTCGCTACCTCTATTTCTGCCGAGCCTTCCATCCAGTCGATATCTTGATCCTCAATCTTGCGCACCACCACGAACTCGTCGCGATTGGAACCGACGGTGCCGTAATAATTGAAGCCGTAGGATTGTTGTGCATAGGCACCGACCATGTGAGTGGGCTTCACTGTCGCCCGGGTTACAGAGTTGTGAATACCACCCCGCGCACCAGTGATTTTGCTGCCCGGTGTGTTCACGATTTTTTCTTGCGCGTGGTACATCATCAGCATGCCATCATTGACCCGCTGAGAAACAACCGCTCGGGCTGTAATAGCACCATTGGTATTAAATACCTCAACCCAATCGTTATCCCGAATATCAGCTAACTTGGCATCAGTTTCACTCATCCAGACTATCGGCCCACCGCGTGAAAGCGTTAACATGTGTAAGTTATCGGAATAAGTTGAATGAATACCCCATTTTTGATGCGGGGTAATAAAGTTCAGGGTCACATACGGGGTCTCCGCCGAACCATGTTTTTCAAGCATAGACTCAACAGTTGCTGTATTAATCGGTGGTCTATAGGATACCAGGCCCTCGCCAAAATCAAGCATCCAGGGATGATCCTGGTAGAGCTGCTGGCGGCCAGTCAGGGTTCGCCAAGGGATATATTCATGCACATTGGTATAACCAGCGTTGTAGCAAACATGCTCAGACTCCAACCCACTCCAGGTTGGTGAGCTGATAATCTTACGCGGTTGTGCCTGGATATCCCGAAAACGAATTTTTTCCTCTTCTTTTGGCTTGGCAAGGTGGGTATGCTCGCGCCCGGTCATTTTGCTTAAAGCAGCCCACGCCTTAACCGCTACTTCACCATTGGTTTCTGGTGCAAGGGTAAGAACCACTTCGGCGGCATCAATATCGGTTTCAATTTTGGCATAGCCGGCCTTATTCTCACCGTTAAGTTCTTTCAAAAATGCCACTTCTGGGTCGGTGTTCCAGCCAATACCTTTACCGCCATTACCAAGTTTTTCTAGAAGAGGGCCAAGCGATGTGAAGCGTTCATAAGTCGCCGGAAAATCGCGCTCAACCACTTTCATCGCTGGGGCTGTTTTACCAGGAATCAGTTCGCACTCACCCTTGCGCCACTCCTTTACATCCACTTGTGCCAGCTCGCCCGGGGTATCATGCTGAATTGGCGTAAGGACAATCTCTTTTTCCTTACCTAAGTGTCCCACTGATAACTCAGAAAACTTCTTTGCCAAACCTTTGTAGATATCCCAATCACTACGGCTTTGCCAAACTGGGTCAATGGCTTTGGAAAGCGGGTGAATGAACGGGTGCATATCCGATGTATTCAGGTCATTTTTTTCATACCAACTTGCCGTTGGCAGCACGATATCAGAATACATACAAGTTGTAGACATACGGAAATCCAGGGTCACTACCAAATCCAGTTTGCCTTCTGGTGCTTGGTCATGCCAAACCACATCCGTAGATGCAGCCCTACCTTTTTCACCTAAATCCTCACCCTGCACCCCATGCTGTGTGCCTAAAAAGTGCTTGAGGAAATACTCGTGACCCTTGCCGCTTGAACCCAGCAAATTAGAGCGCCAGACAAACAGGTTACGGGGCCAGTTATCTGGGTTATCCGGGTCTTCACAAGACATACGCAACGAGCCACTGCTCAAGCGATCAACTACATATTCAACCGGGTCTTTATCAGCTTTTTCAGCTTGCTTGACCAACTCCAGCGGGTTCTCCTGCAATTGCGGGGCAGATGGCAACCAACCCATGCGTTCAGCACGGATATTGCAGTCAATCAAAGTGCCTTCCCAGCGTTTCTTATCTGCAGTGGGCGAGAGAATATCGCCAACGCCTAGAGTTTCATAGCGCCACTGATCAGTATGTGCATAAAAGAACGAGGTTGAATTCTGTTGACGAGGCGGACGGGTCCAATCCAGGGCAAAAGCCAAGGGTAACCAGCCAGTTTGTGGGCGCAGCTTTTCTTGACCAACATAATGCGACCAACCACCTCCAGACTGTCCAACACAACCACAAAATACCAGCATATTGATGCAAGCTCGGTAATTCATATCCATATGGTACCAGTGATTCATAGCAGCACCGATAATAATCATCGACTTGCCTTTGGTAACATCAGCATTGCGTGCAAACTCCCGCGCCACCTGAATTATTTTATCTGCCGATACGCCAGTTATGCTCTCTTGCCACTTCGGTGTATAAGCAATATTCTGAGCATAGTCAGAAGCCACATTGTCGCCACCCAAACCCTCTCGCTCGATTCCGTAATTGGCGCAAGTCAGATCAAACACAGTCACCACGGCGACTTTTTCACCATTTAGATCAAGGTATTTTACCGGTAGTTTACGCTCTAAAACATCGCCGCTTTGCTGGTTGGATTCAAAGTAACCGTGTTCATGCTCGGCATTGGCAAAGTATGGAAAACCAACCTCTAGAATGTCATCTTCAGAGCCAAGTAAAGTTTTTTGCGGTAAAAACTCTTGCTTGGTTTTGGAGTCTGTAGGTAAAATATTCCACTTACCTTCCTCGCCCCAACGAAAGCCGATTGAGCCAGTCGGAACCACCACATCTCCGGTCTTCTCATCCAGGCAAATAGTTTTCCAATCAGGGTTATTCTCATGCCCTAAATTTTCATCAAAATCAGAGGCTCGTAGCATCCTCCCCGGCACATACCGGCCATCGCGCTTTTCGAGCTTCACCAGGAACGAGAAGTCAGAATATTTTCTAGTGTAATCATCAAAGTACTCAGACACATTGTCCAAATGGAACTCCTTCAAAATCACATGGCCCATTGCCATACCGACAGCAGCATCCGTCCCCTGCTTGGGGTTCAACCAGATATCACCAAATTTGGAGGCCTCTGAATAATCAGGCGTTATCGTTACAACCTGGGTGCCCTTATAGCGTGCCTCAGTCATAAAATGAGCATCTGGCGTACGCGTTTGCGGCACATTCGAGCCCCACATAATAATAAAGCCTGAGTTATACCAATCTGCCGACTCAGGCACATCCGTTTGCTCTCCCCAAGTTTGCGGTGAGGCTGGTGGTAAATCGCAGTACCAGTCATAAAAACTCATACACACGCCACCAATTAGTGACAGATAGCGTGAACCCGCCGCATAAGAAACCATAGACATTGCCGGGATAGGTGAAAACCCGATAACCCGGTCTGGGCCGTGCTCTTTAATTGTATGGATATTGGAGGCGGCAATAATTTCATTTACCTCATCCCAATCAGCGCGAACAAAGCCACCTTTGCCGCGCACTTCCTGATACTCAGCACGCAATGCAGGGTCTGCTTGAATGGCTTTCCAGCTATCTACAGGGTCGCCATATTGCTGCTTCATTCTGCGCCACATTTTTAACAGGCGTTTGCGTATTAGTGGGTATTTCAACCGACTGGCTGAATATATATACCAGCTATAACTCGCACCTCGCGCACATCCACGCGGCTCATGATTCGGTAAATCAGGACGGGTGCGGGGATAATCAGTCTGCTGGGTTTCCCAGGTAATCAAGCCATTTTTTACATAAATCTTCCATGAACACGAACCCGTGCAATTTACACCATGAGTAGAGCGGACAACCTTGTCATGCGCCCAGCGGCCACGATAAGCCTCTTCCCAAGCCCTATTCTCTGAGGTTGTAATACCGTGGCCATCTGAGAATTTTTCTCGGTTTTGGGCAAAGTAAGTTATGCGGTCAATAAAATAGCTCATTTAGTCTCTTCCAAAGTTTTAAAATCAGTAATCTCAATAGTTGTATTACCTCTAAGTACTTGGTACCCCATGCCCTTAGAGAGCCTGCTTTATTTATGGGTTTTTATATTTCGCACCTGGGCGCAAGTAAACAACCCAGTTTAGAACCATACAAACTGCGTAAAACCCTGCAAAGCCATAAAGTGCGACTTCCGGCGTGGTCAGGTTTATCTGCTCACCCAGCACTTCTGGAACAATAAATGCCCCGTATGCCCCCACCGCAGAGGTCCACCCAAGTACAGGACCTGTTTGTTCCTTATTAAACACCATAGCAATAGTCCTGAAGGTTGAACCATTACCAATCCCTGTTGCTGCAAAGAGCAACAAGAAAAATAGCAAAAACGGCACAAAAAACTCTTCCGGTGTAGCCGACATATATGCAGCCTTCATGTAGTAAGCCACGCCCAATGCACTAATCACCATAACTATTGAACAAAGCTGGGTTACCAAAGCACCACCCATCTTGTCAGCAAGCTTGCCGCCTATTGGTCGAATTAAGGCACCAATAAACGCACCTATCCAGGCATATGTAAGTGCGCTTGGGGCATTCGGGTTTATCAAATCGTGAGTCATCACTCCATCGACACCAACCACATGTTGGAAGCCAAATATCACTTTAATTGCCAACGGGAAAGAGGCTGCAAAGCCAATGAAAGAGCCAAATGTCATGGTGTATATGACCGTCATAACCCAAGTATGCGGGTGTTTAAAAATCTTATACTGGCGCTGCAGGCTAGTTCCAGTTTCACCAGGAAGCAGCTTGAGTAGGATCACAGTGGCTGCAATAACAGCGGGTATCACAATATACTTACTAATGCCGAAACCGCCACCATTTGCACTTTCCGGTAGCATCAGCCACAGACCTGTTGCGGCAACAGCCAGGGCTATGGCAAGCATGATCAAGATCTTCATAAACGCCACTGGTGGGGCGCTCAAGTCAGGTGAGACATGCTTAGCCTTTATATTGTCCATGCCAAGCCATGCGGCAATTGAGAGAGGAATTAAAAAGACTAGCCATATATAGCCGGCATTATGAATATAGGTTTCAGTTCCCGCCGGAATCTTGCCAATTAGTGTCCCACTGGCACTTTCAAGAATCATCGGCGCACCACCGAATATGCCGAATGTCATAGCCAATGGAATAAGAATTTGCATCGTAGTGACACCAAAATTACCTAGCCCGGCGTTCAACCCCAGGGACAGGCCTTGCATCTTTTTAGGGAAAAAGAAACTGATGTTTGACATTGAAGAAGCGAAATTACCGCCACCCAGGCCTGATAGCAGTGCTAATAACTGAAACACCCAGAGTGGAGTATCTCTGTCGCCAAGTGCGAGCCCGGTTCCTAATGCTGGCAGAATCAACAAAGCCGTTGTTAGGAAAATTGTATTACGCCCCCCCGCTAAACGAATAAAGAAGGTAGAAGGAATACGCAGTGTTGCCCCGGCCAAGCCCGCAATCGCCATTAAAGAAAACAGATCTGACTTGGCGAAGGAGAAGCCAAGGTTGAGCATCTGCACCGTAATGATGCCCCAATAAAGCCAGACTGCAAAACCACAGAGCAAGGATGGAATAGATATCCATAGGTTACGGAAAGCTATCTTTTTACCATAAGAGTTCCACTGCTCCTCATTCTCCGGATCCCAATTTTCAAGGCCCGCATGCTTGAACTCATCTGCCTTTCCGGTTCCCCCAGAGCCTTTGGCTTTAAGCTCACCCCTAGGGCTCAGGTCATCTATCTCAGTGTGCGCACTCTTAACTTCAACTATTTTTTCAGCTTTTTCAAGCTTTTTACCTTTAAAAGGTTTCAGTTCAGGCAAGAACTTAGGTTTCTTAAGGGTATCGTCCATATGTAAAATAGAAGCATGCATCCATAGTAGTGAGATTGCTGAAATCCCAAACAGCAACATAAAGCTACTTGTCCACACACCAATCACATCATTCATAAAACCAAAGGTAATCGGCAAAATGAACCCACCTAGCCCACCCACCAAACCGACAATACCACCCACAGCACCCACATGATTCGGATAATAAACCGGAATATGTTTATAAACTGCAGCCTTACCTAGGGACATAAAGAACCCTAAAACAACAGTCAGGGAAACAAAAACTGGCAAGCTAATAGCCAGATCAAATTCAATTGGCCCCTCAATGCCGTGCACCACATAGCTAGTCGCGGAGTAAGACAAGAAGAAAGCGATAATGGTAGATGCTGTAAGGGTCCAATACATCACCGCTCGCGCACCATATCTGTCTGACATCCAACCACCTAGCGCCCGGAATACTGAGCCTGGTAGAGCATAAAAGGCCGCCAAAATACCAGCCGTAGTAATGCTTAAACCATAAACACCCATATAATAGCGTGGTAGCCATAGCGCCAAAGCTACAAAAGCACCAAATACAAAGAAGTAATATAAAGCAAACCTCCAGACCTGAAGATTCTTCAAAGGCTCCATTTGCTCTAATATAGGACTAGGTTTTTCTTTGTTTCGCCTTCGTGCTTGCAGTTTCGGATCATCCTTGCTGAGCAGATAAAAAAGGATGGCAATAATTGCTAATATAACTGCATAAACTCGCGCCGTACCTTGCCAGCCAATAGCAACCAGCAGGAATGGGGCTGCAAAATTAGTTACTGCGGCGCCCGCATTACCAACCCCAAATATGCCTAAGGCCGTGCCTTGTTTTTCTTTCCCGTACCATTGCGATACATAAGCCACACCAACCGCAAAACCGCCACCAGCTAGACCAACACCAAGGGCCGCAACCAAGAACATTTCATAAGTTTCAACGGTAGATAACAGCCATGTGGCTACCGCCGAACACAGCATTGTCAGGGGAAATATTATGCGGCCACCATACTGGTCCGTCCATATACCCAAAAGCAAGCGGCTCAAAGACCCGGTCAATACCGGGGTTGCCACCAGCAACCCAAATTGGGTATCGGTTAACCCAAGATCTGCTTGAATCTTGATCCCAATAATTGAGAAAATTGTCCAAACCGCAAAACACGCGGTAAACGCAAAAGTACTCAGCGATAGCGCCCGCATTTGCTCTGATTTTGTTACCATTGTCATAATCCCAGTGCCTTTATAATTCTATTTGAGTTATACCCAGAATGGCATCACCTGAATCACATGCCTCTTGCCTCTTGATATGAACTTACATATTACGGAAGTTGATTCGACCCAAATTACTGCTAACTGAACTTAGACAATTGTATGGTGCATAGAAGAGCTGCAACTTGACTAGCGTCAAGAAAACATCTGTTAAGACGCTTGATCGTAGCCTCAAGTTATTTGATCTTGCGCTTGAATTATTGAGCGTGCAAGACTCAAAGGTATAGAAAAGTGTCAATCTGCTATGGCGAATCTACTTTGACTATGCATATTCTCAGCTTTTGAGAAAGAAATGGTTATGATAGAAGCATGAAAACCAATAACCGCGAGCATAAATCGCGAACTATAAACCTTGAATCACTGTTTGAACGCTTGAGCATTGGTAATACTTTGATTACTGGCAACGCTCGTTTGGCCAGGGTTATCGGCAATCAATACAGTCAGTGGCGTATAGATCGGGGCGACCTGCAATGGTCTAGCCCGGATATTCTTGCCTGGAGCGTATGGTTAGGTTCGCTCTGGGAAATAGCAAGCCTTGAAGGTAGCTCCGGCTCTAAACTGACCGTCCCGAGCCCACAGCAACAAGTCAGTTTATGGGAAACCGTGCTAAACAATGACCAGCGAGCAGCCTCATTGCTACGCACAGAGTCATTGGCAAAGCAACTCTGCGATACCCGCAAGTTGGCTAAAGATTGGCAACTTGATTTCAGTGATTTCAGCTGGATGGGCGAAAACAATGAAAACCATGCCGCCTTTCATCACTGGAACGGGTTGTTTGAGCTACTCTGCCGGGAACAGGGCTGGTTGCCCGCCGAGGACAGGCCATTGCTGCTCTGCCAGACGATCAACTCCGGTCAATTGCAACTAACGAATAATATCGACCTGCTGGGCTTTGATGAATTCAGCCCGGTACAACAACAATTGTTGAGCGCAGTTGAGCAACAATCAGTGGCCATCGAGCACCTAAGTCTGGATCCCGCCAAATCGAAGCCGGTTTTATTCGCAGCTACTGAGCATAGCCACGAAATTGAAAAAATGGCCAGTTGGACGCGCTATTGGCTGGAAGCTGAAACTGATTCCAGCATTGCAATTGTAGCCCCGGATCTGGCTGCTGATAAAGATGAAATTGAAGCACAATTAACTGCCGTACTCTGCCCTGATTCTGATGCTGAAAAGCCCTGGAATATATCCATGGGTACTGTATTAAACCGGATGCCGGTTATCGCCGCCGCTTTTGATTTATTCAAACTACTTGACTCACAAATAGATATTCAATCAGTAGGCCGGCTGTTGCGCTCGCCATGGATAACCGGTGGTACCAGCGAGCGTAATCAACGCGCTTTGTTAGAAAAACATCTTAGAAATATATATCCTCGTTTGTTAAAGCTCACTGAAGTGGAATATCAAGCTACAGCAATTAAAGATAAGGACCGCGATAAGCAGCCAATTCCAGCAGCATTACAAGAACCTAATCCGTGGTTCTGCCCACAACTTGCCAAAACTATCCAACGCCTGGTTAAATTTAAGCAGCAGCATACTAACAAGCAACTTGCATCGGCATGGGCGGAGCATTTTGCACAACTGTTAACAAATCTTGGCTGGCCTTTCCCTGCTGACAAGCCATTAACTGCTGCTGAACAAGACCAGAACTGGCAAACTATCAACGCCTGGAATGATTGCCTGCAAGAGCTGGCTAGCCTAGATGCTACTACGGCTGAAATTAGTGCCAACAAAGCTATTAGCCTGCTAACTCAAATTAGCCAAAATAAACTTCATCAAGCTAAAACCGGCCCGGCCAGGGTGCAGATATTAGGTCTGTACGAAATTAGTGGCTTGCGCTTTGACCACCTTTGGGTATTAGGACTACAAGCAGATAACTGGCCACCAGCAGCAAAACCTAACCCCTTTATACCCGGTAGTTTGCAGCGGCAACATAAAATCCCACATTCAAGCCCGCAGCGAGAGCTAAAAGTCGCTAACACCATCACCAGACGCCTGCTGGAAACGGCAGCTGATAGTGTTTTCAGTTACGCCGCCAGTGCCGCAGGTGAAACCCAACTTCCAAGTCCGCTGCTAGGAGATATTAAAGCCGTTACCACAGTTCCTGGCTGGGACGGCAAGCGCTGGGCTAGCCTGATCGAAGCTGCCACAAAACCGCAATGGGAAGCTATTGCAATGCCTAAACCGCTGGGTAATCGACCAGCTAAGGGTGGTAGTAGCATACTAAAACATCAAGCTACTTGCCCTTTTCGAGCCTTTGCTGAAAATCGTTTACTGGCCGAAGGTCTAAACAACCCGGCTGATGGGATTGATGCAAGAGTACATGGCAGCCTGCTACATTCTGTGCTGGAGTTATTTTGGGGGCAAACAAAAACCCAAACTGCACTGTTGCAACTAACTGAAGCTGAACTCCTGGAGCGAGTGCAGGCGAATATACACGAGGTGCTTGAGCAAGATCGTGCCTTACAGCAACGCCCGGCCTTTAAAGATGTCGAGGCGCGCCGCATTCAGCGCCGGATTATGGGCTGGCTGGAATTAGAAAAACAGCGCGAGGACTTCGAAGTCGTTGGCTTTGAGGAAAAATTCACGCCAAATATTGCAGGTCGAGAAATTCGTTTGTATATAGACCGCATCGATCAACTAAATGATGGCAGCAAAGTAATTATTGACTATAAAACCGGCATCGTTGAGCCTGCAAAGTGGTTTGGAGAGCGTCCCGAAGACCCACAGTTGCCACTTTACGCCATCAGCGCAGAGCAGTTAGACCAGCAAACACCGGCTGGTATTGCCTTTGCGGTTATCCACGATAATGAATATATCTTCAAAGGTATAGTCAAGCGAGCTGGCATTCTTCCTAAGCTACCACCTAGCCGGAACCAGGGGTTAGTCGATGCCGGCGAAAATCTTCCGCAAACCATTGAGAACTGGCGTCAGGTTATGCACCGCCTGATGCGAGAATTTCTTCAAGGCGAGGCCCGTATTGACCCGCTGAATGGTATTAGCACTTGTGCTGATAGTTACTGTGATTTACAGCCCTTGTGTCGCATCAATGAGTTGTCTGAGCAACAAAAACTTATTGCAGGAGAGTCGCAATGAAGCGCCCAATTGACTGGCAAGCCAGAGAGGCGGCTCGGGATACCAGCCACTCGTGCATCGTGCAAGCACCAGCAGGTTCCGGTAAAACCGAGTTGCTTACCCAGCGCCTGCTAGGTTTACTGGCGCAGGTAGAAGACCCGGAAGAAATTATCGCCATTACCTTTACCCGCAAGGCGGCAGCGGAAATGCACAACCGACTGCTGGAGCACTTGCACCAGGCTGAGGCTGGGGCTGGGGCTGCCGATGGAAACCTGCCAGAGCATCAGTTAATCAGTCTTAAACTGGCATTAGCAGTGTTAAAAAATGATGCAACTCATGGTTGGGACTTGCTACAGCAACCTGGGCGCTTGCGGATTCTTACAATTGATAGCCTCTGCAGCAGCATTTCCAGACAGTTACCAGTGCTTTCTGGCTTGGGCGGCAAGCATGCAACCACAGATGAGCCAAGCTCACTTTACCGCGAAGCTGCTACCCGCACTATGTCATTGATAGAGACGAAAAAGCACAGCTTAAAATCAGATATCACCATCATTCTAGATAGATACGACAATAAGTACGACACCATAATCAAGCTGGTCTCCGCCATGCTAGCTAGCCGCGAGCATTGGCTTGGGCATATTTTGGCTGCCAGAACCGCGGACGGTTTTGATCGTGCCGGCCTGGAAACAGCTCTGCGTTATTTGGTAGAGTCGCAATTACAGCAAACTAAAAACCAACTACCTACCGAACTGCGAACCAAGCTGGCAGGTGTATATAATTATGCACTCTCTAATCAACCCACAAATAAAGTCGCATTACAGCAACTACTTGATGCCAGTGGTGGCCAGGATTGCGGATCACTTGATCTGCAAGACACCGCCGATAACCTAATTCACTGGCATACACTGGCTGACACATTACTCACCAATAGCGGTGACTGGAGAAAATCCGTAAGTGCAGCTGCGGGCTTTCCCGCCCCTTCGGGTGCAAAAGGTGAAGAAAAAGTCCGCCGTCAGTACTGGAAAGACCGGTTCAAAGAACTTCTGGAAGCAGTCAGCGAAGATGACTTGTTACGCGAAAATTTATGCTTAACCAGAAGCCTGCCGCAACCTGAATATGAGGACCAGAACTGGGAGTCACTGCAATCTTTGCTACGAATCCTAATCCACGCTGCCAGTGAACTAACCCTGTTGATGGCAGCAACTGGCGAACTTGATTTTACCGAAGTATCCGCCCGCGCCATTCAAGCTCTGGGGGCTAAAGATGCCCCCAGTGATTTGGCCTTGCGCCTGGATTATCGAATTCAGCACCTGTTGGTGGATGAGTTCCAGGATACTTCCCATAGCCAGATAGACTTAATCCATAAACTGACCGCAGGCTGGGCAGAAGGCGATGGCAGAACCTTGTTTCTGGTTGGCGATCCAATGCAATCCATATACCGCTTCCGTAAAGCCGAGGTCAGCCTGTTTATTCGCGCTTGGAGTGGCGATTTATTCCAACATATCCAGTTACAAGCACTTGAGTTGAGCGTTAATTTTAGATCAAATAAAGAAGTCGTTGACTGGCTAAACCAGATATTTCCACAAGTAATGCCGAATACCAGCGACCCGATTAATGCAGCGGTTAGATACTCGCCAGCTAGCACCAAGCCAGGAGTAGAAAGTAATGGTGGAATAAGTTGTCAGATTCTCGGTCAACGGGATGATGCTGAGGAAGCCCGCCAGATCATCCAGTTAATAGATGGTATTGAGCCGCATAAAAGCATTGCAATTTTAGTCCGCTCCAGATCTCATGCCAGCGCGATACTTGCCGGCCTGGATAAACTCAAGCAACAACAACCGCGCTTCCGTTATCAGGCCATAGACTTCACCCCGCTGGCAGAAACCCCGTTAATTCAAGATCTTACCTCACTTACCCTGGCAATTACCCAGGTAGCAGACCGCCTTTCATGGTTGGCAGTATTACGCGCGCCATTTATTGGCCTGGCCCTGAATGACCTTGATGATCTGGTTGATAGCGATAACAAATCAACGCTATTGGAAGCCCTGGCAACGCGTACACAAGACTTAAGCAAAGACGCCCAACAGCGGCTGCAGCGAACCTTGCCATTACTTGAAACTGCAGTAAACCGCTGCGGGAGCTACTCAGTCTCCACAATTATCGAAACCTGTTGGACCCAGTTGGGAGGCCCTGCCTGTACCACCGGCTCTAGTGAACTACAAGATGCTAAAACCTACTTCAAGCTGCTGCAAAATCTGGAAACCGAAGGCCAGCCAATTGACCACGATAGCCTAAACCAAAGAATGGAAAAATTATTCGCCCAGGCCGACAATGAAGCCACTGGTTTATTGCAAATAACTACCATCCATAAAGCCAAAGGCCTGCAATATGAGCATGTTATTTTACCGGGACTAAACCGTGGCACCAGAAGTGATAATAGCAAGCTATTGCATTGGTTTGAGCTGCCTGAAAGTGGTCGTGACTCCAATGAAATTGTAATGTCGCTAATGCGAAATACCACTGACAAAGAGAAAAGCAAAACCAGTGGAGACCTGATTAAATTTATCAGCGATATTGAGAAAAAGCGCCAAAATTTCGAAACTGGGCGCTTGCTTTATGTCGCCGCTACCAGAGCTATCGAGAGTCTACACTTGTTTGCGGCTATCAACCCGACCAAAACCAAACCTATACAAGCCACCGCCGGCAGTCTGCTTGCTCAACTTTGGCCAGCCATTGGCGCACAACAGCAGCCACTTGTTAAAACCCTGCATGAGCAACTCGAAGAGCAACAAGATAAGCAGGAACAAACCCTTGCCGAGCCACCCAAAGCCCAGTTATTCCGGCGGCTTGCCGCTGATTGGAAGCTGCCCCCGGCACCAACACCGGCAATCAATAACAAAGAACATGAAATGCTTGAAACCGGCGAGAATATTCAATTTAACTGGGCCGGTCAGGATGCCAGGCGGGTGGGTGAACTGGTACATCGTCTGTTAGAGCGAATCGGCACTATTGGGATCAACAAATGGAACCAGCTCGGCGGCTTTGAGCCATACACAGACTGGTGTGCCGGCCGTTTAACCGTAGAGGGTATAAAAGGTGACCAAGCTACGCGCATAATCCGTTTGTGCCAACAAGCTATAAACAACAGCATAAACTCTGACAAAGGCCGCTGGATTCTGGAAGACCACCCGCAAGCAGCCTGCGAATTCGCCATAACCGCAGTGGTGAACGGCAGCGCCAAGCGCATGATCCTGGATCGTACTTTTGTTGCCGATGGCAGTCGCTGGATTATTGACTATAAAACCTCCAGCCACTCAGGCGGCGATCTGGAAGCTTTTATACAAACAGAAGCCAAGCGCTACCACCAGCAGTTGCAAGCCTATAAAAATGCCATGTCCCTTACCGAAAAACTTCCAGTGCGTGTCGCTTTATACTTTCCGCTACTCGATCAATTCAAGGAAATTAGTATATAGCCATAGCCAGGCCTATCGTCACCAAAGTAGCCACTACAGGAATAACTACAGTTACCACTCCAATATCTTTATAAGCATCACGATGGGTCATACCAGTCACTGTTAACAGGGCTATTACCGCGCCACTGTGTGGCAAAGAATCAAAACCACCACTAGCCATCGTCGCCAAGCGATGTAAGAGGTCCGCTTCAATACCCATTGCCAAATAGTCTGGTGCCATAGTTTGCATAAATATCTGCAAGCCGCCACTAGACGAGCCAACCAGTGCCGAATTCAAATTAACTGCCATAAACATAGATAACAATGGCGGCATATCCAGGCCTAGAATAAAGGTAGAAAACTGACTGAACCCGGCGGTATGCACTACAACTCCACCAAAACCAATTACCACCGCCGTACTTATCAACGGCAAGATTGAATTCATTGCCCCATCACCAAGAACTTTAAGTGGCTGCTTACGGATAGCTGGGAAAATAGCTATAGCAATCAGCGAACCGACAAATAAAGCCATGCTTGGCCATAAAATTGGTTGTGACAAGGCAAATGCAAGTAATTGCTCGAACCAGTGATCTGCGTTCGCAGACACATCCCCGAATAAAGCTGTTATCAACCGCGGCGCAAGAATTGTGAGTAGCACTATAGCAATTGGCAATAAAGACAACTGCCAACTGGGGGAGCCGGTAGCGTCAGTAGTAGCATTTATTTGATCAGTGGCGGCAGGCACAAAAACCTCGCCATTGGCGTGACTTTTAAGCCGCTGGCTTTCCAGGTACCAAATTCCCAACACAAACATGATTAAGCCACCAACAAAACCTAAGACTGGGGCAGCAAATAAATCCGTACCTAAAACCACTGTTGGAATAACATTCTGGATAGAGGGTGTACCCGGTAGTGCCGACAGGGTAAAAGTGCCAGCACCAAGAGCGATAGCACCAAGCAGTAGACGCTTAGGAATATTAGCTTGCTCGGCAAGGCGTAAGCCCAGTGGGTAAATAGAAAAAATCACTATAAATACCACCACCCCGCCATAAGTAAGCAAGGCACAAGTAAGTGCCACAATCCAGAGTACTCGTTTAGCCCCCAGCTTTCTAGTCAGTGCCGTGGCGATACTGGTGGCAGCATTACTAACCCCAATAACATTACCAAACATAGCCCCACAGGCAAATAATAAGAAGAATTTACCCGCAAAAGAAAATGCACCCAAAGGGCCGAACGGGTAATACTCACCAAAACTAGCAGCCAACGACATCTGGTTGGTTAACACAATAACCAGTGATGCCAGCAGTGAGGCAAATAAAATATTGGTTCCCCTAAGCGCCAAGTAAACCAACAACGCCAGACCAGCTATCAAACCGAGATTAGCAATCATCTTTTTTCCTCAAAATTTATTAATTATGTGCTGTCGCTATTTTACACACTTGCTTGGCAAATAGGCGTAACTTGACAGGCTCATAAAAGCGTTTAATATAGCCGGTAGCACTTGGGAGGGTAATTTAATGAAAAGCAAACTATATATAGCGATGCTAATTGGCTTAATTGTAGGCCTTGTAACTGGGCTACTTATCCGCGCAATTCCATTCCTTGACGGTATAATCCCAGACTCCATCAATGGCTTAATAGCTGGTGGAATAGCTGGCGCAGCAGTAGCTGTATATATGACTACTAGCGGTAAATCCTGACTTAGAGAAACGCCTAACCGGTACTCTGAAGCCCTCTGGCAATTCCATTAACTGTAGTTAACAAGGCTTCAAGTAGTTCCTCATCCTGACATTTTGTCGCCCGCCAACGATGCAATAAATCTATTTGCAGCAGACTCATTGGGTCTACATAAGGATTGCGTAAGCGAATCGAGCGTTGCAGGGTTGGGCTGTTTTCCAATAGCTCTGATTGCTGTTTAACTTCCAGCAATATATTTCTGGCTGTAGTTATTTCATCTGCAATTATCGGAAATACCCGATGGCTTGATTGCGGCGCAAGGCAGCGGTATTGCTTACCGATAGCAAGGTCAGTTTTGGCCAGAACCATTTCCACATCGCTTAACAAGTTATCAAATAACAACCATTCACTTTGCATTTCTCGTAAAACCTCAATACCAAATTCATCCACAGCCTGTTTAAGTGCCGTACCCAGCCCATAAATAGCAGGTAGACCGATACGGCATTGCGCCCACGAAAACACCCAAGGAATTGCCCGTAAACTATCAACCCCACCACCAGAGCGCCGCGATGCAGGGCGCGACCCGATTGCCATTCTCTCAATCACATCAATAGGTGTGGCATGGCGGAAATAATCAATAAAATCAGGTTCATCAAATACCAGTTGTCGATACGCCAGCTTTGAAGTACTGGCCATTGTTGTCATCACTTGTTGCCAGGAAGCTTTGGGCTCACTAGCTGGGAGCAAACTGGTTTTCAGTGTCGCAGAGGTCATTAACTCCAGGTTTCTTTGTGCCAATGCCCGATTACCATACTTCTGATTTATAACCTCACCCTGCTCAGTAACCCGTAGAAAACCATTTACAGTATTCCTGGGGGCACCAAGAATTGAGGCAGCATTATTACCACCGCCGCGACTGACTGTGCCGCCACGCCCATGAAAGAAGCCTAAATTAACGGCATACACAGCTGCCAGTTTGCTCAACTTCCGTTGTGCTGTCGCTAACGCCCAGCGAGCAGAAACAATACCGCCATCCTTGTTTGAATCTGAATAACCGATCATCACTATCTGGCGTTGGCTGCGGCTTAGCAAATGCTGTTTATAGACTGAATCCTGAAACAAACGCTGCAATATAGATTCACCATGCTGCAAGTCATCTACTGTCTCCAATAAAGGCGCAACATCTACCGGAATTGCACCATTAGCTTCTTGCATACCCGCCAGCCGTGCCAGCAACAAAATCGTTAATACATCATCTGCACCCTGAGTCATGCTAATAATAAATGGCCCAAGTGCTCGACTGCCAAAGGTCTGTTGACCCCAAGCTATAGTCCTAAATATATCCAGCGTAGCTTTAATTTCCTCAGTCTCAGAAAACCCTGGTAGTTCATCCGCCTGCAAATGCTGGGTCAGGGTATCAGCACGAGTATCCGCATCTAACTGCTCCCAGTCTGGGACTCCAAGCACCTGCCCTACTACCTGTCGATGAACCAAGGCATCTTGGCGAATATCCAGAGTAGTTAGATGAAAGCCGAAAGTTCTTTCTCGCTGCTGCAAACGCCGCACTGCAAATAAGCCCGCGTGCTGACCCCGATTAGCTTGCAATGATTCTGCCAGTAATTGTAAATCGGCGGCAAATTCAGTGGTAGCGGTATATGCTGACCCGGAGCCATCCAAAACCCCACCCAAACGCTCCCCTATCAGTATCAACAAGCAACGATATGGCATCTGCTGATGTCGTTGAGGAATTATCTCAGCCACTTGGGGCATTAGCTGCATATATTTTCGCAACTGCGATGCCAATGCACCACTAACTGTAATTTCAGATAAGGACTGGCTTAAAAATCTGGCCAGTGAGCGCACTTCCGGCAAATAACAATTGATAATTTCCTTACGGTGATATTCCAAAGATTGCCTTATAGTACCGGCATTAACATTAGGATTACCATCCATATCCCCACCAACCCAGGAGCCGAAGCGTAATAAATCAGGCAACTCCACTTGCTCAGGCAACTTCCCGGTTGATTCCAGCGCCGAGTGTAAGCTCTCATAAAAAGGTGGCACAATTGGATAGAGCACATCAGTCAGGTAAAACAATACATTTTCCATCTCATTGCGAACTGACATACGGGTTATTGGGTAAAGCTCAGTCTGCCAGGTAGTACTAATAGCAGCTTTTATTCTTGCCAAGGCCGCCGCCTCTTCTTCAGGGGTGCGGGATGGGTCAAGGCGCTCAACTAAGCGACGCAAAATAAATTGTTCCTTCTCCAACAAGCTTCTACGGGTAGCTTCGGTGGGGTGAGCGGTCATTACCGGTTCAATACGCAGCTCCAACAGAGCGCCATTCAGCTCATCCCGCGAGAACGAGTTTAACTCCTGCATGGTAGCCAACAGGCCCCCAGGCTGGGCTATTTCTCCCCGCCTTAGGTAATCACGGCGACGACGAATACGGTGCACCTTTTCAGCCAGGTTGACCACCTGAAAATAAACTGAAAACGCTCTTACCAGCCGATCTATCGACTCAACATCTTTGCCAGTTAATAATTGCTTTAGCTCGTCCTCAGCACCCGTCTTATGTTCACGCCGGTTGATTGCCGCACGCCGGACAGCTTCAACTAACTGCAGGAATTCATCACCATGCTGTTCAGCCAGCACTTCCCCTACCAGCCCACCTAGAACCCTTACATCGTTGCGTAAAGGTAAATCTTTTTCTGGGAAATTAATTTCTCGCATATTTATATCTCTTTATATTACTTACAAGCCGCGCAGCCATTCTGGTCTTAAGGATGCCGCCTCCGGGGTTTCAATTGCCGCCCTCACCTGAGCCAGCAAGCGTTCTTTATCTTTCCCCAGCACACCTTTAAGCGACAAATAATTTGAAGCATGATCACTGCGAAAAATAGTATTCTCCAGTTCCAGCGCATCTAACAAGCAGTACATTTCCTGAAATAATTCTGCCTGCTCTAGCGGCTGGAACTCACCCTTAAAACCTTGCTGATAACGCTTAACACCCATAGGAAAACTAACTACCAAAGTAGATAGGTACTCCGGCTGAGCAGCATTCATCAACTTGGCAGAGTTAAGTGCATGCTGCTGACTATAGAGCTTACCACCCATACCATTAAGAATCATAACCGAGCTTTTCGCGCCAGCGGCCTTAATTTTGCCAAGCGCCGCCAGGGAAGAGTCAAAATTCTCGCCTTTATTGACCCTTTCCAGCACCAGGTCATCGCCA
This sequence comes from Gammaproteobacteria bacterium, assembly GCA_024275935.1. Classification (GTDB taxonomy): domain Bacteria; phylum Pseudomonadota; class Gammaproteobacteria; order Xanthomonadales; family SZUA-36; genus SZUA-51. The sequence continues at coordinate 672 of JAJRYF010000081.1, read as the reverse complement.
GACTCACAACCGACATAAAAAAGGCTTAAACCCATGTCATTCAGCTTACTCAATTCCGTCACAGTTTTATTTTTCAGATTCCTTGGCAAGCAGTAAGAAGATACCCGCTGCAATTTCGGAAAACAATCCCTTATGGCCTGCATAATCTCATGCAAACGCCGATATGAAAGTGTCATCGCATCACCATCGGCCAAAAATATACGCCGTGGTTGGTAGCCGCTTTGCGCAACTCCAGCTAACTCTTGTTTGATTTGCTCTAACGGCTTGATATTGAATTTTTTCTGCGGCTGGGTATACATTTCGCAGAAAGTACAGTTATTCCAGGAACAACCGTTGGTGACTTGCAAGATCAGGCTGTTGGCCTCAGATGGCGGTCGAAATACTGGCTCAACGCATGGAGTCTGGGTCATCGTAAGAATTACCGTAATAAATATCTGCTAACATTGTAAGTCAACTAGCCTTGACCGTTGAAGAGAAAATAGGTTTATATCTATAAATCATGGCTACTCATTAACCTAAAACAATATAGATTTTACATCATTGCTGTCCCGTTAACTTTCATAGCATAACCATTTGATTGGGATCCGCAACCCTATCAGGGGGCGGGTCTCCTCGAAGCAATGCCATCATATCTCTTTTTTCAAACAAGTTGAGCTGCAATAGGCGCAATAT
>JAJRYF010000003.1 GCA_024275935.1 Gammaproteobacteria bacterium | reverse complement strand
TTGAAGAAAGGCTTCAATTGCCTCAATCGTATTTAAGTTCTTTATCGTCATAATCGTTCTCATCATGTGATTATGAACAATTTGGACTATTTGAGACTCATTTCATGTTGGAATACACTGCCCGTTCAGACTCATTTCATATTGGACAAGGCTGGGGCTAACTGAGCTGCGACGATATAGTTTATAATATGCACCAAACCTATTAATGAGATAAACAATTGAGTAGCAGCAAATCCCCCACCGGACTTAAGCCACAGGAAGTCCACGACCTGGTTATCAACGCGCTAGAAGACTTAAAAGCCGAAGATATTACAATTATTGATGTCAGAGAGCTAAATAGCCTGACTGACGAAATGATAATTGCCTCTGGTACTTCCGTTCGCCATTTGTCAGCATTGGCCGATAACCTGATTATCAAAGCCAAAAAGGCTGGTAATCCGCCATTGGGAGTAGAAGGTAGAAATGGTTCAGATTGGGTGCTGGTTGATATGAATGATGTAATTGTACATCTGATGCTACCCCGAGCACGGTCTTTCTATAACCTTGAAAAACTTTGGAGCGCCAGCGAAGAGCAGCGCCAGAAAGGCTAGGCCCTGACTTTGCGTCTGGTGCTAGCCGCCATTGGTCAAAAAATGCCAGCGTGGGTAGAGCAGGGCGTAGCTGAATATCGCAAGCGCTTCCCGCGACACCTTGAGTTTGAAATTAAAGCTCTACCCTTGCCGTCCCGACAATCCGGACAAACAGTTGAGCGCCTGCAACAAAAAGAAACCGTAGCTTTGCTTAAAGCCAGTGATGGCTGTTACCGCATTGCGCTGGATGAGCGGGGCAAACAATGGAGCACTAAAGATTTGGCAAAACGCCTGGAGGATTGGCAAATGCAGGGCGATGATATAGCCTTTTTGATTGGTGGCCCTGATGGTCTAAGCTCGGAGTGCATTAGACATTGCCAACAGCAGTGGTCATTGGGCTTGTTAACTTTTCCGCACCCTTTAGTCAGGGTGGTGTTGGCAGAACAGCTTTACCGGGCCTGGACCATTACCACTAATCACCCGTATCACCGGGATTAACATGGCGTCTAACTTATTACTGGCATCTGCATCACCACGACGACTACAATTGCTGGGCCAACTTGGCTATGCGCCGGAGGTGTTGGCGGTTGATATAGACGAAACCCAGAAAACCACAGAAGCATGGCAGGACTATGTGGTCAGAATGGCTCGGGAGAAAGCCTGTGTTGGGCAACAGCGCAGTAACGCTGCGGTGGTACTCGGAGCTGACACCTGTGTAATCCTTGATGATCAGGTATTGGGCAAGCCGGAATCTACGCTATCTGCTGAGGAAATGTTGACGAAATTATCAGCCCGCCAACATCAGGTAGCGACGGCAGTAGCTATAGTCACAGGTTCTGGCAATAGCTTTGCCGGATTAAGTATCAGTCGGGTACAGTTTGCTGATATACCGATAGATTTTATTCGCGCCTATATAGCCTCCGGTGAGCCTATGGATAAAGCTGGTGCTTATGCAATACAGGGAAAAATAGCGGCGTTTATCAAGCATTTAGATGGCAGCTATAGCGGAGTTATGGGTTTGCCGTTATTTGAGACTTATAATCTGTTGAAGCAGGCTGGAATTAGAGAATAGTATTTATCCGTATTAAACCTGCCCTTAACCAGTATTTTGGTATGCTGGCCCTTTAATTAGATTCTTTAACAAAGCAGAGTCAGTACTTATGAGTGAAGAAATTCTAATAAATGTAACACCTAGCGAAACCCGGGTGGCGGTGGTAGAAAATGGCCTGCTTCAAGAGGTCTATCTGGAGCGTAAATCCCAGGACAGTTATCTCGGGAACATATATAAAGGTAAGGTTTCACGGGTGCTTCCGGGGATGCAGGCGGCATTTATTGAGATTGGGTTGGCCAGAACCGCATTTTTGCATATCTCAGATATTATAAGAAAGAACCCTGAGCTTGAAGAAAGTGAAGGCGAAGAGTTGCCTGAGCCTTCTATATCAGAGCTTGTGCGCGAGGGGTCATCGGTAACAGTGCAGGTAATCAAAGACCCGCTAGGCTCCAAAGGGGCGCGATTGACCACCAACTTATCTATTCCTTCTCGTTATTTGGTGTTACTACCTGATGAAGGCACAATCGGGGTTTCAGTCAGAATTGATGATGAAGATGAATGCGATAGGCTGCGCCAGATGCTGGAAAACCTGGTTAGTAGCGAGCAACAACATGGTTATATAGTACGGACCAATGCCGAAGGCGTAGAGGCACATGCCTTAGCCACCGATCGGGTGTTTTTGGGGAGAATTTGGCAAGACATAGAGCAGAAAATAAGCCAGTCTGAGGCTGGCGCATGCGTGTATGAAGATTTATCTCTGGCTGCCAGATCAATGCGTGATTTGATGCATGGGGAAGTTGAAAAAGTTCGCATCGACGATGCCAATATTTTAACCCAAGTGCGTCAATTTACTCACCGCTTTATACCTGATTGGCTAGACCGGGTGGAGCTATACTCTAACGAACGCCCAATTTTCGACCTCTATGGGGTTGAAGACGAAATTCAGCGCGCTTTATCCAGGTCTGTACCGTTAAAGTCAGGTGGTTATCTGGTAATTGACCAGACAGAAGCAATGACCACTATTGATGTAAATACAGGTGCTTATACCGGCCATAGAAACCTTGAAGAAACCGTTTACAAAACCAATCTGGAAGCCGCTGAGTCTTGCGCCCGGCAGCTGCGCTTGCGCAATCTTGGGGGGATAATTATTGTTGATTTTATTGATATGCTTACCGAGAATCACCGTGAAATGGTGCTGCGCACTTTGAACCGAGCACTGGCGAGGGATACTGCCAGGTTTTCGGTTTCAGAAATCACCGATCTTGGATTGGTTGAAATGACTCGCAAGCGCACTACTGAAAGTCTCGGTCACCGCCTGTGTGTTACTTGTCCAACCTGTGAAGGCCGCGGGGTAATTAAATCTGCAGAAACTGTCAGTTTTGAAATAATTCGTGAAATTATGCGCTCAGGCCGCCAGTTTGAGGCTAGCAAAATCATGGTTATGGCATCCCCAGAGGTGGTTGATAGAATTCTTGATGAGCACTCCACAACAGTGGCGGATTTAGAAGAAATGTTAGGCAAAAGCATTCACTTCCAGCAAGAAGATCAGTATGGCCTGGAAATGTTTGATGTAGTCCTGCTGTAGTTCTACTTGCATAAATAAATGAAACCACTTTACCGCTTATATCGCCGCAGCCTCACCATCATCTGGACCGCTGCCGCCTTGGTGTTAGTGCTGGTGGCGGTAATCGCTGGTATGGCGGAGTTGCTATTGCCGTATGCCGATCGCTACCAGACCCAGGTAGAGGCGCGATTAAGTAAGTTTGTTGGTCAGCCAGTTCGTTTTGATTCGTTAGCAGGAAGCTGGGATGTAACCGGCCCTGAGTTTGAAATTTCCGGTTTGTCGGTATATGCCGATGATGCTGACCAGGGTGCACCGGAGTTGGTGGTTGAGCATGCACGAGTAAAGTTCTCTTTGCTAAATTACTTATTCCCAAACCGGCCATTTTATGAATTTGAAATTGTTGGTGCTGAGTTATTGCTTTTAAGAGATGCTGACGGGGTGCTCAAGTTATCTGGTCTGAGCTCAGATAAACCTATGGACATAAGCGAATTACTAACTTTGTTTTCATCCATTGAAATTATGGATTTCACGGATGTTAGTTTGCAGGTTAAAGATGCAATAAGTGGTTTTTCCATGACCTTTAATTCCTCATTGGCACAGGTACAATACGCTAACAATGAGATCGTTGCTGGCTGGCATGCCCAATTGGCTAAAGATAATAGTGCCTTCAGCCTGGATGCGCTGGTTGGAGAACTAGCCGGTGAGATGGATGGAAGCTTGAGTTTGCATCTTGAAGAAAGTGTGCCTCAGAGCTTAAGGGTTTATGTAAGTTCTAAAATTAATCAGCCCGACCAGTTTCTAAGTATGTTTGCAGAGGACTGGCGGCAAACTGCCAAGGGTGAGATTGAGGCTGAAGCCTGGCTTGAATGGCAGGCAGGCGAGCCATTGCAATTAAGCGGTAACCTTGCCGCCACCGGTCTGGAGTGGCAACTAGCTGCAGAAGATATACCTGTAAAGCTGGATGAGCTTAGTACTGACTGGCGCTTGCATTGGGTGGATAATCAGCACTGGTCTATAGCCTTAGCTAAGCTGAGTGCCGTTAATGTGGGGCAAGACCTTCTGCAGGGTGAAGTATTGCTAATGGTTGCCCCGGATGCGGAAACTAGTATGCACCTACAAACAGGACAGGCAGATTTAGCGTTCGCTCAATCGCTACTGCGTCCGCTGGCAAGCAAATTAAACTGGCAATACCCATGGCTTGCTACAACTGTTAATGGCCAGTTGGAAAATTTGTCGTTAGAACTGGATAACAACAATCAACTAAGCAGCTTGAGCCTGCTTGCTAAGCAGGTATCAATACAAGGCAATGCTGAGCAGCTTAGCTTGGGACCGCTGGATGTTAAAGTTAATTTCGCCCGGGCCGAAGGCGTGCTTAGTTTGAGTGCGACTAATGCGGAGTTAAATTGGCCAACTGTATTTAGCCAGCGGCAGCACTGGGATAAGTTTGAATGCCAACTGGACTTTAATCTGACAACCGCAGCACAGTTACAGTTAAAAACTCAGTTATGTGAGCTGGAAAATGTGGATGTATCTCTGGGCCTTGAGCTAAGCCTGTTAATGTCAGAGGGCGAGCCTGTAGTTGATGCTCAAGTCCTGATAAATCACCTGAGCGCTGCCAGCCTGAAGAAGTATTGGCCAGATCAGGTTATGAGTAAAAGAAGCATTAGTTGGTTAAATCCTGCTTTTTCAATAGGTGAGGTAAGAGGCGCGCAGATACAACTATTGGGGAAATTATCCGAGTTTCCCTTTCGTGATGGCAATGGGATATTTAGTGCGAGAATTCCTGCTTACAACATGAGTCTGGAATTTAACCGAAATTGGCCGAATCTAGAGAAGACAGACGCGGTAGTGACTTTTGATAACTTGTTAATGAGAGTACAGGCTAAGACTAGCACCACCAATGGTATCGAAATTAGCTCAGCTAGCGCGAAATTAGACTTCAGAGATAAATTGATTATAGATATCAAGCTTGATGAGCAAGTGCAGGCAGAAGAGTTAATGGCTTACTTGCAAGCCTCGCCACTCGAAGAGATTATGAATTTGAGCCTTAAACCAGTACAAATATCTGGGCCAGCCAAGGTAAAGGGCAGGTTAATATTTTATATGGATGGGCGCAAAGAGTGGTTCGATGTTAGCGGCCAGGTAGCGCTAAAGAGTGCTAGTTTATTTCTACCTGATTGGCGCATTCAGTTGGATAAGTTAAATGGGGTACTTGATTGGTCAGAGCACGGTGTGAGTGTTACAGAGATGACAGCCAAACTCGGCGCGGCAGAGGCTCGAATAAACTTGCTGGCGGGACCAGAAAAAGCTGCTGGGAATATCCTCCAGGCGCAGCTACAAACTGTTTCGACAGTTAACAATTTAATGCCTCCGGATTTACGCTTAGTCGACAAAATCGATCATTACCTGGCAGGGGCAACCAGTTGGGATATTGGGATTACAATTGAAGAACGCCGTCCGGACGGAAGTATGCCGTTGTATCTGGATTTGGAGTCTGACCTTCAAGGTATGGCAATGAATTTTCCGGCACCGCTACACAAGCTTACTGAGGATAGCTGGCCAGTTAAAATTCATATTCCATTGCAGGGTCCAGACCGACAATTAGTAATTAAGTTTATGGATAGGCTAGGCTTACGGGCGAGTCTTGATAAAGGCCGTGGCAAGGCAGAATCTATCCGCGTTCTGCTGGGCGATGATACAGTAGGCGAGCCTCGTAAAGGTTACTTTGACCTTGGTGGCGTGGCTGCTGAATTTAATCTTGATGGTTGGGTGGGGATTCTTTCTACTAGAGCAGCAAGCCAAAATAATCTTGCTATAGCGCCAGGAAATCTTGCTTTTGAAGCTGCGCAACTGGGTTTCTTAGGACGCCAGATAGCCAATACCAGATTAGAAATAAACTACCTGAACGATAGTTATGAAGCGGTTTTTTCGGGCCCGTCAATTTCTGGGCGTATACGCTTGCCTGGAGGTGGCAGAAAGGCCCTTGTAGCAGATTTTGACCGCTTGATATTACCAGTCAGCGAGGATGAGCTACCCACACTTGAGTTAAACCCTGCTGAGCTACCGCCCATGCACCTTTATGCGCGGGAGTTTGGTTTTGGTCACTTGAGTCTCAAGGAAACTAGAATTGAAACTTATCCAGTTAAGGGCGGGTTACGCTTCGAAACTCTAGAGGGTAACTTCAACACTGTGCATCTAATTGCAAGTGGTGATTGGATGCAAACCCCGCAAGGCGGGCAACACTCGCAATTTAATCTGCATATTTCAGCAGAAACAATAGATGAGTTGATGCAGGCGCTAGATTTTGATGCCGGAGTTACCGGTGGGCAATCAATGATAGATTTTGATGGTGGCTGGGATGATTCACCTATAGCCTTCACGGCGGCCAGTTTGAATGGTAGCCTGGAGTTGTCGGTAAGAGACGGGCGCTTGATAGATGCTGACCCAGGTGCAGGCAGGCTGTTGGGGCTCATCAGTTTGCAAGCATTACCACGGCGGCTAATGTTTGATTTTCGTGATGTATTTAAGCAGGGGTTCTCGTTTGATTCGGCTAAAGGCAAATTTGAGATTGAAAATGGAGTTATTCATATCACCAATATGAAGGTCAAATCACCAGCAGCTGAGATGCTGATTTATGGCGCTACGGATATGAATAAGCGGAAATATGACCAGCTAATACGAGTCAGGCCCGGGGTGGGAGCGACTTTGCCGGTGCTGGGAGCGATTGCAGGTGGTCCCGGTGGGGCCGCGGCTGGATTAGCTTTACAGACGCTATTTCGAAAAGCTTTAGGCAAAGCCGCCGAAGCGGTTTACACTGTGACCGGTAGTTGGGATGACCCGGTTATAACTCAATTAAATAAAGAAGAAATGCGTAAACGCGATGATGTATCTACCGCAAAACCTAAAGGAAGTAAAAACCGATGAGTGAATCTCTGGTTATAGTCGAACGAGAGTTATTGCAGCCAACTGGGCTGCAAGAAATAGATGTGCAGCGGGTGTTAGAGCAGCTAATGGGGCCATCAATAGACGCAGCGGATTTATATTTTCAGCAAAGCTGGTCGGAGAGCTGGGTGCTGGAAGATAGCATAGTCAAAAGTGCAGGGCATTCCCTGGAGCAGGGAGTAGGGCTACGCGCCATTGCTGGTGAAAAAACTGGTTTTGCTTACGCCGATGAGCTCTTGCCAGAGGCGTTAATGCATGCCGCTGGTACTGCCAGAGCTATTGCTCGGCATGGCCAGAGCTACCAGTTACAAGCATGGCAACGCGACCGGAGCCCGAGCTTGTATTCATCCGCCGACCCATATCAAGGCCTGGATGCAAGCGCAAAAGTAGAGTTGCTAAAAACCATAGATGTTTATGCCCGAGGACTGGACACCAAAATAACCGAAGTGACGGTGTCACTTTCCGCCAGTCATGAGAATATCTTGATTGCTGGTTCAGACGGCACTTATGCCGGTGATGTGCGGCCCTTGATTCGCCTGAATGTGCAAGTAATAGCCGAACATAATGGCAGACGGGAAATGGCTGCTGCTGGTGGCGGCGGGCGCTTTGGGCAACAGCAATTACTGGCTGATGATGCCTGGAAGGAATATGCTAATGAAGCTGTGCGCCAGGCCTTGGTGAACTTAGAAGCGGTGGCAGCACCTGCTGGAATGATGCCGGTAGTCCTCGGTCCTGGCTGGCCCGGGGTGATGCTGCATGAGGCAGTTGGGCACGGCCTTGAAGGTGATTTTAATCGTAAAGGCACATCCGCCTACAGTGGTTGCATGGGGGATAAAGTAGCCTCAGAGCTGGTAACTATAGTTGATGACGGTACCCTGCCTGAAAGGCGTGGTTCTTTGAGTATTGACGATGAAGGCGTGGCCAGTCGGTGCAATGTGCTAATTGAAAACGGGGTGCTTAAAGCTTATATGCAAGACAAACTAAATGCCCGTTTAATGGGCGTAGAAAGTACCGGTAATGGCCGCCGCGAGTCCTTCTCTTGCCTGCCTATGCCGAGAATGACAAACACCTATATGCTAGCTGGAAAAAGCAATCCCGAAGAAATTATAGCCAGTGTTGAGGACGGTCTTTACGCGGTCAATTTTGGTGGCGGTCAGGTAGATATCACCTCTGGCAAGTTTGTGTTTGCTGCCACTGAAGCTTATCGTATTCGCAAGGGTAAAATTGCTGAAGCGGTTAAAGGCGCTACTTTAATTGGAAATGGCCCCGAGGCCATGCGTCAGGTTAGTATGGTGGGTACTGACTTAGCTCTGGATAATGGAGTAGGGGTGTGTGGTAAAGCCGGCCAGAGCGTGCCAGTTGGGGTCGGCCAGCCAACAATTCGGATTGATGCGATGACTGTCGGCGGTACAGGTGAATGATTAAGCAACTGTATCAGGTAAGCGTTGCTGCTGATCAATATCATGTAACAAACGAAACAAACTGCGAGCCGATGCCGGAGGCTTATTTTGGCTGGCCTCACGCCTGGCGTTGCGGATTAGCTGGCGAAACTGCTGGCGTTCAATGGGGAAATCTTGCTGACAGAGTGAATTCAAAATTTGGTCCCCATCGGCAATTAAAGCATCTCGCCAGGCCTCTAGTCGATGTTGACGGATGGTTTCTTCGCGCGCGGCGGCCTGAGGTTGAGCAATAGCTATGCTGATAGCTTCAAGTTCAATAGCGCGTAATTTTTTACTTAAAAACAGCACTTCGCGTTTGCGGGCGCCGTGGGATTTAATTCGGCGGGCTTTGTCTACTGCTTCTTGCAAATCATCAGGTAGTTCAATTTTGGCCAGTGCATTGGTCTTCATTTCCACTAGTTCGCGCGCCAGCAAAAAAATTGCCTGCGCTTCACGCTTGCGTTCGGACTTACTGGGGACATCTTGTTGGATGTCTTTATCTACAGGCTTTTGAGATGTCATCATCGGTAACCGTTAAAAATTCTATTAAAATCGTCGAAGAACTGGATCAACTCCAGGAAATTTCCGACAGTGTACTTATCCAGACCAAGAGTTTGGGCTGTGAGGCTTGTGTTGTCAATCTACATAGCCACAGAGGGGTCTCGGTGAATGTGCGCATGGGCGAGCTTGAGACTTTGGAATACCATCGTGATAGTGGTCTTTCAGTAACCGTATATCGGGGTCAGTCTAAAGGCAGTGCCAGCAGCGGTGACCTAAGGCCAGAATCGGTGCTTAACTGCGTGCGTAAGGCGGCCGAGATAGCCCGCTTCACGCAGCCGGATAAATTTGCCGGGTTGCCGGATAAAGACCATCTGGCAAGTAGCTTTCCAGATCTGGACTTATGGCACCAACAGGAACTGCATGTAGATACTGTAATCAGTAATGCGATGGCTGTAGAAGCTGCTGGCCTTAATCTGGATGAGCGCATTGTGAACTCAGAAGGTGGCGGCTTTAGCGCCAGCCAGGGGATTTCCTTATTAAGTAATTCTGATGGTTTTTCAGGTCGTCGCTGGGGCACAAATTACAGCCAGTCATGCGCCTTTATTGCCGCTGATGACAAAGGCATGCAACGAGATTATTGGTATGATAACAAGCATGCCTTGACAGACTTAGACAGCTTCCAGACAACTGGAGAAATGGCAGCCAAAAGAACCATCGCTAGACTAGGTGCCCGTAGTTTGAAAACCGCGCGCATGCCAGTGATTTTCAGCCCTCAGGTAGCAGCTGGTTTGCTTGGGCATTTTATCGCAGCCATTTCTGGTGGTAACTTGTATCGTAATGCCAGTTATCTTAAAGACAGGTTGCACTCTCAGGTATTCCCAGCAGTAATAACCTTGCGTGAACAACCGTTACTCAAGCGTGGTGCAGGTAGCGCTAGTCTTGATGCCGAAGGGGTAGCTACGACTGCTGCGGAAATTGTCTCCGAGGGTCAATTAGAAGAGTATCTCTTGAACTCTTATTCAGCGCGCAAGCTGGGGATGGTAACGAATGGGCACGCTGGCGGGGTAAGAAATCTTAAACTTGAAGCCCCCAGCATTACCAGCGAACAATTGTTAGCAGACATGGGCGATGGTTTCTTGGTTACCGAAGTTATGGGGCAGGGCGTGAACATTGTAACTGGCGATTATTCCCGTGGGGCTAGCGGGTTTTTGATTAAAAATGGAGAGATAGTGCATGCTGTCGATGAGGTAACCATTGCCGCCAACTTGAGCGATATGTTTATGCAGATTACCGGTATCGGCAACGATATTGATGCCCGTGGACGGATTCATACCCCATCTATCCTGATATCTGAAATGATGATAGCCGGCGGCTAGCTACTAAACTACACTTCACCGCTGTTTCGCTATCGCGTAGGTGTGTTAGCGATGCAATCGGCGTAACGCGCCTAAAGTTTGTATAAGTACCAAGCCGCCGGTGCGGCAGCGAAGCTTGACAGTACCCTACGCAAACACCTGCTACAATAATCAGTGTTTAAACCGAAAGGCGATAATTAATAGATGTTCAAATTTATTCGGGTAGTGATCTTACTGGCGATATTATTTGTGGTGGCGAGTAATACCATCATGTCTAAATCAAGAGCGGCCGACTGGGATAGGACTTTGTATGTAAGCATTTACCCTCTATTGGCAGCCAACAATAACAGCACGCAGTCAAAGAAGTTTCTGCAACAATTAAAACCCCAAACTTACAAATCAATCGAAACCTACTTTGTTCGCGAGCTTGATCGTTATGGAAAAAATTCTGAGCGTCCAGTTGCCATTACTCTGCATGAGTCGATAAATTCTACCCCGCCGGTATTGGCAGAAGGTGCTGGCCGTGTTGCTATTGGTATCTGGAGCCTGAAGTTGCGGTATTGGGCATGGCGTGCCAGTGCCAATAGTGATGGTGTGCCTGGTGATGTGCAAATTTTTATAAATTATCATGCAGCTAGTTCACGCCAGTTGCTGGAAAGGTCAACTGCCTTATCAAAAGGACAAATTGGTATAGTTAATGTTCGTTCCGGGCGGGCAAATAAAGCTATGAATAATGTGATTATTACCCACGAGCTTTTACATACCCTGGGAGCTAGTGATAAATATAATCTTGCCAACGGTCAGCCAGATGACCCAGCAGGGCTAGCGGACCCAGAGCGAAAGCCCCGCTATCCGCAGAATAATGCAGAAATCATGGCAGTTAAAATAGCCCTTAGTAAAACTCAATGGAAGAACCCGAAGAATATTGGTCAAACCGTTATAGGTAAAAAAACTGCTGAAGAAATTGGTTTGTTATAGCCAGCCGAGGTTTGACTTATGAGTCTATGATGCTCATGTAAGGCTGCTACTAGCACCAACTTTAGGTATTAAGCTGAATATTTATATTAACTATTTCATGGCAGCTGTCAGCGACCTTAGTGCTGTCAATCTTAGATGTATGGTGGCAAGCGGATAAACCTATCGCCAGCAATAGCAGTATGAGTAATTTATACTTATTCATTTGTACCTCCTGGTTCTTCAGTGGTTTGGCTTGAGTCCGTGTACAAGGCTTGCAAGCCAGGGGTGGCAGCAATTATAGCGGCTGGAATCCCTGCGCTTATTGCTGCTTGTATTAATTTTTGAGCCTTATCATTTTGACCAAACAGAGCATATATGCCGCTGGCATCATAGAGAGTATTAGCATTGTTGGGGGCTAGTTCTAATGCTTTTGCAATACTCTCCTCGGCGCTTTTATTATCCCCTGTTTGCGCTAACACCCAAGCTAATGAGGATAGTGCTGGGGCGTTTTCCGGGGAAACTTTAAGTATTCCTTTAGCGAGCTTGGCGGCTAGTTGATAGTGTGATCGTGCGGTATCTTTTTGGCCTGGAATAGACCACTCACTATCCCCAAGATTCCTCCAGGATATATAATCGTTTGGAGTCAATTCAGTTGCTTTAAGATTGTATTCACGAGATTTTATAAAATCTCCAGCAAAGTAGTACACTGTGCCAAGATTGCTATAAGCGGCGTTACTGGGCATTAGTTCAAGCGATCTCTCGAAAGCAATGGCCGCATTTGCGAACTCTCCCATGGAGAAATATACCGCACCCAAGCTGTTGTATAGGCCAGAGTCTGTAGGCATCAGTTCAGCTGCCTTTTGGAACATTACAACGCTTTCCGCCAAGCGCCCGCTGTCCATGTAAACCCTGGCGAGCATACCGTGTAGCCGCCAATACCATGGGTTAGTAGCAATTGCCTGGAGCAAAACTTTCTCGGCCTTCTCTGGTTGCCCGGTTTTAATGCCGATATCGGCGGAGGTCATAAGTAGTTCTAGATTGTCTGGCACAAGTGCCAGCCCTTCTTCTGTATACTTGTTGGCTTTATTAAACTCAGACTTTGCAATGCTAATTTGTGCCAGCGTATTAAGTACAGCTGGATTTCCATTCGGGGTTTGTTTTGCGAGTTCACATTAAGCTGCTCACCAAGATCAGGAACAGCCAGTTCTCGATCTGCGAGCACTCTAGATGAGCGGCTGGAGGTTAATTGAAGGGCCTTTAATTGACGCACGCTATCATGCAATTCTTCATTCAGGCCTAAAGCGATGGCCTTACTTTCATCGCCCTGATCAAGAACCCTAAATGGCATGATAGCCAAGCTTTGAGGTAAGTTATTTCCCGGTTGCCGGTATTCAAGGTACAACCATGAAAAGGCTACTACTAGCAGCAGACCAAATACCAACAAGGCTTTATGTTTGCCGTGCTGCTTGGTTGCTGACTTGGTGTCCTCAGAGTCTTCTTTTAGGCGCCATTGAATCGCGGGGTTGCCCAGGGCTGCCGGGTTTACAAGCACCGCCTGAAGATTGTGTTGGTTAAGCGTGAAACTTTTGTCTTGGCAATAATCCAGTAACGGGTTAGGGTTAAGGCCTAGCTCGCGCTCGTAAATTGCCATTGAGAGCACAAGGTGCTGTTGGTTCTGTTCTGGGTAGCTGATCGATTCAGCGATTTTCAGCGCCTGACCTGAAAGGGCATTGGTAGTGTGCGTGAAACTACCACAGGCAATAGACACGGAGGCTGGTCGCTGACTATCTTTTAGTAGCTCAAGGATTTTAAGGCCACAGCTTACCGCAGGCCCGCTAGATGAAAACTCTACTACGCAATGGCCTTGATGCAGGCCATAAACTTCGCCCCCAAAGCGTTCAATTTCTGTACGAAGTTTACGACTAAGGTGCTCGCATAAATCATCGGCGTTCTGGTAGTCGTCAATGCTGCCATTTGAAATCAGCATTATAGTATCTAGGTGTTGCTCCCCATCACCGTTGACTCCTGTAGTTAAGCGGATGCCGGATGGGGTTATGTCAAACAGCCAGGCTAGAATCAGAGTTGCAGGTAATGCGAGAATCAAGAACATCACCAAGACGCGCATGACCCAATCTGGAGCAGCGAAGGCATCGGAAATAATGTCTGAGAACTGCACCAACAGCCAGGCGAAAGCGACATAAACAAGCGCTACCCTAACGATCTTGCGTCGCTGTAGCTCAACGATGAATTTCTGCACCGTCAACAGTACGGAAGTGCTTTTAGACCCGTTCGCTGACATTGTTTGACCCTAGTGGTTCGTCTCATCCTGATCAGAACTTGTTATATTATATATATATACTGTTATAAAGAGGTTAAATCTCTCACTTATATAGTTGATTTTTATTTGTATTCATCCTGAGTATAGGAGGTTTTAGTATTATTAGCGGGTGAGATGCAGCTTTTAACTACTCCGGAGGATATTATCAAACTACTGATAACTATTACATTACTGTTGGTCTTGTTGTTATTGCCCCAGTCTGCTCAGGCACTGCGTTGTGGCAGCAAATTAGTTAAAACTGGTGATCCGGTATCGCGCTTGCAGCGCAATTGCCCCGAGCCATTCTGGATTGAGCGTTGGAGCACACCGGCACTACAGGACAATTCAATTATCGGTATGCAACTTAGCGATGGCCTTGAGGCTTGGTACTTGAATTTTGGTACCCGCAAGCTAGTGCGCAGGATATTGGTAAGAAATGGGGTCCTGGTGGGGGAGCAAACTTTGGGTTATGGCTTTACCCGAGCGCCAGAAAAACAAAATTGTAGTGGCACTGACCTGGACCGCGCTGGTAATACTCTGGTGGATTTATACCGTCGCTGTGGCCCACCGGATCAGGAAAGCGTTTACCCAATTACAGTTTATCCCCAGTATGGATACACAATTCAGCCATGGCACCTGCACCACCCGGGAGCGCCTGTCGTGATTTATCGTCTAGTCTGGACCTATTACCCCAAGCGCGGCCAAACACGGGTATTTCATTTTGAAGACGGTAATATCGTGCAGCGCCAGCGGGTGAGGGACTGATAGGAGTATCAGGGTAACCAATAAGAGCCAGTCATTCCGGGATGCCGAAGAGTAGGTAGCCGAGCCTAATGTTTAAAGTTGCTACTAATGGAAGCTGGACTTTAGTCCCACCAACGAAGATTAAAAGTTTGTAGTACCAAGTGCAAGCACTAATCAACCTGACGAAAAGTCTTGGCGCGCTTGAGCATGGTTTTATATGCCATTCTTCTAGGCATCCAGCGCATAAACCTTTCAATCGAGCGATACTGTCGCCCTGGAATAACCACCGGCAGGCTATTTTTATGCTTTAGTTCCTCTAATGAGTAACTGATTACATCACTGGCATTTAGCCACAGCTTATCCGGCATTTTAGATACCTGTTCGCGAGTGCCGGTTACATCATGAAATTCAGTGTAGGTAAAGCCGGGGCAGAGCGCCTGTACTTTTACCCCGGTATTGATGTTTTCCATCGCCAGCGATTCTGAAAAGCGGACTAAAAACGCCTTGCTGGCCGCATACAGTGTATGTCCCGGAGCGCCAGGCAAGATAGCGGCCATCGATGCCACATTAACTATTTCTCCAAAACCGCGTTGTTGCATGCTCGGTAGAAGCAGGTAGCATAGTTCAACTACAGCGTTGACCATTACTTGCATAAAATCTTGGTGGGCATTCCATTCTGGTACATTCAAAGTGCCGGTTACCCCATAGCCGGCATTATTAATCAAAATATCAATATCGATATTATCTGTTGCCAATTGCGCGCAAAGTCTTTGTGGGCTGTCAGGGTCAGCTAGATCAGCTGGATATACCTGAACCTTAACCCCAAACTTAGCGGTTAATTCGCTTGCCAGAGTTTCCATGCGTTCGGTTCTGCGGGCAGTTAGCACCAGATTGTTACCTAGGGCGGCTAGTTGCCGTGCGTATTCTGCACCTAGCCCGGCCGAGGCGCCGGTAATCAGGGCAGTTTTATTAACTGTTTCTGCTTGCATTATGATTTCTCCACTCGGGTGACTCATGGTATTCTATGAGGTTAATTCACTCAAGGATATTTAAATGCGTAATTTATTGGTCGCCGGTAACTGGAAAATGAATACTGATTCAGCAGGCGCTGCTCAATTGGCAACGGAAGTTGCCAATGGCTTTAAACCTGATAGTACAGTTGAAATGGCTATTTTTCCGCCTTATCCGTATATTAGCATTGTCGCATCAGTGGCAACTGGAACTGCGCTTCAATATGGCGCGCAAGACCTGAATGAGCACGAGTCTGGCGCCCATACAGGTGAAATTTGCGCTTCTATGTTGGTGAACATGGGTTGTAGTATGGTGTTAGTGGGGCATTCAGAGCGGCGCGCCATGTACGGTGATAGTAATGAACGGGTAGCGTGCAAGTTTATTGCTGCTCAGGCTGCTGGTTTAACCCCTGTGCTATGTGTTGGTGAAACGCTAGAACAGCGCGAAAACAACGAAACAGAGGCGGTTATCAGTCGCCAATTAGACGCTGTTTTGAGCCGGACTGGAATACAGGCTTTTGCCAATGCCGTGCTTGCCTACGAGCCAGTTTGGGCAATTGGCACTGGAAAAACAGCCTCTCCGGAGCAGGCACAGCAAATTCACGCATTTATGCGTGACAAATTAGCTGCATTGGATGGTATAATTGCCGGCCAATTAAGAATTTTATACGGTGGCAGTGTGAAGGGTTCGAATGCAGCTGAATTATTTGCTCAGGCAGATATAGATGGTGGACTAATCGGCGGAGCTTCCCTTACCAGTGATGCCTTTCTCGCGATATATAACGCGGTAGCTTAAAGCGCTAGAGCTTTAAGCTTACAGACAGCCTAGCAGAGTAGAGATTATGCAAATTTTAAATATTTTTCATGTGCTTCTGGCAATTGCCATGGTTGCCCTTATTCTGGTTCAGCGCGGTGCTGGCGCGACTGCAGGTGCAGCTTTTGGTGGCGGTGCGTCCGGTACGGTATTTGGTTCCTCCGGCGCCGGTAACTTTCTGACCCGTACAACTTCGGTTGCAGCTATAGGGTTTTTCGTTATCAGTATGTGGATGGCTGTAATGGCCTCAAATATGAACGCTGCGGCACCAGAGGCCGACCTTGGTGTTTTGGCTAACGATAGCGTAATGGTTGAGACCATAGTGCCAGAGGTGCCAGTAACTAACCAGGTTGAGGCTGCAGAGTCAGCAGATCTTCCGGCAGTAGAAACAGCCACCGAGTCAGTTAGTGGTGACGATCTTCCGCCAGTAGATAACCCTGGTAAGCCTTAATTAAAGAATTGCCGAAGTGGTGGAATTGGTAGACACGCTATCTTGAGGGGGTAGTGGCGCAAGTCGTGCCGGTTCGAGTCCGGCCTTCGGCACCAACATAGGCCTGCGAAGTGCGGGTTAGTAATATCGGGCAACACTCAGCGGGTTGCCCTGATAGAAGTATAAAGCTGGAGTTTTATGCGACAGCGCCATTGGCGCTGAATAAACAGGTGGGTAAGACGGTACCTTGGGTGCTGCAATCCACTAAAAGAAATCGTGTTTTTGTTAGTGCTTTACACTGGGTGTAGCACGAGGGTAGCAGAATGTTAAGCGAATATTGGCCGGTTATTATTTTTCTCGCTATCTCAGTGGGGCTAGGTACGGCACTGTTAGTTATTGGTGGTTTGCTGGGTCCCAGTAAACCTTCTGTGGAAAAATCATCTCCTTATGAGTGCGGCTTTGAGCCGTTTGCCGATGCGCGCATGAAATTTGATGTGCGGTTTTATCTGGTAGCAATCTTATTTATTGTTTTCGACTTGGAAATCGCCTTTTTTATTCCCTGGGCGGTAGTTATGGAAGATGTTGGCCTGACCGCTTTCGCTGCGGTCGTAATATTTACCCTCGAGTTGGCCATTGGTTTGGCTTATCTATGGAAGAAAGGAGCTCTGGAATGGGAGTAGGCGAACTTAATTTAATGGATGATATTCTGCGCCCAAACGCAGATACCAACCCACTAGCCAAGCGCGGAGTTGTAGTTGCCAATGTGGATAGCCTGATAAACTGGGCGCGTACCGGCTCACTTTGGCCAATGACTTTCGGCTTGGCTTGTTGCGCGGTTGAAATGATGCAAGCAAGTGCTTCGCGTTATGATATTGACCGTTTCGGCTGGGGCGTGTTTCGGGCCAGTCCAAGACAATCTGATCTGCTTATAGTTGCCGGCACTCTTACCAATAAAATGGGGCCAGCATTCCGCAAGGTTTATGACCAGATGGCAGATCCAAAGTGGGTAATATCCATGGGTTCATGTGCTAACGGTGGTGGTTATTATCACTATTCGTACGCAGTTACCCGTGGTTGTGATCGAGTTTTACCAGTGGATGTATATGTGCCTGGTTGTCCGCCAACAGCGGAGGCTCTGCTTTACGGTATTCTGCAATTGCAGAAGAAAATTAAACGCACCAACACCATTGCCAGGGCTTAATGATGGCTAAACAAAAGAATCCATTAGCAAGCGCGTTAGCAGATTTTTTTAGCTCTGACCGGGCGCAAAATATTGTTGTTAACCACGGTCAGGTCAGCATGGATGTCAGTGCTGAGCACTGGCAAGATGTGGCCCGTGAGCTGCGCGATGAAGACAGGTTCAGCTTTGAGCAAATGATCGACCTTTGCGGTATGGACTACCTTTCCTGGGGTGAGGCTGAATGGGATACTAATAGCGTTAGCCATAGCGGCTTTAGTCGTGGCGTAGCTGGCCAGGGGCCAGGGCGTTTTGACTGGTCTAAGCGGCCACAGGAAGTATTTGCGCGTAAATCCCACCCGGCTCGGTTTGCGGTGGTGGTGCAATTGCTCTCGGTAAAGCACAATTTCCGACTTAGAATCCGCTGTTTTGCTGAAGACGACCAATTGCCGATATTGCCTAGTCTAGTGGAAGTCTGGAGTTCGGCTAACTGGTACGAACGCGAGGTTTTTGACCTCTTCGGGGTTGCCTTTGAAGGACATCCTGATTTACGCAGGCTACTTACCGATTACGGCTTTGTTGGCCATCCATTCCGCAAAGACTTCCCGCTAATTGGTAATGTAGCTTTAAGTTATGACGAAGATTTGCAGCGGGTGGTGTATAAGCCGGTTGAGATCGAACCAAGAGTGCTAGTGCCACGAGTTATTCGCGCTGATGCCCGCACGCAGGCTGATTTTTCTGCAAACTCCGGGGAAGGGAAAAAATAATGTCCGAGATTCAGACCTATTCAATGAATTTTGGGCCGCAGCATCCTGCCGCCCACGGGGTTTTACGGCTGGTGCTGGAGATGGATGGAGAAACCATTGTCCATGCAGATCCGCATATCGGTCTATTGCACCGAGGTACGGAAAAATTAGCAGAATCAAAACCATATAATCAAAGTATTGGCTATATGGATAGACTCGATTATGTTTCGATGATGTGTAACGAGCATGCCTATGTGCTGGCTATTGAGGAGCTGCTAGGGCTGGAAATACCCCTGCGGGCCAAATATATCCGTACCATGTTCGATGAAATAACACGGATTATGAATCACCTGATGTGGGTTGGAACGCACGGCCTGGATTTAGGTGCTATGACTTTATTCCTGTATGCCTTTCGTGAGCGCGAACTATTGATTGACTGCTACGAAGCGGTTTCCGGCTCGCGGATGCACGCAACTTATTATCGCCCAGGCGGAGTTTACCGTGATTTGCCTGAGCAGATGGCCAAGTTTAAGCAAACCAAGTGGACCAAAGGCAAAGATTTAACCCGCTTGAATGAATGGCGGCAAGGTAGCTTGCTGGATTATCTGGAAGCATTTACCGACGATTTCCTAGATCGTGTTGATGATTATGAAACTCTGCTAACTGACAACCGTATCTGGAAACAGCGTACTGTCGGTATTGGTGTGGTGTCTCCGGAGCGGGCTTTGCAATTGGGCTTTACCGGGCCAATGCTGCGCGGTTCAGGAATCGCCTGGGATCTGCGCAAAAAACAGCCCTATGCAGCTTACGATAAAGTGAAATTTTCAGTGCCAGTAGGCAAGACCGGCGATTGCTATGACCGCTACCTGGTGCGGATTGAGGAAATGCGTCAATCCAACTCTATTATCCAGCAGTGCGTCAAGTGGTTACGAGCCAACCCCGGGCATGTTAACAGCCCCGACCATAAAGTGACCGCACCGCCCAGAGAGCTGATGAAAGATGACATGGAGGCCATGATTCATCATTTCAAATTGTTTTCTGAAGGCTACTGCATACCGGCAGGGGAAACCTACGCTGCAATCGAGCACCCTAAGGGTGAGTTCGGTTGTTATCTGGTTTCCGATGGTGCTAACAAGCCTTTCAGAGTGCACCTAAGAGCCCCCGGGTTTGCGCATTTGGCGGCAATGCAGGAAATGGTGGAAGGCCATATGTTGGCCGATGTGGTGGCAGTAATCGGCACCCAGGATATAGTTTTTGGCGAGATAGACAGGTAACCGGAATGAGTAATAACAACACACAATTTCTGCTCTCCGCTGATACCAGAGCCACTATTGACCACTGGGTAGGTAAATTCCCGCCTGAACAAAAACGCTCGGCGGTAATTCAGGCGCTAATGTCTGCCCAGGAACAAAATAATGGCTGGTTAAGTGAGGCCAGTATGGGTGCGGTAGCTGATTATTTGGGCTTGCCGAAAATTCAGGTGTATGAGGTTGCTAGTTTCTATTCAATGTTCGATTTAGAGCCAGTTGGTCGGCATAAAGTGAATATCTGCACCAATATTTCCTGCATGCTTCGTGGTGCTGAAGATGTGGTGAAGCATATCGAAGCCACTCTTGGGATTAAGTTAGGCGAAACCACTGATGATGGCAGGATTACCCTGATAGTTGAAGAAGAATGTTTGGCCGCCTGCTGTGGCGCGCCGATGATGGTGGTCGATGGCCATTATCATGAAAATCTTGATGTCGAAAAGATCGACAAGATTCTTGCAGGATTGAAATAGTCATGGCTGAGCATAATGTTGTTTTCACCACCTTGGAATTTGAACAGCCGTGGAGCCTGGAAAACTATCTGAAAATTGGTGGTTATCAGGCCTGGGAAAAAATTCTAAAAGAACAAACCCCAGCTGAAGAAATTATCAATATCGTCAAGGCATCGGTACTTCGTGGTCGTGGCGGGGCAGGGTTTCCAACCGGTTTGAAATGGAGTTTTATGCCCCGTTCTGCACCCGGGCAAAAATACTTGCTGTGCAACTCGGATGAAAGTGAGCCGGGTACTTGCCACGACCGAGATATTTTGCGCTATAACCCACATGCAGTTATTGAAGGCATGGCGATAGCCGCTTATGCCATGGGTGCAACGGTTGGCTACAACTACATGCGTGGTGAATTTCACCATGAACCTTTTGAGCGTTTTGAAGCTGCTTTAAAAGAAGCCCATGAAGCCGGCTGGTTAGGTCGTGACCTCAAAGGTACCGGCGTGGATATGGATATTCATGGGTTTTTAGGTGCGGGAGCTTATATTTGTGGCGAAGAAACCGCGCTAATGGAATCGCTGGAAGGCAAGAAAGGGCAACCCCGTTTCAAGCCGCCGTTTCCAGCTAACTTTGGTCTTTACGGCAAGCCTACCACTATTAATAACACCGAATCACTAGCGTCTGTACCCTCAATTATGCGCAATGGTGCGGCCTGGTTTCTGGATATCGGCATTCCTAATAATGGCGGACCTAAATGCTTTTCTGTTTCCGGACATATAAATAAACCCGGTAACTATGAAGTACCACTTGGCACACCTTTTTCTGAGCTATTGGAAATGGCTGGTGGGGTGCTTAATGGCAACGCACTTAAAGGTGTAATTCCCGGCGGTTCTTCCATGCCGGTAATTCCTGCCGATACCATGATGGATATCACCATGGACTACGATGCCCTGGCCAAAGTAGGCTCTGGACTCGGTTCAGGCGCGGTTATCGTGATGGATGAAACCACCTGTATGGTTAAAACCCTGACCAGGTTGGCGCGCTTTTACCACCTGGAATCTTGTGGGCAGTGTACTCCCTGCCGTGAAGGTACTGGTTGGATGCACCGGGTATTAGAGCGCATAGTCGCTGGCAATGGCCGCATTGAAGACCTCGAATTACTCCGCTCGGCCGCAGGTCAAATCGAGGGTCATACTATTTGTGCCTTTGGTGAAGCAGCCGCTTGGCCAGTACAGGGAATGCTGCGGCATTTTTGGCCAGAGTTTGAATATTATGTGACCCATGGTCGCTCGATGATTACATAAATAATGGTTTTGGATAATCTATGAACAGCCCAGAAAACAAGCTGGTCCAAATTGAAATTAATGGGATAACAACCCAGGCTCAGGCTGGCTCGATGATTATCGAGGCTGCCGACCTGCTTGGGATTGAAATTCCGCGCTTTTGCTATCACCCCAAGCTTTCAATTGCGGCAAACTGCCGTATGTGTCTGGTGGATGTAGAAAAAGCTCCCAAACCAATGCCGGCTTGTGCGACCCCGGTAATGGAGGGGATGAAAGTATTTACCCAATCTCGGCGGGCTGAAGATGCCCAGCGTGGAGTGATGGAATTCTTGTTGATCAATCATCCACTGGACTGCCCTATTTGTGATCAGGGTGGTGAGTGTGAATTACAAGATCAGGCCATGGGTTATGGTCGCTCGGTTTCACGCTTTAGTGAGAGCAAGCGGGTAGTAGTCGATAAAGATGTAGGTTCTTTGATCCAAACCGAAATGACTCGTTGTATTCATTGCACGCGCTGTGTGCGATTTTTGGATGAAATTGCCGGCACCTCAGAAATGGGTGGCATAGGCCGCGGCGATAGTACCGAAATTGGAACTATGGTGGCGCGCTCAATTGATTCGGAAATGTCGGGTAATATTATTGATGTTTGCCCGGTTGGCGCATTAACCAATAAACCCTTCCGTTTTTCTGCGCGTGCCTGGGAGTTAATGGCCAGGCCATCAGTAGCAGCGCATGATGGTGTCGGCTCCAACCTTTATTACCATACCCGGCGTGGCGATTTAATGCGTGCAGTGCCTCGGGATAATGAGGCCCTAAACCAATGCTGGATGTCAGATAGAGATCGCTATTCGCACTTTGGTTTACGCAGCGATGCCCGCTTGAGTAAGCCATTGCTACGGGATGCCAAGGGCAAGCTTCAGGAAGTTGATTGGGATACCGCACTAAACGCTGCTGCAGGAATTCTTAAAGACTCTGGTGAGTCGTTGGGAATGCTATTTTCGGCCTCGGCTTTTAATGAAGAATATCTGTTGGCAAGGCGCTTGCTAGATGGCCTTGGCAGTAAGCGAATCGATTCTCGTCTACGGGAAAGTGCCTTTGCTGATGACGCCACCAGGTTAGAGCAATTTGAATGCCCAACAGCAGAAATATCTACCGCTGATGTAGTGTTGTTGATTGGTAGTAATATTCACACAGATGCCCCAATACTCGGACACCATTTGCGGCAGGCTTGGCGTAGTAATCAGGCGGCAATTTACGCACTACAGCCCCGCGCTTACAACTATCACTTTGAAACTGCGGCCACCTCAGTAGTGAACCCGCAAGCAATGTTAAGTAGTTTACTGTCTATGGCGGCAGCATTAGGCGATGACCTAGAATCTGCTGATTTACCAGCGCAAATAATCTCAGCAATTAGTTCAGCAACGGCAGATGAATTTGCGCAAGATACTATAAAGTCCCTAAAGGCCGCCGATAATCCATTGATTATCTTAGGCAATATGGCAAATTCTCATGCCAACGCCGATTTTATTCGAATTTTATCGCAGGCTATTTCCAAGTCCCTAAATGCACGAATCAATATGATTTCTGCAGGCGGCAACCCTACCGGCGCCAGAAAATATGGCGCACAACCAGCAGCAGATGGGCTTGATGTACAGCAAATGCTAGAAAACCCCGGCAAAGGCTGGTTGTTATGGGATGTTGATCCGGAGTTGGACTTTGATAACCCTGCTGCGGCCAGAGCAGCACTTGCTAGCGGCAACATGGTTGCAGTTGGTAGTTTTCAGTCGCCGCTGGTTACTGAGTTTGCCAGAGTGGTATTACCGTTGGCGGCGGTGGCAGAATCTGAAGGTAGCTTGACTAATTTTGACGGCGACAGGCAACCGCTAAGTCCAGCGGGTAAAGCCCCTGGCATGAGTAAACCAGGTTGGAAAATTCTGCGCCAACTAGGTTCTTTGACAGAAGTCGAAGGCTTTGAGTTTATTGGCCTTAGTGACTTGCAAAGTACAGATGAATTCAAAGTTCGTGATAATAAAGAACTAGATAAAATCGCCGAAGTTACTGGTTTGCAGCGCTTGGGCGAAGTCGGCATCTATTCAGTTAACGCAGAATGCCGGCATACAGTAGCCTTGCAGGAAAGCCAGTTGGCTAGTCTGGCAGCTATTAGTATGCACCCACAGGATATAGAAAAACATGGCTTGCAGGCGGGCGCTTCGGTATGCATCAGGCAAGCAGGTGAAAACATTAGCTTGCCTTTGCAAGCCGACAGCTCCATAGCTATTGGTTGTGCCTTACTGCCCGCAGCAATTACTGCAACCGCAACGCTGGGTTCAGCTTGGGAAACCATCAAGGTGGAGGCTAAATAATGGGCATCTCTATAAATTCAGTGAACGCGCATCTTGAGCCCAAAATATACCGCTTCTGCGTTGTAAAGCTTGTCAATAGCAAGCTATTAACTGCGTTTCACGCCTTGAATCGACAAATTTTGAATCTCAATCTGACACATTCAGAATTAATAGAGGTGCCCTAATGGATATGATTCTCGAATTCGCCTGGTTATTGATTCGCATTGTGCTGTTTACTTTCCTGCCGTTGATATTGCTGGTTGCCTACTACACCTATGCCGAAAGACGGGTGCTAGGAGCCATGCAGTCCCGTATTGGGCCGAATCGGGTTGGGCCTATTGGCTTGTTCCAGCCCTTTGCCGATGTAATTAAATTACTGCTTAAAGAAATAATCCTGCCAGCTAATGCCAATCGCTTTTTGTTCTTTATTGCCCCGGTATTAGCAATTGGCCCGGCGTTTGCAGTTTGGGCTGTGGTGCCAATGGGCGAAGGCATGGTTTGGGCCAATCTGGATGCTGGAGTTATTTATATTCTGGCAGTTGGCTCAATAGGTGTTTATGGCATTATTCTGGCTGGCTGGGCTTCTAATTCCAAGTATGCTTTATTGGGCGCAATGCGTGCTGCGGCACAAATGGTTTCTTATGAAATTGCCTTAGGTTTCTCGTTAGTAGGGGTATTAGTGCTCGCCGGTAGCCTGAATTTAAGCGCAATAGTGCATGCCCAGGCAGGCGGCATGGCAGACTGGTACTGGTTGCCGCTGTTACCGCTATTTATAATCTTTATTATTTCTGGTTTGGCAGAAACTAATCGCGCACCTTTCGATGTTGCCGAGGGTGAGTCTGAAATTGTTGCCGGTTTCCATGTGGAATACTCAGGTGCAACTTTCGCAGTATTTTTCCTGGCCGAATACGCCAATATGATTTTGATCGCAGCCCTCACTGCTATCTTTTTCTTTGGCGGTTGGCTCTCGCCCTTTGAAGGCTGGACATTTCTGGGTGATTCCTGGCTCAGAGAGCCAAGTATATTTTGGATGTTAGGCAAGCTCGCTTTCTTCATGTTTAACTTCCTTTGGTTCCGTGCCACTTTCCCCCGTTATCGCTATGATCAAATTATGCGCCTTGGCTGGAAGGTATTTATCCCGATCTGTATGGTTTGGGTATTGGTGGCAGCGGTAATGGTGTTTACTGGACTAGTGGTACGCGGAGCATAAGATGAAAAAAATATTCCGCTATTTCAAATCCATGGCACTATTAGAATTATTGCGCGGCATGAAGTTAACCTTCAGTCACATGTTCAAGCCAAAATTCACAATTCGCTTCCCGGAAGAAAGAACCCCGGTATCCAACCGTTTTCGTGGTGTACATGCCCTGCGCCGTTACCCAAACGGCGAGGAACGCTGCATTGCCTGTAAATTATGTGAGGCAGTATGTCCGGCGCTGGCGATCACCATTGAATCAGAGTTGCGCGATGATGGTACTCGGCGCACCACCAAATATGAGATAGACCTGTTTAAGTGTATTTACTGCGGGTTTTGTGAAGAATCCTGTCCGGTAGATTCCATCGTAGAAACGAACTTCCATCAATATCATATGGAAAATGCCAGCGAACGGATTATTACCAAAGAGCAGTTATTAGCTATGGGCGATCGCATGGAAGAACAAATAAGTAAAGACCGCCGTAAAGACGCGGCTTACAGGTGATTTGACATTATGCTAATTCAAGAAATCATTTTTTACGCATTCTCAATCATAATGATTGTTGCAGCCACGCTGGTTATTAGTGTTCGCAATCCGGTTTATTCGGTGCTGTATCTAATTCTCACATTCTTTAGCGCAGCCGCACTGTGGATTTTGTTGGGGGCAGAGTTTTTGGCTATTATTCTGGTGCTGGTATATGTAGGCGCGGTAATGGTGTTGTTCCTGTTTGTGCTGATGATGTTGAATGTTGACCTGTCGCGGGTTAATGAAGGCTTTGTTAAAAACCTGCCGTTGGGATTATTGGTTGCTGCAATCATGCTTGCGGAGATTTTGGTAGTGCTCTGGTACAAAGGGCGTACCGGAATAGAAGACTTCCCAATTCCAGAACCGCTATCAGCCGATTACAGTAACACTGCAGAAATAGGGCAGCGCCTATTTACTCAATATCTATGGCCCTTCGAGTTGGCAGGAATAGTTCTGTTGGTAGCCATAGTTGCTGCCATTGCCCTGACCATGCGCAAACGCGAGGGGGTGAAAACCCAATCTATACCCAAACAGGTGCAGGCAGATAAACGCGACCGCGTTAAGCTAATTGATATGCCGGTTGAAGGGGTGGAGGATAAGTAATGCTTACATTAACTCACTACTTAACTCTGGGGGCAATTCTGATGTGTTTGAGCGTTGCCGGAATTTTTCTGAACCGCAAAAACATTATTATTTTGCTGATGTCGATTGAATTAATGCTGCTGGCAGCAAATATGAACCTGGTTGCCTTCTCGCGCTTTATCGGTAATCCAGATGGTCAGATTTTTGTGTTCTTTATTCTGACTGTGGCAGCGGCAGAAGCTGCTATTGGTCTGGCCATTTTGGTGGCTTTGTATCGTAATCGTCAGTCAATAAATGTCGCTGATCTTGACGACTTGAAAGGATAGATTTTAAAATGAAAGTCGAAACCATGTTGTTGTTGATCCCCCTGCTGCCACTAGCCGGTGCGCTGGTGTCGGGGTTGCTGGGTCGGCAAGTTGGTAGGGCAGGTAGCCATTGGGTAACCATTCTTGGCGTTGCCGGGTCATTTTTCCTCTCCATGCTGATTTTGAAGATGCAGTTCTTTGATGGCATGGAAACCATGAATTACAGCCTATATATCTGGGCAGTTAGTGATTCCATTACCTTCCAGGTTGGTTTCTTAATTGACCACCTGACCAGTTTGATGATGGTGGTAGTGACCTTTGTTTCCCTAATGGTGCATATATACACAGTTGGGTATATGCGCGATGATCCTGGCTATCAGCGCTTCTTTAGTTATATTGCGCTGTTTACTTTCAGTATGTTGATGCTGGTAATGGCCAATAACTTCATGCAACTGTTCTTTGGCTGGGAAGCCGTTGGTTT
>JAJRYF010000080.1 GCA_024275935.1 Gammaproteobacteria bacterium | reverse complement strand
TTGAAGGTATGGCTGGTTGGTATGCAACAGCAAATATCTAACCAAAATGCCGCGACTGATGCTAAGTTATTATTGGCTTTATTTTCACCAACCAGAGAGCGCGATTTAAAAGTCATAGCCGCACAGCAAGTTATTGAAATGCGCCCGACTATAGATGTCCTGGAGGGAGAAAATGGCTCAACTATTATCACCACCAGAAACTTAAAGGCCTTGCAGGTTCTACGCCAAGAAATTAACAAAGGTCACAAAAAACTTGCTATTTTTTATGGTGCAGCACATATGCCGGGGATAGAAGAAGGGCTGGTTGAAGAGTTTGGAATGACGCTTGATCAAATTAGCTGGGTGGATGGCTGGGATTTAAGGTAAGGGTGCCAGTGATGACGACAAAAGCAGGTGTGGAGAGCGTCTCGTAACAGTTGCTGGTCATCGCCAGTAATCCTAAAACTAGACTTTCAACTGCGTTTATTTGAGTGGTTTATTGATTGACTTTCCAATGTGGAAAAGTAAAGATTTCCACATTGGAAAGCCTGTGTTAATATCAATTTTCAATTTAAAGTTAATAGAAGATTAATATGACAAACGAACAAAACACAGTGTCAAGAAAGGAAGCAAGTGAGGCCTTAGATTCTATAGTCACGAATAAACATAGGCTTATTGAAACTCAGCGCCCACCGATCTTGCTAACGCTATTAGCAAGCATTAGCTACGCGGCAATTATTTTTGGTTACGGCATGACTGAGCATGAAAACCTCTGGGCGCTCGCCATGTGGTTAGGCGGTTTGGGGTTTGCAATATCAGTGGGCTTGTATTATTACACCTACCGAGTTTTGGGGGTCAAACTAAACATCATTCCAAAATCTTCTACTTCCATTTGGCTAAACCTTATCACGGGGTTGGTCTTTGCTGTGTTACTTATTGGCGGCAGAGAGCTTCGTTTAACAGGGTTTGAATATGCGCCACACCTTGCAGCTTTACTCGCGGGCATTATCCTTTTCACATCGCTGAAGAAATATCCAACTGGCGAATACGTTGAAGAGAAAAATAATGACAACTCTTAATGCCACCATCCACGCTCCAAATCGACTACAGATATGCGCCATTTTAGCAACATCAGCGGAATTAGAATTTAAGTTAATTAGAGAACACCTTGGTGTGAGTGACTCGGTATTATCTAAACACCTTAAAGTGCTCGAAGAATCCGGCTATATCCAGTTAAAAAAACGCGCTGAATTTGGGCGCTCTAGAACCTGGGTTGCATTGACTTTGGAGGGCAGGAAAGCACTGAGTAGCCATGTAAATGCGCTAAAAGAAATTATTGCAGCTGCGGTTTAAGTTAGAGTAAAGTTGCATCCAGAGCTCAAATCAGCAAGGATTGCTCGAAAACGGTTGCACCCGCACAGACTGCCCAGGGCTAATAGCAGTGCAGGTCTCATCCAGCAGAATAAAGCAATTGGCTCGGCTCATAGTGCTAAGAATAGCCGAGCCTTGTTTGCCAGCGCGTTTTACCTGATAGTTGCCAGTCGTGTCGGTGGATAAGATACCGCGTACAAACTCATACCGGCCTGGCAGCTTTTTAAATGCTTCTTCAGAACGAGCTATCAGGGTTAAGGGCGGTTGCCCAGCCAGTCCCGACCCTAGCCCTGACCCTAGCCCTGACATGTACCTGATGGCAGGTGAAACCAGTTGTGAGAAACACACCATAACTGCTACCGGATTACCGGGCAGGCCAAAAAATAGGCTGTTATCAAGCTTGGCGAAAGTCACCGGATGGCCGGGTTTAATTCGCAGGCCGGAGAATACTATTTCTCCTAGTTGCTTAATTACCGGTTTTACAAAATCAGCATCGCCTACCGAAATTCCACCGGTGGTGATTACCATATCGGCCTGGGCATCTGCGCTCTTGATGGCGGCTTCAAGGGCCGCGGGGTCATCGCCCACAATTCCAAGATCTAGAATCTCAACTCCGGCTTGCTGGAGTAAGCCGCGCAGGGTGTAGCGGTTTGAATCGTGGCATTGCCCCGGGCCCAGTTCAGTACCTAGTGGAGTAAGCTCATTGCCATTGGTAATAAAGGCTACAACAGGCCGCCGCAGAACCCTGACACGCATAGTGCCGGTGGAGGCTAATACGCCCATCAATGCTGGCTTCAAATGCTCGCCTTTAGCCCCAACCACGCTGCCTATGGAGATATCTTCACCTGCGAGTCGAACATGCTGCCCGCGTCTGAAAGGTCGTGTAGGTGGCTCCATAAAACTAATGCTATTACCTGAATTGTGGGAGTGTTCCTGCATAATCACGGTGTCGCAGTTATCTGGCAGTATCCCGCCGGTAAAAATGCGCACACACTGACCAGCTGCCAATTTGCCTTGGAATGGCTGGCCGCAGGCAGACTCGCCAATTAGTTGCAAGCTGGGCTCGGTTTGGTTTTCAAGCTCGGAAAAATTACAGGCATAGCCATCCATGGCTGAGTTATCCTCAGCGGGAACAGCAATCGGCGCGCGAATATCTGCTGCCAGCACTCGCCCCAGTGCTTCAGGTAGCTCCAGCAATTGGCTATCTTCAAGCGCAGCAACTGTAGTATGAATTAGATCCAGACCCGCTTGCAGACTAAGAGAGCTGCCGCAACTGAAACTATCCACTGCACCCATCCACTGCTGAATAAATGCCGCTATTGCTGGTGCCTGGTTAATGTCCAGTACTGGAACACTAAGCTCTGGGTGCTGCTCAGTAAACATTGTTGGTTTATCGCAGGCCCAGGCGATTATATTAGGATCCTCTAGCGCTACTGGCAACTGCTTTTCTGGATTGCCGGTGTCACGGTATAAGGCAATTTTCTGAATATCGGCATTTTTGAAGCCTTCAACCAATAACAAATCTAAATCTGTATTGCCGGGTAGGGCAGCAAGCGCATCGGTAAGTGAGACGCTGTTTGAAGTTGCAGATTCCTGCAAGAAAGCTAGTCGTCGATCCGAGATAATCAGGACCGGATTAGCCCCCGCCTGGCGTAAGCGGTAGCTGTCTTTGCCGGGCTTGTCGATATCAAAATTATGGTGGGCGTGTTTGACCAGCCCCACCCGGATGCCGGCCTCAAGCAATAAGGGTATAAGCTGTTCCAGCAGAGTGGTTTTACCGATACCGCTCCAGGCGCTGAAGCCGAGTATGGGGAAGCTATTATTAGTCTTCATAGTTGTTTTGTTTATACCAATCTGCACTTGTTATAGCAGATACTTGGATACCAGTTGTGAGAATTCCTTTTTGCCTAAAACTGCTTCGACTGCCGCAACAAAGTTTTTATTTGGTTTGACACTGCTGGTTCCTGCAAGTAATGCTATGTGGCTGTCAAGAGAGCTTCCATTTCGCTTTAGCTCATCATCTAGCTGTTGCCAAAAAGCGGCGCCTTTATTATAAAACAGACCGTAGTAGCTCATATCATTTTTATCAGTAACCATTTCGTGGGCAGCGTAGAGGCCGGTACTTGCATGTGCTGCTGTTGCTAGCTTAGATTGCCAAATTTCAACTGGAGTTTGCACCGGTACTCCTGCTTTGATTAGCGATTTATAACCATAATAGTGGGCCAGGCTTTCCGATATCCACAGCGGGGTGAGAAATGGGCTTAGCAGGTGAAATATTTCATGGCCTGAAATCCAGTGTAGTTTGGATAAGTTTGCCTGGCTCACCTGATTGTTTTTAACTAAATAGTTGGCAACGAAGGACTGACTGCCGGTCGCGCCACCCATCGAGCCAAAACTTTCATCTATCCCGACCCAAATGATATCAATATCCCTTTTGTGGCCGCTTTTAGGCTGTAATAACTGTTGTAGGTAACTATACTGAGCCATCAGTTGAGACCAGCCCTGATTGCTCAGAACACGTTGTGTATCTGCATAAATGCTAAATTTGTTGTCGCCTTGAGCTTTAAGGGTTCTAGCTTGACCCCATACCATAATTAGTGGCGCTGCATTTAAATCTGGAAGCTGTCTGCACTTATCTGTAGCGGTTGAATTGGCTGGATTGGCACATATTTCTACAGAATGGCCTTGCAGTCGTGGAATGCTATTCCATTCAAAAAGCAACCACCAACCGGCGGAGGAATACAGGTTACGCTGTTCTGATACATCTGTTCCCCTAACGGGTATTTGCTTGAAATCTATAGACCAGGTAATTTGCTGGCATTCGACTTCTTGTCCGTAGACTATTTTTGTTGTGTCAGAGCCAGTCTTGCAGTGAATCTCAAGAGCTGTTTTTGCCTTTGAGAAGGGTATAGTTCTGGCTTGTGTTAACGAAAACTCTCCAAGAGTTGAGGTGTCGGCTGATACCAGAACTGTCTGTGGGCTATAGGGGTCGGCTTGTAAGTTGTATTTAACTAACCCACCGTATGCAAGGCTGGGGGCAAATAAAATGGCAAGATATAAATACCATCTTATACAAGTTGAGGTGAATAGTTTTTGCATTTTTAGCTAGCGACTGCCTCTTTGCCCCGTTGCCCTCAGCTCAGCTGAGGAAATATCTTTGCGAAAGGCATTGGCCGGAATCGATTTAAAGAGATTGTTAAACGGTTCAGGCACGCTTAGCTGTTCACAGCTGCGAAAAACCGCGGCCTTATCTTTTCGTCCAGCAACCATAAAAGAGCAGCCTTGCGCTTTAATTTCTGCTAAAGCTGCGTGTAGAGATGCCTGACTGTTTTGATAGTAGCGTGGATGTAATACGCGTTCGGCCGTATCGAAGCCAATGATAAAGATGGTGTTGGGAAAAAGACGAGATTTTTCTAGGTAGGTGGCGGCGTTGGTAACATAGATGGGCCACCTGCCAGCAAACTGGGAAATTCGGTGTAGCATTGTTTCAGGAGAAATGGCTGGCTTATCGGCGTTTTGAGAGGAGCATTCGAAGGCGACTGGGTGTTGTAACAAGCGTGATGACACCTGCAGCAGTTCCAGGTGTCCATCATGCAGCGGGTTGAAGGAGCCTGATAGAATTGCTTTGGGTTTGCTATGTCTGTGGCGAATATGGCCGTCTGAAGCCACGTCAAAACAATGCACTGCTCCCGCATCCATCTGTTGAGTTGCTTGTCCAAAATGATGCGTGGTCATGGTGGCTTTGTCACTTTTTTTAAGTGCCAGTGGCAACTGCATGTCTAGTGACAGGGCGTTTGCCAGAGCATTAATAATCATGTGGCTGACGAGGCTTTCTTCCTCAGCGCGGTTACGGTCTCCTTTGTTTAGATGAATGCTGTATTCCACCAACCGATCTGGCTGCCATGTGGCAATGTAGGCACGATGCTCACCGCGTTTGGGGCGTTCTGTGATGATGCTGGCGGTGCAAGCTATGCCTACGACGGGGTTGGTAGCATTGTTTAGCCATCTGGCGCGGGTAAAGGCGCGCCCGGCCATCAGCCGAGCCGTGCGTTCGGTGACATATTTAGCGGGCCTTTGCCCTAAGAATTCATCAAAGGCGGCTGTGCTGTAGGGAACGAGGGCTTCTAGCAGGGTACGGGTGGCGCCCGCAACGCCGAGTAGATTGGAGATGGCCTCAGTTCCGGCTCCGGCGGCAACCAGGACTATACGCTCTGGGGCGCCGTGGATTGCTTGAATAAACTGTTTGATGTTGCTTTCCATAAGCTTGAGATTTTATCATTGGCACGGGAAAT
>JAJRYF010000079.1 GCA_024275935.1 Gammaproteobacteria bacterium | reverse complement strand
ATAAATGGCGGCGATTGAGAGGCTACCGACTACTTGCTGATGTTATCAGAGGCGTGAAATTTAAGGACGGAAAAGAAGTTATACAAGATCAATTGCAGGAGACGGCTTAAACGGCCATACACCAGATTTGACTATAGCTCAAACTTTAGTAAAGCCGGGCTTAAATGTGGCAACCCAAAAGATACTGGGGCGGTGATTTTTATTGAGCCAGTTAGCGCACATAATTTGTTTTGAACCGAAGACTCTATTGCTGTCACTTCATCAATAATTCGCAAGCACTCACGGTAATAAGTTCTACCGTTATCAGTTAAAGTTTGAGATCTGGTAGTTCGATTTAATAAAGTTATGCCTAACCTTTGCTCTAAGGTAGATAGGCGTTTGCTTAATGCTGATTTCGCGATATTCAATTGCAGCGCAGCTTTAGTAATACTGCCAGCATCAACTATACGAATAAAGGATTTCATGTCTTCAAATTTATTCATGCATTCAATACCATTGTTCTGATATATAGAACTATTAGTTTCTATAATGGCTGTTTATTATTTAAATTTCAACTATATAATAGTTCTTATCTAATCTACAAAAGTGAATGCTATGAATAAAACCATATTACACATTGATTCTAGTGGTAGAAATAAAGGTTCTGTTACCCGACAGGTTTCCAAAATAATCGTTAAGCAGTTAACGACAAAGTTCCCAAAGGCTGCAGTAGTTTCCAGAGATGCTACCCAAGGGCTGCGGTTTGTTGATGAGCAATGGATAGGTGCTAACTTTACGCAGGAAAATGAAAGAACCAAAGAGCAAAACACAAAACTATTGGCATCTGATGAGTTGGTTAGTGAGCTGCAAGTCGCAGATTATATCGTCATTGGTTCGCCAATTTACAATTTCTCAATTCCAGCAAGTCTCAAAGCATGGGTTGATATGGTGGCCAGAGCAGGCGTTACTTTTAAATACACGAATGACGGACCTGTTGGATTACTGGAAAACAAAAAAGTCTATATTGCTATGGCATCAGGGGGCATTGAGATTGGCAAGGAATATGATTTTTCTTCAGGCTATTTAAAGCAGGTTTTAGGCTTCCTGGGGATCAAAGATGTCACAATAATAGATTCTAATAAACTTGATTTGTTGAATACGGACCAAGTCGGTGACCTTATCTCATAAATAACTCACTATTCAGAGCTTAGTTTAAGGCTGCAGTCTATGTGGCTGTAGCATTGAGTAACTTATCAATTAACTCCCCAAACAGTTTGATTTCCTTATGGTTTAGAGCTTGGTTCAAGTTGGCCTCACAAGCTCGTGCTTTGGGAATCACATCTAAACGCAGATCCTGACCGCTGCTGGTTAGCGATAAGCTGCGCGAGCGTCCATCCCGGGCGTGGCTTTTGGCGCTGATTAACTGCTTTTCAGTCAGGCTTTTTACCGCCCGCGAGACGCGAACCTTATTCATTGCCGTATACCTCATCAATTCGGTCGCGGTACTTTCAGGGTATTGCCCCAAAACCAGTATTAGCCGCCATTCAGACATACTTATGTGGTGTGCTTGGCGGTAACTATCAGCAATCGCCTCGGAGACGCGATTAGATAGTAATGACAAGCGGTAGGGTAGAAAACTTTCAAGATCGAACTGTTCAGGCATACAAGGTCTCTTATTACCGTATAATTTACATCTGGAATGAAAACTATACCTCATTTGTAACATTTAATTATATGGGCATCGAACAAGGATAATTATGAAACTTGCAACCTTAAAAACTGGCGGTCGCGATGGCAGTCTGATTGTAGTCTCTCGGGATCTATCCCAATATGTAAGCGCTGAGTCAATCGCGGCCACTTTACAGCTCGCTCTGGATGACTGGGATACCATTGCCCCGCGTTTAAACGCTTTATCTGAGCAACTTAATAATGCTCAATGTGACGGTATTCAGGAACTGGATATACAGGCGTTGGCATCGCCATTGCCAAGGGCCTACGAATTTCTTGACGGTAGCGCCTATTTGCCGCATGTCGAGCGGGTGCGTAAGGCTCGCGGGGCGGAAGTGCCGGAGTCATTTTATGTTGATCCGTTCATGTATCAGGCAACTTCCGGTGGCTTTCTTGCTCCATTAGAGGATATCCCGGTGGTATCTAAGGACTACGGCATTGATTTTGAATCTGAGGTTATTGTGGTAACCGATGATGTGCCGATGGGGGTAACTCCAGAGGCTGCGGCTGATCATATCCAACTCATTGGTCTGGTAAATGATGTCAGTTTACGCAATTTAATTCCCGCAGAGCTGGCCAAGGGCTTTGGTTTTGTGCAGTCCAAGCCGCGCTCGGCTTTATCGCCTGTGTTGGTAACTCCAGATGAGCTAGGTGATGCCTGGCGTGATTCAGTGCTGCACTTGCCGCTACTATCTACACTCAATGGTGAGTTTTTTGGCAATCCCGATGCTGGCGTAGATATGCAATTTAACTTTGCCCAATTGCTGGCCCATGTAACTAAAACCAGACCCCTGTGCGCAGGTGCAATTATGGGTTCAGGGACTATTGCTAATCAAGATACTGGGCGCGGTGCTTCCTGTCTGGCAGAAAAGCGTATGTTGGAAATTATTGCCAACGGCAAGCCGGAAACGGAATTCATGAAGTTTGGTGACCGTATTCATATTGATATGCTTGATAATAATGGAAAATCTATTTTCGGTGCAATTGAGCAAACGATTGTGCAGTACCAACTGAGTTAAGCCAATGGCAAAAATAGTACTCTATGATTACTGGAGATCCTCAGCGGCATATCGGGTGCGCATAGCTCTGAACCTGAAGGGTTTGGATTACCAACAGCATTCGGTAAACCTGGTGCGTGATGGTGGCGAACAGAAAATGCCGGCCTATCGGGGCATTAACCCTCAGGGTCTGGTTCCCAGTTTACAAATTGGTGAGCAAACCTTGACCCAGTCGCTGGCAATTATTGAGTGGCTGGATGCAGAGCACCCGCAGCCGGCGTTGCTGCCGGTAGCTGCAGTTGACAAAGCGAAAGCAAGAGCACTGGCGTTAATGGTTGCCTGTGATATTCACCCATTAAATAATTTGCGGGTGATGAGTTGGCTCAAACAGGAAGCAGATTTCACGGATACCAGCTACATGCGTTGGTATCATCACTGGATTATCGCTGGTTTTACAGCTTTTGAGCAGCAACTTGAGTTAAATCAGCACTCTAGCCGGTGCTGTAGTGGTGACCAACCAGGTTTGGCAGATATTTGCTTGATTCCACAGGTATATAATGCTGAACGATTTAATTGTGAGTTAGGTGATTTCCCCAGAATCAGGAAAATTGCCGCGTATTGTCGTAAACTTCCAGCTTTCGAGAAAGCTTTACCTGAAAATCAGGCGGATGCCAAAGTATGACCACCAAAAAATTATTTAAACTACTTGTCAGCACATTAGCAATGACTTTGCTGCTCTCAAGCTGTGCCAGTGGCCCCAAACCAGAGCCACGGGCATTTGCCAGCGCCGAAAGCGCGATCGAGCAGGCGGTGTTAAGCGGTGCCGAAGAACATGCTCCAACCGAGTTAACCAGAGCCAGAGAAAAGCTGGCTGAAGCCAGGCACGGTGAGGAGGTTAAGCAGTATGAAGTCTCTACTTATTTAATTGAGCAGGCCGAAATTAATGCCGAGCTGGCGATAGCGCGTTCCCTGGTGGCGCGGGAGCGAGAAAAGGTTGCTCGACAAGAGCTTAAATATAAGCAGTTACATAAGCGCCTAGCTAAAGCCTATGGTGAGGACTTTGCACCATGAGAATACTTAAATTGATAACCTTCACGGTATTATTGGCTGGTCTGGGGGCATGCGCCACAGTCCCCAAGCAGAATCTCGCCCTTGAGCGTTTACGCAACTCACTTGAGCAACTTAAAAGCAATGAGGCTCTCAGTGGTTATGCACCACTGGCATTAGGCGATGCCGAACGCGCTTTGCGTGAAGCAGCACAAGCGGGGCAAAGTGAAACTCGGCACGACCACCTTTTGTATATGGCTGATAGGCGGATTCGAATTGCTCGGGCGCAAGCCGAAAGAGAGCAGCTAAGATCTGAATTTGAAGCGCTTGAGGAGCAGGAAAATAAATTATTACTCAAGGCGCAAATTGTAGAAACCGATCGTGCTCGTCACGAAGCTGAGCGAATAAGGATGTTGAGTGCTGCGCTGGCAGAGGAGGCGGAACGGAACCGCCAGTACGCCCAGGCATCTGAGCTTTCCCGGCAGGAGTCTGATCAGTCGGCCAAAGATGCTAGAGAAGAGGCTTCGGCTGCTCGCGGCCTGGCAGAGGCTCAGGCGGTACAGGCAGAACTCGCCCGCCAGGAGGCGAAGTTAGCCAGTGAGCAAAACGCAAGCTTGAAAAGACAGCTTGACAATATGCAGCTGCGACAAACTGAGTCCGGGGTGGTGGTTACTTTGGGCGATGTATTATTTGAATCTGGACAAGCCAGATTAAAGACCTCGGCTGCCGGCAATTTGGCAGAGGTGATTGAACTATTACAAAGCGAGCCAAGCAAAAAGATCAGAATTGAAGGGCATACAGACTCAGTTGGCGCAGCGGCAACTAATCTGAAGCTTTCAGAGCAGCGCGCTAACTCAGTAAAAGACGCACTGGTCAGTAGAGGTGTCGATGCTGCACGATTGACAATTCTGGGCTTGGGTGAAGATTTCCCCATAGACAGCAACGACAGCGACCAAGGTCGTAGTAATAATCGCCGGGTTGATGTAATTCTGCTGGATAAATAGCCGACTTTGAAAAAAAATTGTAATTGCCACTTGAAGAAACTTTGTGGTTGCGTTAATGTCTATATCAGAGTATGAAAAGATTAAATTTCCACCAGAGTTCTTTACGCGTATGAAATACGCAGGGCATAAGCAGGCAGCAATAAACTGTGGCTGTGCCGGAATAACTACTGCAGCATCCAGATAAACCGCACCAGCTTGGCTGTTGCGGTTTTTTTTTGCAGTTTTAAATTTAAACTTGTTTACTAGTAGGAGAGTTATATGTTTGAACGCCGTCAAGAACAGCTAGATAAAATGCTTAAAGAGAACACCGAATTTCGAGGTATTTACAATCAACATCAGGCACTTGAAAAACGGGTAATCGCAGCCGAACTGGGGACTGCCCCGATTGGAGATCTGGCCCTGAACCAGATGAAAAAAGAAAAGCTTCACTATAAAGATAGTTTAGACAGAATGATGGGATAACAAATAATATATCCGCCATCGGGCGGTAATTTATTTTATAATCGAAATGCGACGAACTTGAGTTCGTCGCATTTTTTCATTTCTGGAAGTAAAAATGTCAATTTACAATAATATCCTGGAATTAATCGGGGAAACGCCGATTATTCGCATAAATCATCTTGATACTGGGCCTTGTGAGCTGTTTATAAAGTTGGAACTCCAAAACCCTGGTGGCTCGGTGAAAGACCGGATTGGACTTAAGTTGATTACAGATGCTGAAGCCAGAGGTGATCTAAAGCCAGGAATGACTATAGTTGAAGGTACTGCCGGAAATACCGGTCTGGCTTTGGCCTTGGTGGCAGCACAAAAAGGCTATCGCTTGCTATTGGTAATACCAGACAAGATGAGCCACGAGAAAATAGCCGTACTCAAAGCTATGGGCGCTGAAGTAGTTATGACTCGTTCAGATGTTGCCCGTGGGCATCCTGAATATTATCTGGATATGGCGCAAAGCCTGGTCGAGGGCCTGAATAAAGACTCGCTACAGGCCTGGTTTGTGAACCAGTTTTCTAACCCATCAAACCCTGCTGCCCATGAAGAATCAACCGGCCCGGAGATTTGGCGGCAAATGGCTGGGGATCTGGATACTATTGTGCTTGGGGCAGGCTCTAGTGGTACAGTAGCCGGGATATCTGCCTGGTCGGTAAAGCATGCTCCGGAGCTGGAGATAATCCTGGCAGATCCGGAAGGCTCTATATTGACGGATTTCATCAATACCGGTAGCTTCAAGGATAAATCTGCATCCTGGAAAGTGGAGGGTATCGGTGAGGACTTTTTGCCAGATATAAGCGATTTTTCCAGAGTGGCAAAAGCCTTTGCGGTAAATGATGTAGATAGTTTCCATGCGGTGCGGGAATTATTGAACAAAGAAGGAATTATGGCGGGTTCATCTACCGGCACTTTATTAGCAGCATCTTTACGCTATTGCCAGGAACAAACTGAGCCAAAGCGGGTATTAACTCTGGCGGCTGATACCGGAAATCGCTATTTGAGTAAAGTTTACAATGATCGCTGGTTACGCGAGCAAGGGCTTATAGAAACCACGGTAGTGGGTGATTTAAGAGATTTAATCGCTCGCCCATGGGATGATCGGGAAACTGTAGTTATCGGGCCAACCGAGCCATTGGCAAATGCCTTTGGACGGATGCGGCTTTATGATGTCTCACAGTTGCCGGTTATGGAAGGCTCGGAGCTGGTGGGTTTAATTACCGACGAAGATATGCTCAATGCTATTTACAAAGGCGGATTAAAGTTCACCGACCCGGTAGCGATGGCGATGGTTACTGATCTACTGACAGTAAGTCCGGATACTGACTGGCAAGAACTGGCTGCACCACTAGCCGCCGGGGTGGTAGTGGTAGTGAAAGCTGGGCAGCAGTTTATCGGTCTGATTACCCGAATTGATTATTTAGGCTGGATGGCCAAACAGGAACAACTATGAGTGAGAATAAGGAAATGAAACTAGCAACCAGAGTTATTCATGCTGGGCAGTCGCCGGACCCATCTACTGGGGCTGTGATGATGCCGATCTATCAAACCTCAACTTATGCCCAAAAAGCCCCCGGCGAACATCAAGGTTATGAGTATTCACGCTCGCAAAACCCAACCCGAATGGCTTATGAACGCTGTGTGGCTGATCTGGAAGATGGCAAGGCCGGTTTTGCCTTTGCCTCTGGCATGGCCGCGAGTGCTACAGTTCTGGAGATGCTAGATAGTGGTGACCATGTGCTGGCGATGGATGACTTGTACGGTGGAACTTACCGCTTATTCGAGCTAGTCCGAGCCCGCTCTGCTGGTTTGCAGTTTGATTTTGCGGATCTTTCTGATCTGGAATTGCTGCGCTCCCTGATTCGCCCAAATACCCGCATGATCTGGATAGAATCACCAACTAATCCCATGTTGACACTGGTAGATTTGCCTGCAATCGCGAAAATAGCCAAAGAAATCGGCGCGATATTTGTAGTAGACAACACTTTTGCAACCCCCATTTTGCAGCAACCTCTGAATATGGGTGCCGATATCGTGGTGCATTCAGCGACCAAATACTTAAACGGTCATTCAGACATCGTCGGCGGTATTGCTGTAGTTGGCGATAATCAGGAGTTGATTGATAAAATAGCCTACTTACACAATGCGGCCGGGGCAATTGCCGGGCCATTCGATAGTTTCCTTGCTTTAAGGGGGCTGAAAACTCTGGCTTTAAGAATGCGCGCTCACTGTGATAACGCAGCGGCTATTGCGACTTGGTTGCTTAACGATGGGCGAGTTAAAAAGGTTATTTATCCAGGCCTTAAACAACACCCACAGCATGAACTTGCAATGCAGCAGATGAATCAGCGCGGTGGCGGCATTATCAGTATTGAGCTTGAAGGCGGGCAGGCTGGGGCTAATAAATTTCTAGCAAAACTAGGGTTGTTTACTCTGGCAGAAAGCCTGGGTGGGGTCGAGAGTCTAGCTAATCATCCAGCTATTATGACCCACGCCACAGTGCCGCTTGAAATGCGCCTGCAGTTAGGGATTACTGATGGCCTGGTCAGGCTTTCTGTTGGCGTGGAAGATGTCGGAGATTTGATTGCTGATTTGGACCAGGCGTTGAGCGCCTGAGTGTGATTTATTTCAATTATCATCATTGCTGTCCCGTTAACTTTGTGTCTTCCTGGCTACAACCCTTGTTATGTAAGTGGTGTGTACTACTTTTTGCCACCGAGGACATGAATTCTGGGTGCTCGTCTGAGACCTCCACCCGCAGGGCAGGTTTGTGCTCCTGCAAAACCTGCACTTCCGCCATCCTTGGCGGTCGGACGGGTGAAGAGCCCCCATGGATGGGTTTACGGCGTGTCTCAGGCGGGCACCCAGAATTCATACTTGAACAGTTAACGGGACAGCAATGAATTATCATAAATAAAATTTGGGTAAAAACCATGAAACGAATACTTGCCTGTACATTTCTTATTGTAAGCTTAGTGAACTCTTCTTTTGCGCTGGACTTCGCAAATGGCAAATGGGTTGATTTGACCCATGAGTATTCAGAGGAAACTATCTATTGGCCAACCGCTGCACCCTTCAAACACACCACTGTTTTTAAGGGTGAAACCGATGCGGGGTTTTATTACACAGCCTATAATTTTAGTGCGGATGAGCATGGCGGGACGCATATAGATTCACCTATCCATTTTTTTGAAAATAGAAATACTGTGGATCAGATACCCATCGAGCAACTCATTGGAGCGACTGTGGTTATTAATATCGCCGAGAAAGCGAAGGCAAACCGTAACTATCAACTGGCAGTTAAAGATATCCTTGAGTGGGAAAGTAAGCATGGGGTCATTCCGGAAAACAGCATATTACTTATAAATACTGGCTCAAGTAAGTTTTGGGGTGATAGGCAAGCATATATGGGTACGGATGAGCGTGGTCAAGATGCGGTGAAGAAATTGAAATTTCCAGGGATACACCCCGATGCGGCTAAGTTTCTAAGTACAAAAAGAAATATCAAAGCGGTGGGCTTGGATACGCCAAGCATTGATTTTGGCGGCTCAGTATCATTTGAAACACATCAGATTTTATTTGAAAAGAACATCCCAGGATTTGAGAATGTAGCTAATCTGGATGAATTGCCAGCTACGGGATCTATTGTTTTTGCTTTGCCAATGAAAATCAAAGGCGGCAGTGGTGGGCCTTTGCGGATTGTTGCATTTATACCATCTAAGTAGGGCCAGCTGCTTATTTAGAGTTAATCTGCTCTATCAAAAGCTGACTCCCTGAGATTGCCGTGTTACCTGGCAGTTTTCGCGCTTCTAGTGCCATTATGCAGCTTACTTGGTTAAATAAATGTAATTTTATTTACAAATAATTTACGCGTGAGGTTTATCTCATGCTAAAATAACATTCCATCACGCTCATACCTGTACTTATATACCATGAAGATATCTGCTACGAAAATCTGCTTAACACTTGTATTATGGTGTCTGTCAGTAAATTTATTTGGTGCCGAGAATATACTAGCTAAGCCTGCTGCATATGATAGTCTCGCAGACAGTCACTTTAAAAAATTAGACTTAGCTGTCTTTAATGGCAAAAGCTCCAGTATTAAATTGTCATTAGGCTCGCACAAAGCAGCAGAGTTTATAATTAATCGGAGTTACCAGCACCAGAATGGTGATACCAGTATTCAGGCGGGGTCATCTAGCCATGAAGGGCACTTGGCGGCTACTGTTGGTGAAAAAGGAGCCTTTGGAGAGCTGTACTACAATAATAAACACTATATTATTACCAGTGACCAATCTGGTAGTTGGCTAATTGAATTACCGCCTGGGGCTATTTCTTATAATAGCTGTGGCTATGAGCACAAGACTACCAATCATGGTGTTGCTCCTCTAAACAGTTCACTTGTAAGCCAGAGCTCTCAAGCTTCCCCGACGGTGATTGATTTATTGGTTGTGTACAATCAAGCGCTTGCTGATAGGTACCCCGGTGGCTTAATGCAAACGCGCTTAAACCAGTACTTGAATGTGACTAATCAGGCGACAGTAAACTCGGATTTATCTTTGGTTTTCAGATTGGTTGGTTCTGAACAAATTCCGTATGATCAGAATAACTTAAACACAACAGCTTTAAATGATATGTACGCAAGCTTGAACGGTGAGCTGGTTCTAGGTATGCAGGGTTTGAAGGGTATGCGAGAGCAATTTGGTGCGGATATTGTTATCTTTATACGCCCACACGACATGAAAACTAGAGGCAATTGTGGGCTAGCATATTTCCCCTTTTCTGCCGATGGTGTCAATTTTGATAGCAGCCTGGGGGTGCATATGATAAGTGATGGCATGAGCAGCTGGTCATTGTGCACTGATCAAGTAATGATTCATGAATTAGGTCATAATTTGGGTGCCGGGCATAATGATGTGCCAGCCCAGTATAGATACATACCGGACGCTGCCGGCTTCGCAAAAACCGGTCAATTTGCAACGCTAATGGGTTCATTTGGGACCGGGCAGCCAACAAGGTTTTTTGAAATTGATGTTTTTTCAAACCCGAATCTACAGTGTGGGGGGGGTGATTGTGGGGTTGTTGGCGAGTCAAGCAATGTAAATGTAATCAGTCAGTTAATGAGTACGGTCGCATCTTATCAGCCCTCTATTTCTAATTTGCCGATACCCAGTATTTTCCCAAACAACCCAGATAGTGACGCTGATGGGGTAACTGACTGGGACGATCACTTCCCATTTGATAACAGTGAAACAACTGATCAGGATAATGATGGTGTTGGAGATAATGCCGATGCTTTTGTTGCAAATGCGGCCGAGCAATTTGACTTTGACAATGACGGGGTAGGTAATAATCAAGATATAGATGATGACAATGATAGCGTTGTCGACACTAACGATGCATTTCCGTTTAATGCACTTGAAACAACTGATACAGACAATGATGGTGTTGGTGATAATAGTGATTTATTTCCTGAAAATTTAGCTGAACATTCTGACTTCGATGCAGACGGTATTGGCGACAACCAGGATACTGACGACGATAATGATTCTTTCATTGATTTAGATATTTCATCACAGGATTTACTTGTTATCAACACTGGAAGTAGTCAAGTTCTAAGAATTGATGCCCAAACTGGGGCTTTACATGGAATTGAAGTGTTATCGACTGAT
This sequence comes from Gammaproteobacteria bacterium, assembly GCA_024275935.1. GTDB lineage: Bacteria > Pseudomonadota > Gammaproteobacteria > Xanthomonadales > SZUA-36 > SZUA-51. The sequence continues at coordinate 11,817 of JAJRYF010000079.1, read as the reverse complement.
GGCTTATTAACATTTCAGTCTGATTTAACTTACCGTCAAGAATCGCAAATGCTTTTTTATACTAGCTCTAGCGGTGTCAGACGACTTAACCTGATGACCAGGGAGCCTTTAGGCTTGTATGTCCCCCCGTACGACAACGATGGTGGTGTACAAATAGGCACAGGATTTCCAACTAGTCTAAGCAGCATAACTAACGGCGAAAATCTGGCGATTGCCAGATTGGGACAAGCTGGAGTGCTTACAATTAAAGGTCAAGAAAAAGCCGATTTTGATTTATTATACAGTTGGAGCCTAGCTGAAGGCGACCACCCCATTGATATTATCAGCAAAGGCGGCACCAGTTATTTCCTTGGAAGAGAAAATTCTTTATATCTTGCGCGCACCCCAAGAGATGTAGAGGCCATTATTGCTTTGAACGGGTCTTTTGAAGATTGGTTTGATGAGCCTTATGCTATTGCAGTCAATTCAAATGATGATCTGTATGTCAGCAATCAAAATTCAAATATAGTCGTTATGGTTAATGTTGATAGCGGCGAAACTACTGCAAATTTTATTAATTTAGCCGACCATGGTTACTCGAATCCAACCGGGGTAGTTGTTACAGACAACAATGTTCTGCTTGTGGCTGCCAGTGACCAAAACGCCATCTTGAGATTCAATGCAGAAACTGGAAGTTTTTTGGGCGAGCTAGCTCTGGGAGAGGGATTAGACCAACCACATAAAATGATACTTGTGCCCAAGCTTAATGATCGATTCCATCACGATGCTGAAAAAGTTATTACCCCCAATGCGGGTCTCTGGTTCAACCCGGCTACCAATGGCAGAGGCTTCGATATACAGGTTTTTGATAATCGCTTGTCGGTTATTTGGTATACATATGATGCACAGGGCCTACCCACATGGTATCTCAGCTCTGGTGATATAAATGGTTTTGAATATGCAGGTGGTTTTGACAAGACGCAGTTAAATCCTGATGGCTCTTTTTCTTTGGAAAATGTCGGCAGCCTTGAAATTAGTTTTAACGATGAAAGAAACGCCCGTGTGAACTGGCAGATAGGTAATAACCAGGGCTCAGAAGATATCCAGTGGCTAGTATGGTCTTTTAATGAAGAAGTAGATAACTATACTGGCTTATGGGGGCGTCCTGATGCACCAGGGTGGGGGCTTTCTGTTGCCACTATAGGTGAGGTCTCCGTTGCTATTCCCTATGTTTACGATTCTGCTGGCGAGCCGCGATGGTTACTAAGTAGTTCAGTGAACACAAGCTCGCCATTGAACTTCTCTTTAAGTGCTTTCTTTAGCGATACATTGTGCCCGAGCTGTAGTGGGGTTTCATCTTTTACTAGCAGCCCAGCAGGTACTATGGTGTTAGATTTATCAGACCCTAAAACATGGAAGAGTGACCTGCAACTACCCACCCCAATCAGTGGTGAGTGGATACTGAACGACACGGAAATTACACGGTATTCACCAGAAGCTAGAAGGCCCAGGTAAGAAAGTTAATTTATTCAGAAATGATAAATGGTAATCTCATGAGCAAACTGCCTTTATTCCTATTCTCTAAATAGAAAGCCCGGCGCAAGCCGGGCTTCCTGCTTATTTTATATGACTATATTGAGCTGTTATTTAGTCTCAATTGCAAAGCCATCTTCATCCAGCATCTTGATTGGCATTCCCAATGCTTCAAGCTCTTCGCGAATACTGGCTTCATCACCAACTACTACTATCGCCATATTATCGGTATCGATAAATTTGCTGGCAAGTGTATTTAGTTCACCTTTGCTAGTAGATTGCAGCAGTGCATTTTGTTGCGTACGGTAATCCAGAGGCAAGTTATAACTTAGGATAGTATCTAATAGCCCGAGTTTACGAGCCGGAGTTTCATATTGACGCGCATCCCGCTGGCCGATGGCTGAGCGCATATAGTCAAACTCAGCCTGGGTCATTCCATCCTCTGAGTAGCTCTTTAGCTCATTCAGAATTTCAGTAATTGAAGCTGCGGTTGCATCCTTTTTGACATCAGTTGATGCCCGGAAGCTACCAAACTCTTTGCCACCGGAAAAACTACTTCTGGCACCATAGGTATAACCCTTGTCTTCACGCAAGTTAAGGTTTATGCGGCTATTGAAGGTCCCGCCCAGGGTGAAATTACTAAGCCCCGCCAAGTGGTAGTCACCAAGTGCATCGTACTTGAGCGCAGGTTGCGCAGTACGCAAGCTGGATTGAGCAGCACCTTCTTTGTTTATCAGGTAAATGGTGCGGCCTTTGATTTCGTTAGCGCCAGCGATGGCTTGGCGCGGAGTATTGGCAACCTTAATTTCAGCAAAATCGCTGAGCATGGCGGTGATTTCAGCCTGGCTTAGGTCAGAGCTGATAGTGATACCTGCTAAATGTGAAGGAATATACTTGCCATAGTGGTTTTTGACATCATCCAGAGAGATGCTTTCAACCGTGGATGGAAGGCCGCCGCCGGGATATGAAAGCGGGTGTGTAGGGCCGTATAAAACGGCTGAAATAGCACGCTGTGCTAGTCCTGCAGGTACTTTGCGTGATGCCAGTAGACCTTCCAAAGTCCGGCTTTTAATGCGTTTAAAGTCATCTTCATTAAAGGCTGGTCTAAGGGCTCTCTCTAGCATTAAGTCCATGGCCTGGTCAATGTGTTTGCTCAAGGTGTTAAGTGTTACCGTGGTTTGGTAGCTGCTTTGCCGAATGCTTACGCTGGCACCAATTCGCTCCAGAGCTTCGGAAAACTCTGCCGCAGTGTAGTTTTGTGTAGCCTCGCTCATCATGCTGGTAGTTAATGCAGTTATACCGGCTTTGCCGGCGACCTCATCTCGGCTACCCACATCGAATACAGCGCGTACAGTAACAGTTGGGGTCTCGGTGTTTGGAACTGAAAGTACGCGCACCTGATTTGATAAAGTGAAATCTGAAATTGTTGGTAACTCGACATTAGGGTTGATGCCAGGAACCGGGGTTTTACTACGATCAAAGTTATCTGTGGCAGGCCTCAAGGCTAGAGCTTTGCCTTCATCACCAAAACTATCTGGTATATGTCGCTCTTCTGACTGATAGTTTTGTGGGGCTGCAGCGATTTCGGTTTTGCCATTAGGCACTACACTTAGAACCACCGCCGGCTTGCCGGCAATATACTGGTTAAACACTCGTGTTACATCTGTAGTGCTGACTCCCAGGGTGCGTTGAATTTCATCACCAATTCCACCTGGGCTGCCGGTATAGGTTTGGAACGCAGCTAATGTGGATACTTTGCCACTGACACTTTGCAGGCCAAACACTCGGTGAGATTCATATCCGGCTTTGAATTTCTGGAGGTCATCTGCACTAACTTCACGCTTGGCAAATTCATCCAGAGTGGCACGAACTTCTGTCTCCATTTCTGCCAGGGTTTCACCAGAGCCAGGGTTCTGAACTACAATAAACATCATTTCACAGGCTAATTCACGGCAAGAATGATTAACACTTGCTTGAACTGCGCGACCTGTTTGTACCAGGCTCTTATATAACATGGATGCCTTGCCCTGACCGAGAATTTTAGCGGCAGCATCAAGAGCTGCTTCATCGGTATGCCCCATATGCACAGTTGGCATAATGAAGGCGAGTGCGGGTAAATGAATGTTGTCTTCCAGGGTGATATAACGATCAGCGTCCAGTTGGCCTGCTTGTTTGGCCAGGTTCTCAATTTCTGGTCCAGTTGGAATAGAACCGAAGTACTTCACTACTAGCTCTAGCGTTGCCATTGGGTCGATATCGCCGCCAATGGTAAGCGCTGCATTATTGGGTCCATACCAACGCAAGAAAAAGCGCTTCAGGTCAGCCAAGTCTGCACGGTTGAGGTCTTCCAGCCAGCCAATAACCGGCCATGAGTAGGGGTGTCCCTGAGGGTACAGGGTTTTATTAAGGGTTTCAAAAACTCGTCCGTAAGGCTGGTTATCAACCCGTTGACCGCGCTCATTTTTAACTGTTTCTCGTTGTACTTCAAATTTTTCTTCAGTAACCGCTTCCAGTAAAAATCCCATGCGATCGGCTTCTAGCCAGAGGGCAACCTCAAGCTGGTTGACAGGCATGGTTTGGAAGTAATTTGTACGATCTGAATTGGTAGTGCCGTTTAAAGTGCCACCAGCGTTGGAAACAATCTTGAAATGTTCTTCATCAGCAACATTTGCTGAACCCTGGAACATCATATGTTCAAAAAAGTGGGCAAAACCTGAACGCCCGACTTCTTCACGGTTAGCGCCAACATGATAAGTAACATCGACATGCACCAGTGGATCAGAGTGATCTTGATGCAAAACCACGGTAAGGCCGTTATCGAGCATATACTTGGTATAAGGAATGGTAATACCGCTATCGTCACCCGTGAACTCTTCTATCAAGGTAACACCGGCTGGCAGGCTGGCGGTGGCCTCTACGACATTATTTTTTTCTTCTGTACACGCGCTAAGTAAAATCGCGAGCATAGAGGCTGTAATTACTACAAGTATTTTTTTCACAATTATTTTCCAAGGTTTGAGGTAGCTGTACATTGTACCACCGCTGGCGCAGTAGTTCACAATGCCAAAAGTACCCCCAATTCCCAGATAGAGGCACGATATGATATGTATGACAGCTCTTTTACATCCTGTAATCGCTGCATTCGTGCATCCATGCACATCATATTGGTTTCACTGTGGAACCAATAGTATGTGCAGTATCCGTGTTTCTATCTGGGGGTTGGGGAGTCTGGGGTTATTGGATTTGTGCTGGTATATCGGTGGTCGGACAACTGCTCCATGCGCTATTTAGAACAAGCTAGTCATACTCAAGCCGGAAGCCTTCGATTACAGAACCGTCAGCAGCTTCGCCAAAGAAGCGAGAGTCGCCGAAGTTGCCTATGGGCATTGTGTAGGTGATGCCTTTTACCTCAACTTTGCAACCAGGTTGCTCGGCTTCCGTATCAAGCGCGCAGATTACTTGCCCATAAGGAGGAGGGACTTCAGTGCCGACTTGAGGTCCGTTTGGTTGTAGCTCCCAGATATTATATGTTAGTACTTTATTTTCTGGGTTTTCGGAGAGGTAAGGGCCCCTAATGTAGGTATGTATGGAGTTCCAGAGATTATTCTCGGCACTGTTTACTGGTCTAAAAGAAAGTAAAAAAGGTTCTTTATACTGCTCTTCGCCCAAAACCGGGAATAGATATGGTGTTTGTTCACTAAAGTAGGCTTTGCCCGCGGAGCCATAAGTGAATGGTACGAAAAATTGGTTAAAAAGAGTTCCAAGATTGTCTATATTAACTCTGATATGCAGGTGATTTCGTTGTTTGAAATTCAGCACAATGCGGCCATCATCAGTAGTGAACTGGTCAGGAGGAATATATCCGCAGGTGAAGCAGTTACCGCCTTCAACCCGGAGCAACCTGGCGTCAAGCTCCCACAGAACCCCGTCTCTTTCTGAACGAACCAAGGGGCCTGAGAACATCAGCCACTCAGGTTGGCCAGTAGTTGAATAGCTGTAAAGGAAGCCTGAGATTACACCGTTCTGGATTTCGAAATTTAGCCCTGATCCTGGGGCCTCCTCCGGGTTGAACCAAATTCCGGTTTCTGGATATGGCGCTTCGGTCAGACTGTCGCAGCCAACACAGGGCACAGCGGGGCCCGTCAACGGGATACCGGGTGTCAATGCCAATACGATGGCTGGTACTAGAGATAAGATAGCTAACAGAACCAGTTTGTGAATTGTTTTCATGCGTAAGCCTCTGAAATAAGTAATAACATACTGTTTCCACATATTATTCATCAAAATATTAGGCATAAGTATACCAGAAAGGCCCGATTTGGCTGATTTATCAGAATGGTCGATTTAATTTCAGTAGTGCAGGGGTTTCAGTACCGCTGCCTAGGTCGCCAAATATTGAGTTGCCGGTGCTGATAACCTAGAATAGGCCAGAGCTAAGTACGCCATTAAATAGATGTTCCTTAAATAGATGTTCCTCAAATAGGTACCAAAATGAAAAAATTCCTCCTAGCTACAGTTATGTTGTTACTCGCGTTGCCAACTTTGGCACAAGAACAGAGCTTGCGTGATATCGTTACCGAGCATCGTTTAGATAATGGCATGCGCTTTTTGTTTGTACAACGCCCAGGTGCGCCGATGATTACCGGTGGCTGGGTTGCGCATGTGGGTTCAGCTAATGAACGCCCTGGTATAACCGGGATTTCGCACCTGTTTGAACATATGATGTTCAAAGGTACCAGTACGATTGGAGTACAAGATGCGGCTCTGGATGATCAGATCAGGGCAGAACTAGATGCGCTACGGGGAAAAATGTTTCTGCTGGAACGCGATTCGCGCCTAAAGGTGCGCACAGGGCAAGCTGAGTCAATGAGCGATCCGGCATTGGTTACAGAAGAAATGAATGGCCTGCAAGAGCAATTCCAGGCTTTGATTGAAAAACAGCGCGACAATATTATCAAAGACCAGTTTGATCAGATATATACCGAGCAAGGCGCTACCGGGATGAATGCTTTCACCAATGCAGATATGACGGTATATTTTTTGCGGGTGCCTAGAAATAAACTCGAATTATGGTTCTGGATGGAAAGTGATCGGCTTTCTGATCCGGTATTTCGTGAGTTTTATTCAGAGCGCGATGTGGTTTATGAAGAGCGCCGTATGCGCACTGAATCTACTCCAACTGGGGTTCAAAACGAGGTTTATAACTCACTGTTTTGGCGTGGACACCCTTATGGCTGGCCGGTAGTTGGTTGGCCTAGCGATATTGCTGCGATCACTCGTGAGCAAGCAGAGAATTTTTTCGATATTTATTATGCGCCAAATAATTTGACCGCAGTTTTGGTTGGTGATTTTGATGAAGCACAAGCGCTGGCATGGGCCAAGCAGTATTTTGGGCGAATCCCACGGGGTAAGCAATTGCCGCCGGATGTAGTCACCATGTATATGCCGCCAGCTGGTAATTTTGTCTATCGTGCGGAAGTTGATGCTCCCCCAAGTGCCACCCTTAGCTTCCGGACTACAGCCTACGGCGGCGAAGATCATCCAGCATTAATGGTGTTAGCAAATGTATTTAACGGAAAAACCGGTCGTTTGCATAAGCGCCTGGTGCTGAAAGACCAATTAGCGACATCAGCTTCTGCGACTGAAAATGCACAGAAATATGATGGTATCTTTCAATTGAGTGCCAACGGTAAAGCGGGTGTAGACCCGGATGCATTAAAAACTATTTTATTGGAGGAAGTTGCAAAAATTCAGACTGATGGGATTTCTGAATATGAGCTGGAGAAGGTGCGTAATAATCTGACCGCAGATAACTTCCGTCGACTGGAAGATAATTTCTTTCTGGCTATTCAGTTGCTTTATTACGACGGCCTGCGCGACTGGACGAGCATGGAAACGGTAATGAATCGGGTAAGCAAAGTTAGCCGCGAGGATGTTCAGCGAGTGGCTAATAAATATCTGTTAGCTGAGAATATGGGCAGTAAGCTATTTATGCGCAAGGCTGGCGGGGAACCAGAAGACCCTGAGTTGGCTGGCTTTAGTGATGAACAAAAACAGACAGCCCAGCAAATGCTGACACAGCTTAAGTCGATGCCAGCGGAGAAGCAAAAAGAGATGTTGCCACAACTAGAGTCCATGCGTTCTCAAGCACCCGCAGAAATGCAAGTGGTGATCGATTATGTTATTAAGCAGCTGGGTAAATAAGGAGAGTCAGCATGAAATTTATTAAATTCGCCATACTTATTCTGGCCATATTGTTAATTGCCGCCTGTGCCTCTACGACAAAGCAAAGCAATTCTGAGGTAGAGAATATAAAATTCCGAACAGGCCTGGCAGCGCATCCTGAGGACTTAAGTTTTGCTGCCAGCGAGATCAAGATTCCCACAGCCGCTGATTATCGCTATAAATTGATAAATGGTAATGTGGCCTACATCGTGCCTGATTCATCCTTGCCGCTGGTTGCGGTCAGCGTGAATGTGCGTGCTGGCACTTATCTGCTAAAGGCAGCTGATGCTGGTTTGGCGGACCTCACGGCCAGTATGCTCCGTGATGGCGGTACTAAGTCGCTCACCCCTGAGGATTTGGATGAGAAGCTTGAATTTTTGGCGACCACAGTTGCAATTGATATTGGTGGCACCTCAGCTTCTGCTGATATGAACAGCCTTAGTTCTAATCTGGATGAGAGCCTGAAATTGTTGTTTGATGTGTTGGCAGAGCCTCGTTTTGATAAGCAGCGTTTAGAGATTAAAAAAACTCAGTTTATAGAAGCTATGAAACGCCGCAATGATGATACCCGTAATATTGAAAGTCGGGTGTTTAATGAAATGCGCTTTGGTGCTGATAGTTACCGTAGCTCCCAGGCAACAGCGACGCAAATAGAGGCGATAAATGCCGCTGCTATGCGGGCTTATGCCCAGCAGGTATTCGCTTCACCTAACCTGGTAATCAGTATCAACGGTGATGTTGACCCGCAGGCGATGGTGCATAAGCTGAATAAACAAATTGCACGCTTAAATAAAGGTGTAAAACTACCTCCAATTCCAACTGTAGCTAAACCCATAGCTGTCGGCCTTTATGGTGTGAACAAGGATGATGTAACCCAGACTAGAGTGCGGATGTTTCACCCTGGCCCTAAAGTTGGTGACCCGCAGGAGTTTGCGATCAGGGTTATGAATAATATTCTTGGTGGTGGTGGCTTCACTTCTAGAATCACCAAGCGGGTTCGTAGTGATGAGGGCTTGGCGTACTCTGCCGGTAGTGCTTACCCGCTGGGCCAATATTACCCGGGTATGTATTTGGTATATTTCCAGTCAAAGAATGTTTCTGTGCCAGAGGCCAGCAAGATTGTGCTCGAGGAGATTGCCAGAATCAAGATTGAACCGGTCTCGGCAAAAGAACTAAGCACTGCCAGGCAAGCAGTAATTTCGATTTTGAATGAGCGCTACTCAAATGCGTCCAGAGTAGTGGCAGCAATTACCGACGATCACTTGCTGGGGACTCCTGCTGATTATTGGAAAAACTATGAGGCTAACACTAATGCAGTTGATATCGCCGCAGTGCAAAAAGCCGCTCAAGACCACCTGCAACCAGAGCAATTAAGGATTTTATTAACCGGCAAGCTTGCAGAAGCCGCTAAAGGCGATGGTGAGTCAGGCAGTATGGAAGCTGTGACCGGGTTGAAATTGCAGCAGATACCACTGAAGGACCCACTTACTTTGAAGCCTTTGCCTTTGAACTAATAGATATACCCAGCCGGTGCATGACGCGCCGGCTGGGGCTTTGTTATGTGGATTCCACGACCAGCAATCAAAGTATTGCTTTAAGGAAATCAAGAAATGGGTGCAATTATTATTCATGGTAAGCAGGAGCTGAAAGCTTGGGCGCTTAGTGTGTTTGTAATAGTTCTTTTAGCACTGAGTGGAGGAGTTGCTGCGGCCTCAATTACTCTGGATGAAGATGAGGAATATGGGAAGACGCGCTGGGGGCTATTGCCTTTTGTTTTTTCAACCGACTCCTTGGGCACAGCTTATGGAGTTGGCGGTTTTATTTCAGGGGTAAACCAGCCACAGAGTAGCCTTACTGCCGCAGCGTTTAGCACTAGCAATGACTCGTGGTTGGTAGCCGCTTCATTGCGTAATTTTCGCTTTGATGGGCTAGATAGGTGGTTTTTCGATATCTTCGCTCTGAATGCCCATTACACCGATCAGCGGTTTTATGAAAGCCCAGGGAGGTTATCGGGTACTCCGGCGGGCTCAAATGATTCCTTGGAAGATGATTTTATTCTGGCGTCAGCAACGATCGGCATGTTGAGATTGACTTCAATTAGCCACTGGCCATTGGTATGGCTAAGGATAATCCGTTAACTACATTTAAGACGAAAGATGGCCTATTAAGTTCTGAAGCTCGGGGCGGATCCCACTGGAACCCAACGACTAGTGGTGTGACTACTATTGGGGGCCGCTACTTCTACCGCTATCGTGATTTGGATCAGAGGACCAGGGAGTCTCCACTTGCTGTAAGTACCAATGGAATCATGTTATGGCTAGATTACGATAATACCGACTTTAGTTCAAACCCAAGTTATGGGAGTCGCCAGAAACTTACTTTGAGTAGAGATTTTGGCTGGGGTGATAGCAGTAATAGCTGGACTAGCATTGAGTTTGAGGCCAGCAAGTATTTTAATCTTGGCTCTTCAAAATGGTTTAGACAGCAAGTATTAGCGTTAAATTTTTGGACATCTTCCACACCTACTTGGGAGCTAAATGAACAAACCGGCCAAGTGTCTAATCGCCCACCGCCTGGTTTTGGCTCACAGCTGGGCGGCTTTGATCGCCTTAGGGCTTACCCAACTGCTAGGTTTCATGATAAGTCCGCAGTTTATTATGGCGCGGAACTACGAATGATTCCGCAGGTAAATGGTCTGAACAGATTACCCTTATTGAAGCATTTGGAAATTGACTGGTGGCAAGTTGTGGTTTTTGCCGAAGCTGGCAGGGTTGGGCCTAAATATAATGCAGACCTATTTATTAAAGACTTAAAATAGGATGTGGGCCTGAGTTTCAGGGTGATGGCTTACCGTATGCCACTAAGACTGGACTGGGCGGTCTCGGAAGAAGGGTCTTCTATTTGGGCGATGTATGAGCAGCCATTTGCACGCTGAGATATGGGCTGCGAGGATTAGAAAATACCATCAATCTCCAGGAGTAACTCTTCACGACAAATATCACCCCGCAAATACATTGTAGGGAGCTTGCCAAGTGGGTGTTGAGAGAGCTCGTCTTTGATTGATATCAAGTCTTCTGAATGCTTGACATATACTCGCAATACACCACCAGAGCGAACAAATTTGCGCCGCTGATCGCGGCTCAGTGGTGCCAAACGACGACCCTGTGAAATCAATGCTGTTAGATTTAGTAATGCCTCACGAGTTTGGGCGCGCACATCTTCATCGTGCATAGACTGATGCCCTAGAATACTGGCTGTACCAGAAATTAAAAACTGATGGGTTTCGCCTGAAGATATTAAAGTACCACGGGAAAATAACGGACTTCTGATGCCGTATTGCCGCGGGTACTCAGGGGCTGGAATTTGTCGTGGGTTCTCAACCATTTGACCAGATTCTGGGCCAGCTAGGAAATAAATTAATAGATGATCTTGTGCAGATTCTGACCCAACTGCCGTTGCTGCAGGGATGGCAGTCATAATGATTGGATTGTCAGTGGTTGCATAAGCCCTGCCAGCACAGAATAAACGGTATTGCTCGTCATCATTCTCACCACTTGTGATGGCTGGAAAGTAATGCCAAATTTTTAAAGGCCAGGGGTGCTTGTGTTGAGCTAGAAAAGTCAGAATGTGTTGGTAGGCATCTCTGGTAGCAGTGTCTATTTTGGTATCAGCATTTAGCTCAATGCGCAAATGAGCCAAAGTTAGATCAGCGCAACTATTAAATTGAATAACCCCATATTGCCCACTTATTACCGGAGTAGATGCCTGCCAAACCTCACAGCGAACTGTGCCGAGGTGGGGTAGGGGTATATGTACATGGCGCGGGTCGGTTGTTTGGGGCGTGGTTTCGGAGAACTCAAAAACCCCCAGAGTATTAGTATCAGTCCTGGACAATAGAGATTCTGCTGAATCTTTACTGTAGTTAACTTGTAGACAGGGTTTCATTGCTGTCCCGTTAACTTTGTGCATTGCTGGCTATAACCCTTACTATGTAAGTGGCGTGTACTATTTTTTGCCACCGGGGACATGAATTCTGAGTGCCCGCCTGAGACACGCCGTGAACCCATCCATGGGGGCTCT
>JAJRYF010000078.1 GCA_024275935.1 Gammaproteobacteria bacterium | reverse complement strand
GGGCCTTCGTTTAAATACCCCGGACGCGATGTTAACGAATTGATATCGGCGGGCTTGCCGGTGACAGCAGAACTGGGGTTCTATGCATTGATGGTGGCACTGATTCTGGGAGGGGTGGCAGGTATAATGGCCGCGCTAAAACCAAACACGGCCCAGGATTATATCCCCATGTCAGCTGCTATGATTGGTATTTGTATGCCTTCATTTTTACTCGGGCCGTTGTTAGTGCTGGTGTTCGGGATTTATCTGGAGTGGTTGCCGGTATCCGGCTGGGGTGACATTCCGGGGGATAAAATTCTTCCCAGCCTGACCCTGGGGGCAGCTTACGCCGCCTATATTGCCCGTCTGGGGCGGGCCGGCATGCTGGAAGTGATGTCTCAGGATTATATTAGAACCGCGCGCGCTAAAGGCTTGCCTGAATGGCATATCGTAATAAAGCACGGCTTGCGCGGCGGACTGATTCCTGTGGTTGCGTTTTTAGGGCCTGCGTTTGCGGGTTTATTGGCTGGTTCGTTTGTGGTGGAAACCATTTTTCAGATTCCGGGGCTCGGCCGTTTTTATGTTCAGGCCGCCTTTAACCGTGATTACACAATGATTTTGGGTACCACGGTATTCCTCTCTACTTTGATTATTTTATTCAACCTGCTTTCAGATATTCTCGCCGCCTGGATGAACCCCAGATTGCGAGCTCAACTGGGAGAGTCAAAATGACATCAATTGAAAATGCTGTGCCGGAAAATAATATCACTGATATTGCCATGGCTGAGCAAGGCACTTCTCTGTGGAAGGATGCCTGGACCCGGCTGAAAAAAAACCGAATGGCGCTGTTTGGTCTGGCCGTACTGGTGCTGTTCATTATTATTGCGCTGCTGACCCCATGGATTGCGCCCTACGGCTACGAAGAGCAAAACCTGGACTTGGGTGCCACCCCGCCATCGCTGCAACATTGGTTAGGTACCGATATTTTTGGCCGGGATCTGCTAACTCTGATTATGTATGGCGGGAGAATTTCACTGGCAGTGGGGTTTGTAGCAACTGCCGTAGCCTTACTTATCGGGGTTACATACGGCGCTATTGCAGGCTATGTTGGCGGCAGAACCGATGCCTTTATGATGCGTATGGTAGATATACTCTACGCCCTGCCATTTATGATTTTTATTATCTTATTAATGGTGGTGTTTGGCCGCAACCTGTTACTGCTGTTTTTAGCGATTGGGATGGTCGAATGGCTGACTATGGCACGGATTATGCGGGGACAGGTGCAGGCGCTGCGGCAACAGGAGTTTGTTGAAGCAGCGATTTCTCTGGGTCTTGGCCCACTCGCTATTATTCGCCGGCACCTGGTGCCTAACGCCTTGGGACCCATTATTGTATACACCACATTGACGATTCCCGGGGTAATGTTGCTGGAAGCCTTTTTAAGCTTTCTGGGCCTGGGTATACAACCACCACAAACCTCCTGGGGCTTGTTAATTTCTTACGGTGCAGAAACCATGGAAGAGTTTCCCTGGTTGCTGATTTTTCCTGGCCTGGCACTCGCCTTAACTTTGTTTTCCCTGAACTTTTTAGGCGATGGCTTACGCGATGCGCTTGATGTTCGCAGCTCTAAAGATTAGGCCGAGGAAAAATTTATTATGTCATTATTGAATGTTCAAAATCTAAAAGTCAGCTTCCACACGCGTAATGGCGAGGTTAAAGCAGTAGATGATATTAGTTTTACGGTAGAAACCGGAAAAATCACTGCCATTATCGGTGAGTCTGGCTCGGGCAAATCAGTTGCCTGTTACAGTTTGTTGGGCTTGATACCTACACCACCGGGCAAAATTGAAGGTGGTAGTGCGGTGTTTGAAGGTAATGATTTATTACAGCTGTCGGAGTCGGAGCTGCGGCAAATTCGTGGGCGCGATATTGCTATGATTTTCCAGGACCCGATGACCTGCCTCAACCCGTATATGACCATTGGCCATCAGCTGATGGAGCCTATTATTTTCCATAAAAAAGTGGCAAAAAAAGAGGCGCGGCAACATGCCATAGAACTGTTGGAGGAAGTCGGTATTCGTGATCCGCAATCGACAATCGACAGCTACCCACACGAGTTTTCCGGGGGTATGCGACAGCGGGTGATGATCGCGATGGCGCTTATCAATGAACCTAAGTTATTGATAGCTGATGAACCGACTACCGCATTGGATGTAACCATTCAGGCACAAATATTAAAACTGATGGCTGATCTGCAAACCAAGCATAGCATTGGGATAATTTTTATCAGCCACGATCTTGCCGTAGTGGCTGATATAGCGGATCAGATTATTGTCATGCAAAATGGCAAAATCGTTGAGCACGGTGACCGCCAGGGAATTTTTAGAAATGCGCAACATCCTTACACCCGTAAGTTATTAGCGGCTATCCCAGCTGGCACTAAAGTAGTTGCTGAGGCGCAACCAGAAACCCTTATTTCTATCCGCAATTTGAACACCTGGTTTGATCAGGGCAGGCATAAAGAACCGGTAAAAGCCATCAAAGATGTCAGTCTGGATATTCGCAAGGGTGAAATATTGGGTCTGGTGGGCGAGTCTGGTAGCGGTAAATCAACTTTGGGGCGGTATATTTTAAGGCTGGTTCCGATAACTTCTGGAAGCATTAGTTTTGATGGCATTGATCTCACCGAATTGCAGGGTCAGGACTTGAAAAAAATGCGCAGGCGCATGCAAATGATTTTTCAGGACCCGTATGCTTCGTTGAATCCGCGTATGTCGGTATATGACACCCTTGCCGAGCCTTTGCTGCTGCACAAAATTGAATCCAGGAAAACCGTCGAGCAAGGGGTGCTGAAATTGATGGATGATGTCGGCCTGGCGCGGGCATTTGTGCGTAAATACCCGCATGAATTTTCAGGCGGTCAGCGCCAGCGCATCGCTATTGGCAGGGCGCTTGCAACCCGGCCTGAATTCATTGTTGCTGATGAGCCAGTGTCTGCACTTGATGTGACTATTCAGGCGCAAATATTGGATTTAATGCTGGATTTAGGCAAAGAGTATGGCCTGACTATGCTGTTTGTATCCCACGATCTGGCGGTGGTAAAACACATTGCCGACCGTATTGTGGTGTTGTACAAAGGTGAAATTGTGGAGCAGGGGAGCGGCAAAGATTTGTTTGAAAACCCGCAGCAGGAATATACTCGGCAATTGTTGCAGTCAATACCCGGTAGAGGCCTGCTTGAATAAATAAATCTAGGGTTGCCAACGGAAAATGTGTAGTGGTCAAGTTATTTTGGCCACAGCAGTATTCATTCCCGTAATCCGTCTCTGTAACATTAGGAGAGAGGCTAGTTTTTGAAAGAGATAGGGCTGACCAAGTCAGTCGACTTAAAAGTCATGGGCATTGCTCAAACAAAAAGTGAGTGACCCCCCAAGAGTATCTCTCTCAGTTCAGTCATGCCACTACCCCCGCCTTTTGCAATTAAATGCAAGCCTGCTTGCATTGCGACATCAGGAATATTGGGGTCAATAATGTATTTTGGGGCGCTTGGTTTTACATATTGAATAAGGCTGGCAGCGGGGTAGACTTGCAATGATGTACCAATAACCACAAAGATATCTGCGCTCAGAACTTCAGTTATAGCCTGCTTGAGTAACGGCACTTCCTCACCAAACCAGACTATAAAAGGCCTGAGCTGTGAGCCTAATTCGCACAAGTCTCCGGTTTTTAGTTCCCACCCACTCATGGGGTAAACCAACTCCGGGTGCGCTGTGCTTTGTGACTTGAATAGCTCACCATGTAAGTGAATAACACGACTAGAGCCAGCCTCCTCATGCAAGGCATCCACATTTTGGGTAATTACTGTGGTTTCAAAAGATTGCTCTAGCTCGGCAATTATCTGGTGTCCTAGGTTGGGTTCCGCAGTTAGTGCTTGTTGGCGCCGTTGGTTATAAAACTCCAGGACTAGCTCCTGGTCATCACGCCAACCTTGGGGTGAGGCGACTGCCATTACATCGTGCCCTTCCCAGAGCCCATCAGCATCACGGAATGTCTGGATGCCGCTTTCTGCACTGATTCCGGCACCAGATAATATAACCAGTTTTTTCATGCTTGAACAATACTCGGTAAAAATTGGGCGTGCTTATTTACGCGCCGTAAGGAACCCAGATATTCTTCACTTGAGTGGCTTTCTCCAGCACCCGGCGTGGGCTTAATTGCGCCCACTTGGTTTCGCGCTCGCCATGTGACCAGACCTGTTTCAGGTTGCTAATAGATGCCTGCTCAATTGCTTTAACGCCGCCAGCCTTGCCTAAGTACCAAAGAGCGTTTACTTCTTCATGCTCTGCCAGAGTTTGCGCCAGCTCAAAATGCTGACCGGTGATGATATTGACTACTCCGGCGGGTACATCTGAGGTTTCCAGCACCTGATAAAAATCGGTGGCTACCAAGGGGTGAATATCGGAAGGAATGATTACTACCCGGTTTCCCATGGCAATGGCGGCTGCCATTAAAGTTACCAAGCCTAGTAGGGGTGAGGTTTGCGGAGCGATAATGCCAAGTATTCCCAGGGGCTCGTTCATGGCGATGGCGATATCGCGTACCGGTGGGGTGTGTACTGCACCGTCAAACTTGTCGGCAAAGCCGGCATAGGTGAACAGGCTTTCAATAGATTGCTCAACTTCCTGTCTAGCCTTGGCTTTGCTGTTACCAGTTAAGAGCTGAATCCGCTCACTAAATTCGGTTTTTCGGATGGCCAAATTTTCAGCGATAAAATAGATAATCTGGGCGCGCAAATGGGCGGTGCTACTGCCCCAGCCAACCGCTTTTACAGCGGCTTGCACGGCGTTACGAATATCCTTGCGGTTGCCTAGACCAACCTCTCCTGCCAAAGTACCAGCAGGGGTAATTACTGGCATACAGGCATTGCCATCAGCCCGGGCTTGCTTGCCACCAACATAGTTTTTCGGGGTGCGGTCAAGGCTGTCTGTAAGTGGTTTCAACGATACAAGTTTAGTGGCAACCAAAGCTTTTAATGCTGGTCTGCGCTGTTCAGCTTTGGGGGTTAAATATGCCAACATCCCTTCGCGGCCACCTTCGCGGCCATAACCTGATTCACGATACCCACCAAAACCACAGGCGGCATCAAACTGGTTGGTGGAATTTATCCAAATAATGCCCGCCTTCACTTGGGCGGCCATATCCAGGGCCACATTTATGTTTTCTGACCAGATGCTTGCAGCCAGCCCGTAACGGGTGTTATTTGCCAGCACCACAGCCTCGCTTGGTGTGCGGAAGGTCATGGCCACCAGTACCGGGCCGAAGATTTCTTCTTGTGCCAGGCGTGATGCAGGCTCCACCCCGGTAATTAATGTTGGGGGCAGGAAACAGCCGGTTTTTGGCAGGCGGGTTTTAGGTTGCCACATTTTTCCGCCGTCTTCGATACCGGCGGCGATTAAGTAACTCACTCTAGCCTGCTGGGTTGCATCTATCAGCGCGCCAATATCAATAGCCTTGTCCAGCGGGTCGCCAACGCGGAGCTTACTCATGCGTTTACGCAGCTTGGCATAAAAAGCCGTAGCTATAGATTCTTCTACCAACAGCCTTGAGCCGGCACAACAAACCTCACCCTGATTAAACCAGATAGCGTTTACTATGCCCTCAACGGCACTATCAAGGTCGGCATCGGCAAAGACTATAAAGGGTGACTTACCACCCAGTTCTAGAGTTATTTCCTTGCCCGAGCCAGCAGTTTCCGCACGAATATATTTGCCGACCTCGGTGGAACCAGTAAAGGCAATTTTATCTACCTGTGGGTGTGCCACCAGGGCTTTGCCGGTTTCACCAGCGCCGGTAATAATGTTGACTACCCCTGCCGGGATACCTGCTTTAATACACAGTTCCGCGAAATATAAAGCAGTTAACGAGGTTTGTTCGGCAGGCTTTAGCACCACGGTATTACCTGCTGCCAGTGCCGGGGCGATTTTCCAGGCGAGCATAAGCATGGGAAAGTTCCAGGGGATAATCTGGCCAACTACTCCGTGGGGTTGGTATTGCGCTAGCTCAGAGTCACGCAATTGTGCCCAGCCAGCATGGTAATAAAAATGCCTGGCAACCAGGGGAATATCAATATCCCGGCTCTCGCGAATTGGTTTGCCGTTATCCATCGACTCCAATACGGCTAGAGTACGAGTATGTTTTTGCACCAGTCGTGCCAGCGCATATAGATAGCGCGCTCGTTGGTGGCAAGAAAGTTTACGCCAGGCAGGGCCCGCCTTGTGTGCGGCGCTTACAGCCTTATTCACATCCGCTTTAGTGGCCTGGGATATACGCGCAATGCGTTTGTTACTGGCCGGGTTCTGGCTGGCAAAATATTTGCCGTTGGCCTTTACCCACTTGCCATTAATAAATAGTTGAAACTTATGTTTATGGGTCTCCAACCAGAGAGCGGCTTGTTCCGGGCTTTCTGGGGCTGGGCCATAGTCTAAAGAGCGGAAAATTTCAGTTACTGATTTATTCATAATTATGGTCTCTTACACCAATGTCTTAGACTAGTGGCTGGTGGGCGTAGGCGGCATAACGACCGCTGGCACAGTGTTCAAGTTGGCGCTCAATATCGGTCAATAAGCTGGATGCGCCGAAACGGAATAACTCCGGCTGAACCCAGGCATTACCCAGCTCTTCTTTCATCAATAGTAGGTACTGGATGGCGGTTTTAGCCTCTGCTATGCCGCCAGCAGGCTTGTAGCCGATCTTAAACCCGGTTAATTCATAATAGTTGCGAATCATCCGGATCATAGTTAGTGATACCGGCAGGGTAGCGTTCACGCTTTCTTTGCCGGTGGAGGTTTTGATAAAATCAGCCCCGGCCATCATCGCCAACATTGAAGCTCTGGCTACATTATTTAAGGTGCCAAGTTCGCCAGTACCCAATATAACTTTGAGGTGGGCCGCGCCACAGGCAACTCTGGCCTTGCTGATCTGACGATACAGCTCAGTCCAGTTTTCGGTTAGCACCAGGTTGCGCTCAATCACAATATCGATTTCTTCAGCGCCGGCCTTGACCGAGGCTTTGATTTCGGCAAGGCGGGTTGAAAGTGGCGATAAGCCGGCTGGGAACCCAGTTGATACAGCCGCTACCGGAATGCCGGTTCCGGCTAAAGCCTTAACTGCGGTTTTGATGAAGTTATGGTAGACACAGACCGCACCGGGTTTAACCTCTAGCCGCTGGACTCCAAGTTGCTGCAATATTTCTGGGCGTACCGGTTGGCGGGCTTTGGCACAAAGGCGGCGTACCCGACCATCGGTATCATCCCCGGCAAGGGTGGTTAGATCAATACAGGTAACGGCCTTCAATAGCCAGGCTGCCTGCCATTGTTTTTTGACGGATCGTCGCCCAGCCAGGCTGGCCGCTCTGGATTCAACCGCACTACGGTTTATCCGGTAGCGCAGAACCTCATCCAGGTCGAGTGGCATGCCGGGGTTTCTGGCATGACCTATGGAAACTACTTTATTGCTTTTAGAGTTCATTAAACTGCCTCAGCAGGGTCCAACTTAGAGCTATATGTATTATTAGTAGCTCGGGATATAATCATTTTCTCATATTTTTGCTAATAGGTTGCTCTTGTTGGTAATAAAGCAGACCTCAGCAAGGTTTTTCTGGTGTTCATACATGTTGAAAAACACACCAGTTAAACAACTGGTTGTTGCCGGCTGGGGTTGGATGATTTTCCTGAATGCTTTCCAGCAACAGAAATTTACTTCCAAGCTCGGTTTGTAATTTGTCGGCATCGTATTGGACAATTGGCAGGCCGCTGCATTTTTCCGGGCCACCAATGGCGAAGGTTGCCATGATTAGAATACCCCCGGTTTTTAAACCAGTCGCCAGTGACTGCATATAAGCGGCTCGGTCTGTGGTTTCGGTAAGAAAGTGAAATACTGCACGATCATGCCAGAGGTCATATTTTTCAGTGGGCTGCCAGTTGGTTATATCAGCTGCTATCCACTTAACGGCCGCGGCCTTGCTACCCAGGCGAGCCCGACTCTCCTCTAGAGATTGTTCGGATAGATCCAATAGGGTGATGTTGTTGTAGCCATCTTCCAGCAGGTGGTCGGTGAGGGTTGACGCGCCAGCACCTACATCTATCAAGGCCTGGTCTTTAGCGCAATGCCTGTGGATCCAATTTATGGATTGCTCGGGCTTGGGTTGATACCAGGTTAGTTTATCGGCTTTGGTGCTGGAGTAGCGATTTTCCCAATGTTGCCTCTTATCCATCACCAAGCTGCCTTTCCAGACTGACTGCACTTAGTAATTGCTGCCAGGGAAATTGTGGGCCGGGATCTATTTTGCGATAAATCATCAGTTCCGGATTATCACTGGCGGGTACTTGACGCTGGTCTAGGTCGGCATGCCCGGCTATGTATTTCAAGTTTGGGTAATCACTAGATAATTTTTTCACCAACGCAATTAG